>DASRJG010000031.1:0-3793 GCA_035649595.1 Candidatus Polarisedimenticolaceae bacterium
CATCACGCCGACCTCTCGCGTGAACGAACTACCCCTTGACGGTGCCCCGCCTGCGTCCACAGGGCGTCCTAGCACCCGCGTTTCTTTTCTTAGCGGTGCGGTGGATCGCCGCTGGGTTCCGTTCTAATTAGGACACTACCGACGCCGCTGGTGGAAAAGTGGCACCAGGTGGACACCGCGTAGTACATCGACTTGTAAAAGGTGGTGGCTCGGGAGGGAGTTGAACCCCCGACGCAGGGATTTTCAGTCCCTCGCTCTACCAACTGAGCTACCGAGCCGATCCGTTGTCGCGAAAGCGAGCGCGGATTCTTGCACTCGCTCTCGCGTTTTTCAAGACGGGCGGATCGTCTCGGCGCGGGGCCTGGATCGGCCGGCGGGCTCGACCGGCGCGGCCGCGCGAGGCGGCTCGGCGGGGACGACGGGCGCGGCCTCGATCGTCACGGCGCCCTTGGTGAAGCCGAGCGCGGCGCGCACCTTCCGGTCGATCTCCGCGGTGAGGTCGGGGTTGTCCTTGAGGAAGAGGCGGGCGTTCTCGCGTCCCTGGCCGAGGCGGATCTCGCCGTAGGAGAACCACGACCCGGACTTCTCGACGATCTTGTGGGCGATGCCGAGGTCGAGGAGGTCTCCCTCCTTCGAGATCCCCTCCCCGTAGAGGATGTCGAACTCCGCGCTGCGGAACGGGGGCGCGACCTTGTTCTTCACGACGCGCAGCCGCGTGCGGCTCCCGGTCGTCTCCTCGCCTTCCTTAATCGCGCCGATGCGGCGGATGTCGATCCGCATCGACGCATAGAACTTCAGAGCGCGGCCGCCGGTGGTCGTCTCTGGGTTCCCGAACATCACGCCGATCTTCTCGCGGATCTGATTGATGAAGAGGAGGGAGGTCTTGCTCTTGGCCACGATGCCGGTGAGCTTGCGGAGCGCTTGCGACATCAACCGGGCCTGGAGACCGACGTGAGCGTCTCCCATCTCACCGTCCAGCTCGGCCTTCGGGACGAGGGCGGCGACCGAGTCCACGACGACGATGTCGACCGCGCTGGAGCGGATCAGGATCTCGGCGATCTCGAGCGCCTGCTCGCCGGAATCCGGCTGGGAGACCATCAGGTTGTCCACGTCGCAGCCGAGCTTCTTCGCGTACTCGGGGTCTAGGGCGTGCTCGGCGTCGATGAACGCGGCGAGCCCGCCCAGCCGCTGGGCCTCCGCGACCACGTGCAGGGCGAAGGTGGTTTTTCCGGACGATTCGGGGCCGAAGATCTCGACCACACGGCCGCGTGGGACGCCGCCCACTCCCAACGCATAATCTACGGAGAGGGAGGTTGTGGGAATGACGGGGATGTCCTGGGTCTGGCGGTCGCCGAGCTTCATGATCGAGCCCTTGCCGAATTGGCGCTCGATCTGGGAGACGGCGAGATCGACCGCCTTGGTCCGTTCTTTGGAGTCGGTGGCCATCTGGGATCTCCGTCGGAGGCTGGGCCGGGAGGGCCCGGCTGGGAAGGGACGGCGCGAAGGGTAGGCGAAAACGAGGTGAAGTGTCAAGCTCGGTTGACACCGAAAGAGGCGGTCCTTATGCTTTGCCCGGCCTATTCGGGCCCTTATAGGCGATCCCGAGCCTCGCTCGACCTGGGAGCCTTATGAAGCTTATGAGAGTAGCGGCGTTCGGGGTCCTCCTCTTGAGCGCGCTCGCGCTCGGGTGCGCGGGGGTCTCCTCGGCTCCGGTGGTGAACTCCCCGGGGCAGGCGACCCCCCCGAGCCCCAAACCCGACGCCGCGCCCCAGGCCGCCTCCCCGTCCGCGCCCCCGCCTCAAGTCCAGTCGAAGCCGGGCGAGATCGTGGACCCCGAGCCCTCCGACGCGGACGACGAGGCCGCCGGGGACACCCTGGCCGAGACCGACACCCAGGCCGACGCGGACGATGACGACGCCCAGCCCGCCGAGGAGGTCGTGCCGTCCCCGCTGGACGAGCTCCCCGAGAAGGCGCCCGAGGTTTCCGATGCCGTCCTGGAGCGCGAGAAGAACCTCGTCGCGGAGGCGTTCCCCGGCTTCGACATTCCGATGGTGCTCAACGACCAGGTCGTCGGGTACGTGAACTACTTCACCACGCGGCACCAGGCGTTCTTCGAGGGAAGCCTCGTGCGCTCCGGCCGCTACGTCGCGGCGTTCCAGGAGATCTTCGAGCAGGCCGGCCTCCCGAAGGACCTGGTCTACATGGCGCACGTCGAGAGCGCGTTCAAGACCAACGCCTACTCGCGCGCGCGGGCCAAGGGGATCTTCCAGTTCATCGCGGGAACCGGGCGGCGCTACGGGCTGCGGATCGACGGCTGGGTGGACGAGCGCTCCGATCCCGAGAAATCCGCGCGCGCGGCCGCCGCCTACCTGAAGGACCTCTACGGGATGTTCGGCGATTGGTACCTCGCGCTCGCGGCGTACAACGCGGGTGAGGGGAAGATCTCCCGATCGCTCGCGCAGACGAAGAAGAACGACTTCTGGTCGCTCGCCTCCACGCGATCGCTCCGCGCCGAGACGCGGAACTACGTGCCGGCGATCCTCGCCGCCACGCTGATCGCCAAGCAGCCTGAGAAGTACGGCTTCGACGTCGAGCGCGACGCGCCGCTGGCGTGCGACGACGTGATGATCGAAGGGCAAACGGACCTCCGCATCCTCGCGCGGATCGGCGACATCGACTACGAGACCCTTCGCCAGCTCAACCCCCAGCTCCGGCGCGGCGTCACCCCCCCCGACCGATTCGAGGTCCGCGTCCCGGCCGGGCGCGGGGAAGCGCTCTCGCAGGCCTACGCGCTCCTCCCCGCCGCGGAGCGGATGGTGCTCGCGCGTCACCAGGTCGCCAAGGGGGAGTCGGTCGCAGGCCTGGCGCGCCGTTACGGGTTGTCGACGGCCGCTCTCGCGCGCGCGAACGGCCTCTCGAAGACCAGCACGCTGAAGGAAGGCCAGCAGCTCGTCGTCCCCGCTCTCGCCGCGCCGGTCAACGACCGCGAGGTGCGCCGCGCGCACGCGATCGTCTACCGCGTCCAGCGCGGCGACACGCTCGGCCGGATCGCGAAGCGGTATCGGACCACCCCCGCGGCGATCGCCTCCGCGAGCGGCATCGGGGTCCGGTCGCCGATCCGCGTCGGGCAGAAGCTGATCGTTCCCGCCTCGCGGTCCGCGGTCGCGTCCCGCTCCTCCAGGGCGGGGACCAGCGTCGCGGCGAAATCGAAGAAGGGGACGGCCCCGCGCCCCGCGGGGAGCAACCTCGTGCACACGGTGCGCCGCGGCGAGACCCTCTACCGCATCGCCGATCGGTACCAGGTCACAGTCAACCAGATCTGCGCGCTGAACAACATCACCCCGAACGGGGTTCTCTATCCCGGCACGCGTTTGACGATCCGCTCGAACTAGACCTTCCAGGCCCCGTCCGCCTCCTCGGGTGGGACGGCTTCATGCTCGGACGCACCGTGGGCGCGGTCCTGATCGGGGCCGAGGCCCGACTCGTGGACGTCGAGGTCCACCTCGGCGGCGGCCTGCCGAACATCGCCGCCGTCGGGCTTCCCAACAGCAGCGTGCGGGAGGGGATCGACCGGATCCGGGCCGCCCTCGCGCATTCCGGCTTCAAGCTCCCCCCGCATCGGGTGACCGTGAACCTCGCCCCGGGGGACGTGCGCAAGGACGGAGCCGCGCTCGATCTCCCGATCGCCGCCGCGATCCTCGCGGCGGACGGCGCCCTCGGTCTGGCGCCCGCGCGCGACCTCGTGCTCGCGGGGGAGCTCGCGCTGGACGGCGCGGTCCGCCCGGTGAGGGGC
>DASRJG010000032.1:0-7841 GCA_035649595.1 Candidatus Polarisedimenticolaceae bacterium
CACGGCGAACGACGTCGCGTCCTTCGCGACGAACTCGGCGAGGCGCGTCCGCGCGGTGTCCTCGACCGCGGCCGCCTCGGCGAGCTCGTCCGCCACGCCTGCGGCCACCGCCCCCTCGTCGCTGAAGTTCCGGCCGAGGAGCGCGACCTGCGTGAGATGGCTCCGCGGCACGGCGTCGCGGACGATCAGCGCGACCCCGAACGGCAGAGGCACGCCGATCTTGACCTCGTTCAACCCGATCAGGGCGCCGCGTGCCAGCACGCGCCAGTCGGCGCAGAGGCCGAGGATGCACCCGCCCGCCAGCGCGTGGCCGTGCATCGCGGCGACGACCGGCTTCGGATGCGTGTAGAGCGTCAGCACCGCGGCGGAGAAGCGGAGCATGAACCGCTCCATCGCGGTGCGGTCGAGCGGGAGCAGCTCCTGCAGGTCGAGCCCGGGGCAGAAGATCTTCCCCGAGGAGGCGAGCAGGACCCCGCGGATCTCGGGATCGGCCTCGACCTCGTTGAGCGTGGTGACGAGCCCCTCGACGAGATCGTCGTTGATCGCGTTCCCGTGCGACCGCTTCAGGCGCACCACGCCGATCGCGCCCTCGCGCTCAAGCGTCACCGCCTGCGTTCCGACGCTCATGGCGACCTATAATAGCGGCCTGCCCGAGGGATTCCATGAAGGCGGTGGCGATCTACGGCTTCGGCGGCCCGGAGGTCTTGACGCTCACCGACCTCCCGCGCCCGAAGACCGAGCGGGGCGCGGTCCTCGTGCGCACGGTCGCCGCCGGCGTGAACCCGGTGGATTGGAAGATCCGCGAGGGAAGCCAGGCCTCGCGCCCGCACGCCTTTCCGATCATCCCCGGCTGGGACGTCGCCGGCGTCGTCGAGGAGCTCGGCGAGGGGTGCCAGCGGTTCCGCAAGGGAGACCGCGTCTTCGCGTACGCGCGGAAGCCGGTGGTGCAGTGGGGGACCTACGCGGAATACGTCGTCGTCCCGGAGCGCCACGTCGCGATGATGCCCGCGAACCTCCTGTTCGAGGAGGCGGCCGCGATCCCCTGCGCCGCGCTGACGGCGCACCAGGCGCTGGCGCGGGCGGGGCTCGCCGCGGGCGCGACGCTCGTCGTGCTGAACGGCTCCGGCGGGGTCGGCCACTTCGCGCTCCAGCTCGCGCGCATCGCCGGGGCCCGGACGCTCGCGACCGCCGGCCCCCGGAACCAGGAGTTCGTCCTGAGCCAGGGGGCCGAAGCGGGGATCGATTACACTCGCGACCCCCTCGCGGCCTCCGTCCTCTCCCGCTTCCCCGACGGCGCCGACGTGGTGCTGGACGCGATCGGCGGCGAGCCGCTCGTGGACGCTCTGGAGGCGGTCAGGCCCGGGGGCATGATCGTCAGCGTCGTGGACGTCCTCCGCCCCGAGGCGGTCCGCGGCCGCGGCATCCGCTTCGAGAGGATCAGCTCGGAAGCCTCCGGCGAGCAGCTCGCGGCGCTCGCCGCCCATGTTTCCCGGAAGAAGCTGCGGCCGCACGTCCAGACGATCCTCCCGCTGGCCGAGGCCGCGCGCGCGCAGGAGGAGAGCCGCGCCGGGCACGTCCGCGGCAAGCTGGTGCTCTCGCTGTGAGCTTCCAGGACGCCGTCTTCCCCACCCCGGACGGCGCGGAGATCCACTACAAGATCCGGCCCGGGCGCGACCCCCTCGTCCTGCTCCACGCGATGGGATGCGACGCCTCGATGTGGGACGGCGTGGTCGCGGCGCTCCCGTCCGACCGCGGGATCGTGATCCCGGAGGTGCGCGGTCATGGGGCCTCGACCCTCGGCTGGCGGGCGCCGTCGGTCGATCTCTGGGCCGACGACGTGGTGCGCCTGCTCCAGCTCAAGCGCGTGGAGCGGCCGGCGTTCGCCGGGCTGTCGATGGGCGGCTACGTCGCGCTTGCGATCGCCGCCGCGCATCCCGGCTTCGCGCGCGCCTACGCGTTCGTCAGCACCACCGCCGCGCCGGACGACGACGCCGCGCGGCTGCAGCGCGCGCGGGGGATCGCGATGATCCGCCTCCAAGGGTGGAGGAGCTTCGCGGAGGCGATGGTCCCCAGCCTGCTGAACGACAACCGCGAGCAGTTCGAGAGCCGCCGCGAGCACTTGATGGCGATGTTCGAGCGGGCCGGGGACGCCGGCCTCCCTCCGACCCTCATGGGGCTCGCCGCGCGCCCCGACCGGCGCTCGATGCTCCTGTCGATCGGTGTGAAGTCGATCCTGATCGTCGGCGCCGTGGACGCGCTCACCCCTCCCGACCGGTCGCGCGCGATGGCCGCCGCGATCCCCGGCGCGCGGCTCCACGTCCTCGAGGACGTCGCGCACCTGAGCGCGCTGGAGTCCCCCCAGAAGATCGCCGCGCTGCTCGGGCCGTTGTGATGCAGCGGGTCGTGCTGCACCTGGACATGGACGCGTTCTACGCGGCCGTGGAGGTGCGGGAGGACCCAGAGCTCGCGGGGCGACCGCTGATCATCGGCCATCGCGGCCGGCGCGGCGTCGTCGCGACCTGCTCGTACGAGGCGCGCGCGTTCGGCGTGCGGTCGGCGATGCCCTCCCTCACCGCGGAGCGGCTCTGCCCCGACGCGATCTGGCTCCCCGGGCGCATGGAGCTGTACGTCGAGGTGTCGCGCCGGATCCGCAGGCTCCTCGACGACGCCGCGCCCGTCGTGGAGCCCCTCTCGATCGACGAGGCGTTCCTCGATCTCACGGGGCACGCGGCCGGCCTCGCGGAGGGGGCGGCCCTCGCGCGCGCCCTCAAGGACCGGATCCGCGCGCAGGAGCGATTGACCGCCTCGGTCGGCGTGGCGCCGAACAAGTTCCTCGCCAAGCTCGCCTCCGACATGGAGAAGCCGGACGGCCTGGTCGTCTTCCCGATCGAGGACGTTCCCACGCGCCTCTGGCCCCTTCCGGTCCGGAGGCTCTGGGGGGTCGGCCCGAAGTCGGCCGAGAAGCTCGAGCGCGGCGGGATCCGCACCGTCGGGGACATCGCGCGGGCGCCGGAGTCCGCGCTCGTGCCGCTGGTCGGGCCGGCGCTGGCGGCGCACGTCCACCGGCTCGCGCACGGGGAGGACCGGCGCCCGGTGGAGCGGGGGCTCGAGGCGAAGTCGATCTCGGAGGAGCGGACCTACGTGGAGGACCTGACCGACCGCGACGAGATCGACCGCGCGCTGCTCGCGCGGGCGCGCGGCGTCGCCCGCGAGCTGCGGCGCCAGGGGCTCGCCGCGCGGACGATCCACATCAAGGTCCGCACCGGCGACTTCACGACCGCGACGCGCGCCCTGACCCTCCCCGACCCGACCGACCTCGCCGACACGATCCTCGACGCGGCCCGCGCATTGTTCCGGGAGAGAATCGACCTGCAGGGACGGGGGGTGCGCCTGCTCGGCGTCGGCGTCAGCGGGATCCTCCCCGCCGAGAGCGCGCCCGCGCCCCTCTTCCCCGACGCCGTCGCGGAGCGCTCGCGACGGCTCGCGCGAGCGGAGGACGCGGTGTCCGATCGGCTCGGCACCCGCGCGCTGACGCGCGCGAGGCTCCTCCGGCGCGACTGAAGGGTCACTGGGTCCGGTAATTCCCGAAGTTCAGCTCGATCCCGAAGTCCTTGGCGCGCAGGAGCGCCATCACCCCCTGGAGCTCGTCGCGAGACGGTGAGGCGATGCGGACCTGGTCCCCCTGGATCGACGCCTGCACTTTCTTCAGCTTCTGGTCCTTGAGGAACTTCACGATCTCCCGCGCGGTCTCGATCGGGATCCCCTGCTGGAGCTTGAGCTCCTGACGCGCCGTCCCGCCCGCCGCCGGCTCGATCCCCCCCGGCGTGAGGTTCTTCAGCGGGACCTTGCGGCGCACCAGCTTGGTCTGGAGGACCTCCCAGATCGATTTGATCTTGAACTCGTCGGGGCCGGTCAGGACGATCCGGTTCTCGGCGCGGAAGAGCTCGATCCCGACCCGGACCCCCTTGAAATCGAACCGCTGGGTGATCTCCTTCACCGCCTGATGGACCGCGTTGTCCACCTCCTGCATGTCGCAGCCGGTGGTGACGTCGAAGCTCTGCGTCGCGGCCATGCCCTCTACCTCGCGACGATCCGCACGGGGGTGTCGTAGTAGACCGCGCCGCCCCCGGCGTCGGTCGCGCGCGCGGGGACGAGCACGTTGGCGCAGCGGCCGTCGCGCAGCCAGCCCCCCTTCGCCATCAGCACGACGTCGCGGCGCTGACGCGCGTCGAGCTTCAGGCGGACCTCCATCGCGCCCAGCTCGGACTCCAGACGCACGACCGCCCCGTCCGTGAGCCCGGGCGCGGCACCGGGGTGGACCGTCGCCTGCGCCGGGCCGTCGTGACCGTTCGGGTGCGCCCATTGCGACGACTGCGCGCGCTCGGTCGAGAAGGCCATCAAGAGGAGCGGCCGCTCGGCCGTCGGCCGTGCCGGCTCCGGATCGGCCTCGTGGATGAGGTTGACCTTCCCCGTCGGCGTCGGGAACTTGCGGTCGGCGAAGAGCACCGCGGGGGCGAGCGGGTTGCGCACGTACCCCGAGCGGATCTCCTCGAGCGAGCCCCCCTTGTCCGCGACCTTGCCGAGGAAGCGGCGCTTCCAGGTCTCGATCGGGTCCTTGAAGTGCTCCTCCAGGCCGAGGCGGCGCGCGAGCTCCACCGCGATCGCGTAGTCGGTCCGAACCTCCACGGGGGGCGGGACCACGGGGCGCACCTCGCCGAGCCAGTGGTGCCCGTACGCCCCGACGAGGTCGTCGTCCTCGAGCATCGTGGTCGTCGGGAGCACGACGTGCGCGGCCCGCGCGGTATCGGTCAGGAACGCGTCCACGACGACGGTCAGCTCCCGGGTCTCGAGCGCCCGCCGCACCGTGAGCGCGTCGGGGAGCATCGCGACGGGGTTCCCCGCGGTGACCCAGACGATCCGGACCGCCGGGTCGGACGCCTCCAGGATCTCGCGGCCGAGCGTCGGCTCGGCGAGACGCCGTGGCGGCTCGGGGCGCTCCCCGCCGAAGGACACGTCGAACGCCCCGCGGCGCTTGAAGTAGAAGGAGACGCCGCCGCCGGCGACGCCGACGTTCCCGCTGACCGCGCCGAGCGCGTCGAGCACGCGCACCGTCGCCGACCCGTTGGCCTTGCGCTGCATCCCCCAGCCGACCAGGATCGCCGACGGGCCGTCGCCGTAGAGATCGGCGACCGCCTCCAGCTCCGCAGGAGCCACATCCGCGAGCGCCGCCCAGGCCGCGACGCTCCGGGAGAGCGCGAGCGCGCGGAACGCGTCGAGGTGATCGCAGTACTCCGCGGCCTTCGGATCGGTCTTCCCCGTCTCGAACAGCCGCCGCGCGATCCCCAGACCGAGCGCGATGTCGCCGCCGGGGCGCGGTTGCACGAACATCTCCGCGAGATCGGCTCCTCGGTGGCGCACCGGATCGATGGCGACGATCCGCGTCCCCCGCGCCCGCGCCTCCTTGAGGATCGGCACCACGTGCACGCTGCTGACGTGCGGGTTCTTCCCCCAGATCAGGATCGTCCTCGCGTTCAGAAGGTCGAAGACGTCGTTGCTGTCCTCGTCACCGAAGTCCGTGAGCTGCGCGTGGTCCCCCGCCCCCGAGCAGATGTCGCCGCTCTTGACCGCGCAGGGCCCGAACAGCTCGAAGAATCGGTCGGTCAGGAACTTCGCCATCCCGAGCGTGCCGCCGCTGCGGTAGTGGAGGATCGCCGCCGCCCCCGACTCGGACTTGACGCGCAGGAGCCTCTCCGCGATCAGGTCGAGCGCGTCGTCCCACGCGATCGGACGGAGCGCGCCGTCGCGACGGATCAGCGGCGTGGTGACCCGGTTGGGATCGTACTGGCGCTCGAGGAAGCGGCTGGTCCGGTAGCAGAGGAAACCGCGCGTCACCGGATGGTCGGGGTCGCCCTGGAGCTTCACGACGCGCCCGTCCTCGACGGTCGCGATCATCCCGCAAGCGTCCGGACAATCGCGATTGCACGTCGTCCGCACCCTCATGGGGTGCAGGATATCATCCGCGCGCATGCGCGCTCTCCGGCTGGCGCTCGTCCTCGCGGCCTGCGGCGCGGCCGCGCTCGCGACGACCCGCCTCGCCGTCCACGTTCCCCCGAGCCGGCTCGTGCTCGCGCTCGCCGCGATCGGGGCGGCGGCGGCGCTGCTCGCGCCCGAGCGGCACCGGCGCGCCGCCGCGATCGGGAGCGCCGCGGCGGTGGGGCTCGCCTCCGCGCACGTGCTCCTGCGCGCGGGGATGCCTCAGGTCCACGACGTCGGTCACGTGTGGGGGCTCTGGGCGTACGCGCGCGCGGTCCGCGCGGGCTCGATCGTCCCGATGTGGATCCCGGACATCGGCGCGGGGATGCCGCTCCTGCAGTTCTACGGCCCGGTCAACTTCCTGCTCGATCTCCCGGGGGTCCTCGCGGGGCTCGCGCCCGTCGCGCTCTGGAAGGAGGCGACCGCGCAGGCCGGCGTGCTCTCCGCGATCGCCGCCTTGCTCGGGGCACGGCTGCTCGGCTGCGGATGGCGCGGAGCGTCGCTCGCCGCCTGCGCGATGGCGTTCTCCCCCTGGAGGCTCGCCGTCTTCCACTTCCGCGGGGCGCTCGGCGAGGCGACGGCGTTCGTCTTCGCGCCGCTCGTGGCGGCGTGCTGTCTGCGCCTGCTCCGCGGACCGTCGCGGCCGGCCGCCGTCACGCTCGCTGTCGCGACCGCGCTCCTGATCCCGACGCACCTGATCACGCTCTTCTGTCTCGTGATCCTCCTCGCCCCCGCGGTCGCGATCGAGCGGGGGGTCCGGCGCGTGCCCGCGACGATCGCCCCGGCGCTGATCGCGGCGGGGATCGCCGCCGGATGGTGGCTCCCCGCGCTTGCGGAGGGGAAGCACACGAGCCTGCGCATGCAGACCGAGACCCACCACTACCTGATCTACGACGAGCACGGCCTCGACCCCTCCGACATGGCCGTGCGCCGCGCATGGGACACGCTGCGCCCCTCCATCAAGCGGAGCGACCGCGCCGCGGGGCAGGAGGGGGAGCAGATGCCCTTCTACGTCGGCGCGGTGCTCTTCGGCGCGGCGCTGACGGCGCCCTGGTGGTCGCGCTCCCACGCGACCTGGGCGCCGGCGGCGGGGACGGCACTGTCGCTCGCGCTCGCGAGCGCGCCGGTCGCGTCGGCGATGACCCACCTTCCGCTGATCCACACGATCCAGTTCCCCTGGCGGTTCCTCTCGGCGGGGTCGATCTTCGCCGCGCTCGCCGTCGGCGCCGGGGCGTCGGCGCTCCTCGAAGCCGAGGGGGCGTGGAAGAAGCTTCTCCCCGTCTACGCGCTCCCGCTCCTCCTCGTGTGGGACGCCGGCCCGTACGCCGGCGCGGCGGGATGGCTCCCGCCGTACCGGGGCGTCACGCACTGGGTGCTCAAGGAGGGCCACACGCCGACCGAGCCGTTCGACGTCCGCATGCGCGCGGTCCCCGACCCGACGCACGGCGCGCCGCTCGGGCGGGTCTGCGGTCTCGACCTTCCGCCCGCGGACCGCACGACCGACGTCGCGAACTTCTGGCTCCCCTACCCCGAGTGGACCACGCCCGCGTTCTATCGCGGGTTCCTCGCCTCGCAGGACCCGCGCGACTTCGGCGAAGGCGGCGTGTCCTGGTACTTCTTCCCGCGGCGCGAGGCGCCGGTCCCGATCCCGGCCAAGCCCTACGCCACGCTCCTCGCGGCGGGACGGGAGACCGCGGCGGGGCCGGCGGCACGGCGGCCGGGGCGGATCTCCCTCGTCGCCGACGTTCCGGCCGGGGGCGCGCGGCTGATCGTGCGCGAGCTGGCGTTCCCCGGCTGGACGGCGCGCG
>DASRJG010000033.1:0-11145 GCA_035649595.1 Candidatus Polarisedimenticolaceae bacterium
GCGCCAGCTCCGGGGTGATCGAGCACCGGCAGGCCGGATCGGAGCTGATCGTCGACGTGGACCCGCCGATCGACGGTGAGCGAACCCTGACCTTCGCGATCGCCGGACAGCCCCGCCCGAAGACGGAAACCGAGATCTCCGCGCAGCGCGCGATCCTCGCCCCGTCGTCCTCCTGGTACCCGACGCTCCCCGGAACCTGGGCGGCGTCCGCCGTGACGATTCGCGTTCCGGCCGGCTGGGGGGCCGCCGCATCGGGAACACCGACCGCCCGAACGGCCGCCGGGGTGTTCCGGTTCACGAACGACAAGCCGGTGCGCACGATCGCGGTCGCGGCCGCTCCGGGATTGAAGAGCGCCGACGGGACCCTCGCGGCGGTCCCCTTCCGGATGGCGGCGGTCGCATCCGCGGTCCCCGTGAAATCGTTCACGCCGAGGCTGACCCCCGCGATGGCCTGGCTTTCCGGCGCGCTGGCGCCCTACGCCTTCGAGGGGTTCCAGCTCGTCACGCTCCCCGGGTACACCGGCCGCGTCTCGGCTTCGGGGATCGCGATCGTCGGTGGCCCCCTGCAGCTCGCGACCGACGCGGACGGCGCGGACCTGCTCGCGGGACAGTGGTTCGGGGAGGCCCTGCCGGGGGACGGCGCCTGGATCGAGGCGTTCGCCGCCTGGGAGGCCTGCGTCTTCGCGCGCGACCGCGGGCTTCCGATCCCCCGCGAGATCGCGAGGCTTCGCGGCGCGTACTTCCAGCTCCTCTCCGGCGACGTCGCCCTCTCGAAGGCCCAGGCGACCGCTCCCGAAGAAGTGATCCGCGGCAAAGGCTCCGCCGCGCCGGACATGGTGCGTCTCGTCGCCGGCGATCGCGCGATGTTCGACGCCATCCGCGAGCTGTTCGCGGCGCCGGCCGGCGCGCCGCTGACGCTCCGCGATCTGCGCGCGGTGCTCGAGCGCCACGCCCAGCGTCCCCTCGAGCGCGCCTTCACCGAGTGGTTCGAGCGGCCCGGCGCTCCCGAGATCGCCGCCGAGCTGCGCTCGTTCCCGGCCTCGTCGGGCGGCTTTCGCGCGGACATCCGTTTGACCCAGAAAAGGGGGATCTACGCCCTTCCCGTGGACCTCATCATTCACGGGGCGGGCGAATCTCATCGCGAGACGGTCGAGCTCGACGACGAGACGACGTCGGTCTTCTACGTGGTGCCGTTCGAGCCGACCCGCATCGAGATCGACCCCCTGAATCGCCTCTTCCGGTGGAAGTGATCGGAGGGGGCGTGGGCTATAGTTTCCCCGCATGGTGCTGAGGAAGATCAAAGCGCTGCTCTCACGCGGGGCCAAGGGCCCGCGGCCCGATGCGACGGATCCCCCCCCTGCCGCGGCCGCGGTCGACCCTCCCTCCCCTCCCCCCCATGTCCACCGCGGCCCCGAGGTCGTCCACCACCCCGTCGCACTCCAGGATCTCGACCCGGACGCCGTGCGCATCGTCAAGCGGCTCGCGCGCTTCGACCACGCGGCGTACCTCGTCGGGGGGTGCGTCCGCGACCTCCTGCTCGAGCGCAAGCCGAAGGACTTCGACATCGGCACGTCGGCGACGCCGCGGCAGATCAAGCGGCTGTTCTCGAACTGCCGGATCATCGGGCGCCGCTTCCGCCTCGCCCACATCTACTTCCAGAACGGAAAGATCATCGAGGTCGCCACCTTCCGCGCGAAGGACGTGGCGGACAACGGCGCCGAGATCGCCGCCGCGGAGACCGCCGCGGACGACGACCTTCTGATCCGCGACGACAACGTGTTCGGGACGCCCGAGGAGGACGCGCTCCGGCGCGACTTCACGATCAACGCGCTCTTCTACGACGTCAACGCGGAGACGGTCATCGATCATGCGGATGGCCTCGGGGACCTTCGACGGCGCCTCGTGAGGACCATCGGCGATCCGATGGTGCGCTTCCGCGAGGATCCGATACGCATCCTGCGCGCGATCAAGTTCGCGGCGCGCCTGGACTTCGCGATCGAGCCGAAGACGCTCGAGGCGCTGCGCCGCGCTCGCGCGGAGATCCCGAAGGCCGCGCCGCCCCGCGTGCTCGAGGAGTTCAACCGGTTCTGCCGGAGCGGCGCGGGAGAGCGGTCGTTCGCGCTCGCGTTCGACACCGGCGTCTTCGAGGTGATCCTCCCGGAGCTCGCCTCCGTGTACGCGCAGGAGGGGCTCGAGCGGAGGATGCTCGCGGCCCTGCTCCGCGCTCTCGACGCCCGGTGGACCGCGGGGCGCGACGTCGGGACCGGCGAGATCTTCGCGGCCCTGTTGCTCCCCGCGCTCGCCCCCGCGCTCGGCCTCGCGCCGGGGGCCACGGACGCTCCCCCGGGAGAGAGGCGGGATGCCCGCGATGTGGTGGACGAGACCCTGAGGCCGATCGCGCTCCGGCTGCGCGTCGCGAGGAAGGACCAGGAGCACGCCCGGCAGATCTTCACGACGCTTCAGCGGATGGTCCCGCTCCGGTCGCTCCGGCGTGGCGCAAAGGCGGCGCTGGTCCGTCGCCCCGCGTTCCGGGATGCGCTCGGCATTCTCGAGGCGCTCGTGCCGATCATGGGGGACACCTTCGCCGCGGCGCACGCGGCCTGGTCCGAGAGCGCGCCGCAGGGCGCGACGACGGTGCACGAGCCGGCCCCCGCCGCGGAGCCGGGAGCCGCGGCGGAGCCTCCGACCGGAAAGCGGCGGCGCGGACGCCGGGGGGGACGGCGGCATCGCAAGGACACAAGTGTCCCGGGCGTCGTGGCGCCGGGGGCCCCTGCGCCGGCGTCCGCCGATCGCCCGGCGATCGCGGCCGCTCCGGCGGCGTCGAAGCTTCCCCCGGTCTGGGACGACAACTACTTCTTCGCGGCGCTTCCGTCGGTTCCGGCGTTGGACGGGACCGAGGACGATGGAGGGATCGATCGGTACGGGGCGGGGATCGTGATGGCGGGGGCGGCAGCGCCCCCTCAAGCGGCGGAGGGGGCGCCCCTCCGGCGGCGGCGCCGGGGCGGCAGGCGGCGGCGAAAGGGTGGGCCTATCATCCCGGCATCGGGGTCTTCGTCGCCAGCCGAAGGAGGTGCGTCATGAGATCCGCGATCGCCTCGTTGGCCCTGCTCGCGCTGCTCGGATGCGGAGGAGGAGGAGGCTCGACGCTCGGCGCCCAGTTCACGCAGAGCTCGACGCCGGCCGTGCCGCGCCTGATCAAGCTCGTCCAGAAATCGAAGAGCAACGCCCGCGTGGTGGTGCAGGCGGTCATCTACGGACCCGACGCCTCGCTCGACATGTACTCGTTCGCCTTCGACGTGAAGATCGCCGACCCGACGGTCGTGAAGTTCGTGGCCGGCTCCGCGGTCGCCGGAAACGCGTTGACGGTGTCCGGCGGACAGACCCTCCAGGCATTCGCCGGGCTCGGCACGCTCCCGGGGGGCGGGACGGACAATTCGCGGGTCGTCGTCGGCGTGAGCAAGCTCGGCGGCGGGGTCGGGAACGGGATCGCCGGAAGCTCCGCGGCGATCGTCAGCTTGGCGTTCGAGGTGCAGAAGCAAGGGACGACGACGCTCACGCTCGGCGGAAGCCCGAACCCGGTCGTGCTCGATCACAACGGGGCGGCGATCGGCTCGATCACCTACGACTCCGCGAGCGCCTCCATGAAGGGCGTCGTGACCGGCGGCGGCTACTGAGGGTGATGCCCCTGCTCCAGCTGTCCCTCGAGATCAACGGAGAGCCGGTCGAGACCGCCGTCGCGCCCTACAAGACGCTCCTCGAGGTCCTCCGCGAGGACCTCGGCCTCACGGGCACGAAGCACGGCTGTGAGCTCGGGGAGTGCGGCGCTTGCGCCGTGCTCGTGGACGGGCAGCCGGTCCTCTCGTGCCTCGTCGTGGCCGCCGCGTGCGAGGGCCGCCGTGTCGAGACCGTCGAGGGGATGGCGGGGCGCGACGGGGCGCTCCACCCGCTCCAAGCCGCCTTCGCCGACCTGGGCGGCGCGCAGTGCGGATACTGCACGCCCGCGATCCTGCTGACCGCGCGGAAGCTCCTCGAGACGAACCCGGAGCCGACGCGCGACGAGATCGCCGACGCGCTCTCGGGAAACCTCTGCCGGTGCACCGGCTACAACCAGATCTTCGAGGCGGTCGAGGAGGCGGCCGCCCGGCTGCGCGCGAGCCGATGAGCGATCCGGCCGGGCCCCGCAACACGGTGGGCCGGGCGCGCCGCCGCGTGGACGGCCGCGCGAAGGTCACCGGCGCCACGCGCTTCGCCGACGACGTCGTCCTCCCGCGGACGGTCCACTGCAAGCTCCTCCGCTCGAGCGTTCCGCACGGGACGATCCGCTCGATCGACGTCTCGAAAGCGGAGGCCCACCCCGGTGTCCTCCTCGTGCTCACCGGGAAGGACTTTCCGATCCCCTTCGGGATCCTGCCCGTCTCGCAGGACGAGGACCCGCTCTGCCGCGACCGGGTGCGCTTCGTCGGAGATCCGGTGGCCGCGATCGTCGCGCGCGACGAGGCGACGGCGTTCGATGCCCTCGACCTGATCGACGTCGACTACGAGATCCTGCCCACCCGCGCGACCCCGCTCGAGGCGTACGAGAACCCCTCGCCGCGGATCCACGAGTACGGGGAGGAGGGAAACGTTCACAAGCGGGTCTCGTTCCGGTTCGGCGACACCGACGAGGCGTTCGCCGCCTCCGACCACGTCTTCGAGGACGTCTTCTTCTTCCAGGGGAACACGCACCTCCCGATCGAGCAGCACGCCTCGATCGCGGCCCCCGACCCGGACGGGAAGCTCACGATCTGGTCCTCGACCCAGGTGCCGCACTATCTCCACCGGGCGCTCGCCCGTGCTCTGGACATGCCGGCGGCCCACATCCGCGTCGTCGCCTGCCCCAACGGCGGCGGGTTCGGCGGGAAGACCGACCCGTTCAACCACGAGATCGTGGTCGCGAAGGCGGCGATGATCCTCGGGCGCCCGGTGAAGATCGCGCTCAACCGCGAGGAGGTCTTCTACTGCCATCGCGGCCGCCATCCGGTCCTGATGAAGTTCAAGACCGGCGTGAGGAGCGACGGCACGATCACCGCGATGCACCTCAAGACCTTCATCGACGGCGGGGCGTACGGCAGCTACGGCGTCGCCTCGACGTTCTACACGGGCGCGCTGCAGACCGTGACCTACCGCATCCCGCGGTACCGGTTCGAGGCCTGCCGGATGTTCACGAACAAGCCCCCGTGCGGCCCCAAGCGCGGGCACGGCACGCCGCAGCCGCGCTTCGGACAGGAGGTGCAGCTCGACAAGATCGCGGAGGCGCTGTCCCTCGACCCCGCCGACCTGCGCCTGTCGATCGTCGAGCGTCCGGGGACCGTCACCGCGAACTACATGCACGTCCAGACGATCGGCCTCGCGGACTGCATCGCCTCCGTCGTCCGCCGCTCGGACTGGAAGACCCGCTTCCGCAAGCTCCCGCACGGCCGCGGGCTCGGGCTCGCCTGCTCGTCGTACCTCTCCGGCGCCGGCCTGCCGATCTACTGGAACAAGCTCCCCCACTCCGGCGTCCAGCTCAAGCTCGACCGGAGCGGGGGCGTCACCGCCTTCTGCGGCGCGACCGAGGTCGGCCAGGGCTCGGACGACGTGCTCGTCAACATCGTCGCGGAGATCCTCGGGATCGATCCGCTCGACGTCCGCTACGTCACCGGGGACACGGACCTGACGCCGGTGGACCTCGGCAGCTACTCGAGCCGGGTCACGCTGATGATGGGGAACGCCGCGATCCAGGCGGCGGAGCGCGCGCGCGACCTCTTGGCCGGCGCGGTCTCGAAGAAGCTGGAGGTCCCCGCGTCGCGGCTGGTGTTCTCGGAGCGGCGCGTCTTCGACGCCGAGGACCCCGGGCGCGGCGTGACCTTCCAGGAGGCGGTCGTCCTTGCGGAGACCGAGCTGGGGACGCTCGGCACGACCGGCTCGTACACGCCTCCGCGCTCCCCCGCGCGCTACAAGGGGGGCGGGGTCGGCCCCTCGCCGACGTACTCGTACACCGCCTGCGTGGTCGAGGTGGACGTCGATCCGGTGACCGGCTGGATCCGGGTCCCCAAGGTGTGGATCGCGCACGACATCGGGCGCGCGCTCAACCCGGTGCTCGCCCGGGGCCAGGTCGAGGGCTCGGTGTACATGGGACTCGGCGAGGCGCTGATGGAGGAGCAGACCTTCCGGCGGCTGCCGCCGCGCCTCTCGCCCGCGCTCGTCCACAAGTTCCCGTCGATGCTCGAGTACAAGTCGCCGACCTCGCTCGACATGCCCGAGGTGGACACCGAGCTGATCGAGCACCCGGACCCGCGCGGCCCCTTCGGCGCGAAGGAGGTCGGCCAGGGGCCGCTCCTCCCCGTCATGCCGGCGGTCGCGAACGCGGTCTACGACGCGGTCGGTGTCCGGATCGACGAGGTCCCGATCACCCCGGAGAAGATCCTCCGCGCGCTGGACGACCTCGCGAAGGGGAAGCCCGGCCGGTACGGTCCCGAGTCGTTCCCCGAGATCCGCTACCCGGAGCCGATGCTCGTTCCGACCCCCTGGGAAGGCGGGGACGGGAACGCCGTCAACGATCCCGAGCGCCAGCGCGCGGCGAAGATGGAATGACCGGAGCGCTCCGCCGATGATGCGACTACCGCTGTTCCGGTACATGGCGCCGCGGACCGCCGCGGAAGTGTCCGCGATCCTGGCCGACCACGCGCCGGGGGAGGCGCTCGTGATGGCGGGCGGAACCGACCTCCTCCCGAACATGAAGCGACGGCAGCAGACTCCGGCGATCGTCGTCTCGCTCACGCACGTCGCGGACATCCGCAAGGCCTCGAACGGGAACGGGATGGTCCTCGGGGCCGGGCTGACGCTCGCCGAGCTGACCCGGGATCCGAGGATCCGGATGCACTACCGGGGGCTCCACCAGGCGGCCGCTCAGATCGCGAACCCGCTGCTGCGCAACATGGGGACGCTCGGCGGCAACCTCTGTCTCGATACCCGCTGCAACTACTACGACCAGAACTACGAGTGGCGGCAGGCGATCGGCTTCTGCATGAAGAAGGAAGGGACGACCTGCTGGGTCGCGCCGAGCTCGGACCGGTGCCTCGCCGTGTCGTCCACCGATGCCGCGCCGATGCTGATCGCGCTTGGCGCGAAGGTGATGCTCGTCTCGAGGAAGGACGGGGGCCGGATCGTCCCCCTGACCGACCTGTACGTCAACGACGGGATCGGCTACCTGACGCGCCGGCACGACGAGGTGCTGACGCACGTGCTCCTGCCGCCGGCCGCGGGGTGGACGAGCGTCTACTGGAAGCTCCGGCGCCGCGGCAGCTTCGATTTCCCGGTGCTCTCCGTCGCGGCCGCGGCGAAGCTCGGGCCCGGCGCGATGGTGGACGCCGCGCGGATCGTGCTCGGGGCGGTCGCGTCACGTCCGATGGAGGCCTCCGACGCCGCGGCCTCGCTCGTCGGCAAGACGCTCCACGACGACGCGGCGATCGCCGCCGCCGCCGATGCCGCGTACGCTCACGCGAAGCCGATGGACAACACCGACTTCGTCCTGCACTGGCGCAAGCGGGTCGTCCGCGAGTTCGTCACCTACGCGCTCCGCGAGCTGCGCGGCGAGGACATGCGGGAGACCCGGAGAAAGTACGGCCGGCAGGACCTGGTCTGGGTTTCCTAGGGCTCGATCCCGCAGGGACCGTCAAGGACGCACCCGGACGCCCCGGCGCAATCCGCGACGCACGGGTTCGGGTACCGGCACCCCCCGTTGCACGTGACCGGGCATTGGAAATTCGCGCACAGGCAGAAGCGCCCGGACGGACATCCCGTTCCGCCGCCACCGCCGCCTCCGCCGCCGGGCTTCCCGGCGAAGAGCTGGCTGCCGCTGGCGACGATCACGGTACAGACGAGCGCGACCATACAGACGCGAGCGATGCGAGACAGCATGACCGGATCCTCCTTGGAGCCTAGAGCGGAACCTCGATGACGCACGGCCGATCCTCGACGCAGCCGGTGGCCCCGGCGCACTGTGCGGCGCACAGGTTCGAGTAGTGGCAGCCGCCGTTGCAGGTCACGGGACAGTAGATCTGGGCGCAGATGCAGCCCTTGCCCGTCGGGCATCCGGTTCCGCCGCCGCCGCCCCCGCCCGGCTTCCCGGCGAAGAGCTGGCTGCCGCTGGCGACGATCACGGTACAGACGAGCAGGACCATACAGACGCGAGCGATGCGAGACATCATGACCGATTCCTCCTTTGACGCGGAGTCTACGCTCACTGCGGGTCGAGACGATAGCCGCAGCATCCGAACTGCCCGTCCACTGTGATCTGGCCCGCCTCGTTGACGTCCGTCCCCTGGTAGAGGTGGGTCTCGGGCACGTTGCCGGGGACCAGATCGTTCAGATTGATCGCCGCCCCGCCGAACGACACGATCGCGCTGGACGGGAAGCCGGAGTAGCCGACGATCGTCCCGGTGCCGTTCGTGCCGATCGCCGCGGACGCCCAGTCCCCCGCGAGGGGCGGGATCGTGCGGACGAACGACGCTCCCTGCCAGACGACCCCCTGGGCCCGCGAGCCGTGGCCGTTGTTCGCGTCGAACGCCCAGGACTGGCCGATGATCAGCCCGCTGTTCGTGATCTTGTTCGCGACGCTGAAGAAGTCGTCGCCGGGGGCGAGCCCCAGATCGATGAGCTGCCCGCCCTGCCACAGGAAGGCGCGCTCCTGCCCGTCGGCGTTGATCACGCTGCCGACGATCTGCCGCGCGTCGTTCATGGAGCCTGCGAACGCGGAGGGGCCGCCCGGGTAGGCGTTGAGCCGGCCGATCTGGTCGGCGTGCCCGTTCTTCCAGATGTAGTACCGGTCGCGCAGCCGATCGCTCGGATCGTACGAGACCACCAGCACCTCGCCCAGCTCGGTGATCGCCAGCGCCTGGCTGTCGAGGTCGTTGCCGAGCGGCGGAAGGTCGGTCATCACCCCGTTCTTCCAGTAGAAGCCGTGGAGCGCGGTCCCCAGCGACGACCGCGGCTCGAGGACCTCGGCCATGCCGACCACCTCGGCGCTCTCGTTGACCGCGATCGCCTGCGCGAACTCGAAGACACCGAGATCCCCCAGGTCTTGCGTCGGACCCGACCCGTTCCAGAGGAACGCGCGGACGGGCACGAAGCCGGGTAACCGGGAGAGCGTCCCCACGATCACCCCGTGGTTGTTGATGTCGGAGGGGAACACGTTGTTGAACCCCTGCTCCGGGATCCCCGGGATCCGGGTCGCGCGATAGTGGGTCGGCGGCGCGGAGACCGCGGAAGCGACGGTGAGCAAAGAGGCCAGGACGGCGATGCGAACCGTGCGGTTTCTCATGGCCGCGAATGTACGATGAGCCGTGCACCGAAGCACGAATACGCTCGCCGTCACTGCGTTCGCGCTGACGGCCTTCGCCGCGAACTCGCTCCTCTGCCGGTTGGCCTTGGGTCGCGGCGCGATCGACGCCGCGAGTTTCTCCGCGATCCGCCTCCTCGCGGGGGCGGCGGCGCTCTCCGCGATCGTCCGCGTCTGGCGCCCTGGACGACAAGGCGTCGGAGGCACGTGGGCCTCGGCATCGATGCTCGTTCTGTATGCGATTCCGTTCTCCTTCGCATATAGAAGTTTGGGCGCCGGGACCGGCGCGCTCGTGCTCTTTGCCTCGGTGCAAACGACGATGCTCGCAGCGGGGATCATCGCGGGGGAGAGGCCCGGAGCGCGGCAGATCTCGGGGATCCTCCTCGCGATCGCGGGGCTCGTCTATCTGGTGTCCCCCGGGCTGAGCGCCCCGTCCCCGACCGGATGCGCGCTGATGGCCGTGGCCGGGATCGCGTGGGGCGGCTACACGCTCCGGGGACGGCGTGTGTCGGACCCGCTCGGCGAGACGGCCGGGAACTTCGTCCGCTCGATTCCTTTCGCGGCGGCGGTCGGATTGCTCGCGCTCCCCCGCTTCCACGTGACGTCCTCCGGTGCATTGTTGGCGGTCCTGTCCGGGGCGATCGCTTCGGGGCTGGGGTACGTCTCCTGGTATGCGGCGCTTCGCGGACTGTCCGCCACGCGCGCGGCGAGCCTTCAGCTCGCGGTCCCCGTCCTCACCGCAGTCGGGGGCGTGATGTTCCTCTCCGAGCGGGTCACCATGCGGCTCGTCGCCGCGTCGATCCTCATCCTCGGCGGCGTGGCGCTCGCGCGGGAGTAGCCTTCGTCTTTTTTGCAACGCATTGAAGCAATTCCTGGAAAGCGTGTAATCCGTTCCTTTGCGCGCGGTGAAACTTCAGCGCGTTCTTGCGCGTGCGGAGTGGCACCGCGCTTGCGATGCACGGGAACGTCGGACCCCGGGACGCGGCTGCTCTGGTTCACCCCCACGCCGATCACTGTCGCAGTCCCGGGGCCGGCGTAGTTAGCGGGGATGACTTTTACGTCCGGTCGAAGACGGCGCCCGACGGGCAGATCGAGGCGGCTCTAGTCTTCGAATTCCGCAAGAGCGGACCGGACTCGAATGGAACGGACGGTTCGGCCCACCCCGATGAGCCCTCCGTTTCGCGCCCTGGCCCGTGGCCTCCCATTCCAGCGGGCCGGGGCGCTTTTTTTTTGCTCAACCCCGTCGCGCGTGGGCGGCCCCGGCCGCGGCGTCGTAGATCGCGATCACCCAGACGATGAACGGCGCGCCGAGCAACACCGCCGGGCCCCAGCCGTCCTTGATCGACATGGGGAGCGCGAAACCCATCCGTCCGACGATGCGGGCGCCGGTGGGGATCACGAGCAGCCACGCCGCGGAGAGCAGCCACACGCTCAAGAGGAACAGGGCGGCCCGCCGGCGGTGCCCCGCGAGGAGCTGTCCCCAACCCGGGACGAGAAGCGACGCGAGCCCGGCGACGAGCGGGTGCGGGACCAGGGATTGTGTCCCGGCCGTGACCGACTGCGCGTGGAGGATCCCCGCGAGATGGAGGGTCACCACGGCGACGGCGAGCGAGGCCACGGCGACCACGAGCGCCTCCGGCGGGACGCCGAGCAGTCGCAGGGTCGGGAAGAGGCGGTCGAGGGACGCGAGCGTCGCCCAGAGGAGCGCGGCGCAGAACCCGATCCCGCTGAAATAGAACAGCCCCCAGGCGAGCTCCCCGGCGACGACCTGCCCCAGTCCGGGAACG
>DASRJG010000034.1:0-32647 GCA_035649595.1 Candidatus Polarisedimenticolaceae bacterium
CGCGAGCGCGCGATCGAGGACGTGGTCGCCGACGGCGAGCGGTACCGTCTGTTCCCGCCGCGTCCGGCGAGCCGGCTCGACGACGACTTTCTCGACCTGATCCACGCGCTGGAGGAGGAGTTCGAGCGGACCCGCACCCGCACGCGCGTCGCCGGGAAGGACGGCCGTGCGATCCTGGTCCACGTCACGACGGGGAGCCGGGTCGCCGCGGAAGAATCGATCGACGAGCTCGAGGAGCTTGCGACGTCCTCCGGGCTCGGCGTCGTGGACAGGATCGTCCAGCGGCGTCAGCAGTTCGACCCGCGGACGCTGATGGGGGCGGGGCGGCTCGAGGACCTGATCATCCGCGCCTCGCGGCTCCAGGCCGACTACATCGTGGTGGACCAGGACCTCACGCCCGCCCAGGCGCGCGCGATCGCGGAATCGAGCGCGATCAAGGTCATCGATCGCTCGCAGCTGATCCTCGACATCTTCGGCCGGCGGGCGCGGACGCACGAGGGGAAGATCCAGGTCGAGCTCGCCCAGTTGAAGTACCTGCTGCCGCGGCTGATGAGCCGGGGCGATTCCGGCCTGTCGCGTCTCGAAGGAGGGATCGGCGGCCGCGGACCCGGCGAGCAGAAGCTCGAGGTGGACCGCCGGAGGGTGCGCGACCGGATCAAGTCGCTCGAGAAGATGCTCCAGGCCGAGCGCACGCGGCGCGAGCAGCGGCGTGCGCGCCGCCGCGAGCGCGACGTGCCGGTCGTGTCGATCGTCGGGTACACGAACGCCGGGAAGAGCACGCTCCTCAACGTGCTCACGAAGAGCGAGGTGTTCGTCGAGCGGAGGATGTTCGCCACTCTGGATCCGTCCTCACGGCGGCTCAGGCTCCCCCGCGAGCGCGAGATCGTGATCAACGACACCGTCGGGTTCATCCGCGACCTGCCGAAGGATCTCCTCGCCGCGTTCCGGGCGACGCTCGAGGAGATCGCCGACTCCGACCTGCTGCTGCACCTCGTGGACATGTCCCACCCCCGGCACGATGCCCAGATCGCCGCCGTCGAGTCGATCCTCGCGAGCCTCGGGGACGAGGGGATCCCGCGGCTGGTCGTCTTCAACAAGGCCGATCTCCTCACCCCGGAGCGGCGCCACGAGGTCTTGGGGGATCGCCCGGAAGCGGTCGCGATCTCCGCCGCCAAGCGTGAAGGGCTGGGGGATCTGCTTCACGCCGTGGACGACTCCCTCATGAGGCTCAGAAAAGTCCAATTGGCCTAGCGCGGCCTAGTTGCGTCGGGCCGAATCCGCCGTACAATTCTCAGCCGAGATAGGCCAAGAGGATTAGGCGGACCATGACACTCCCCGGACTGGTCATCGACCCGACAGCCGCGGCTCCCGTCTACCGGCAGATCGCGGACGGGATCCAGAACGCGGTTCGGGACGGCCGGCTCTCCGCCGGACAACAGCTCCCCCCGACGCGGGACCTCGCGAAACAGCTCGGCGTCAATCGGAACACCGTGATCGCGGCGTACGAGCTGCTCGTCGAGCTGGGGGCCGCGACGGGGCGCACGGGGCGGGGGACCTTCCTCGCCGGCCGGCGCGCCGAGAGCCGACCGGGGGACCCCTCCCGGGACCCTTGGTCGGGGGCGTTCGCCCGCGCGGTCGAGGACCCCGGGGTCGGAAGCCTGCTGACGATCTACCGGATCGCGACCTCGCACGAGGGGATCTCCCTCGCCGGCGGCTACCCCGCTGCGGAGCTGATGCCGGTCGAGGCGTTCTCCCGCGCGATGGACCGGACCCTTCGCGAGCGCGGGACCGAGGTCCTCTCCTACGGGCCGACGGCGGGATACGGCCCGCTGCGGCAGCTCATCGCGGCGTCGATGCGGGAGCACGGCTCCTCCTGCGACGCCTCGTCCGTGCTCGTCACCAACGGGTCGCAGCAGGCGCTCGAGCTGGCGTTCCGCGCGTTCGTGGACCCGGGGGACCCGGTCGTCGTCGAGGACCCCACCTACACGGGGGCGATCAGCGCGCTCTCGGCGCTCGGGGCCCGGCTCGTCGGCGTGCCGATGGACGGGGAGGGGATGCGCCCCGACCTGCTCGCGCTCGCCCTCGAGCGGCATCGCCCGCGGATCCTCTACGTGCAGCCGACGTTCCACAACCCGACGACGCGCGTGATGAGCGAATCGCGGCGCCGCGAGGTGCTCGAGCTCGCCGCGCGCCACGGCTGCCTGATCGTCGAGGACGATTGGGGGGGCGACCTGAGGTTCGAAGGGGAAGACCTCCCGACGCTCCATGCGCTCGACGGCGGGCGCCGCGTCCTCTACCTGAGCACCTTCTCGAAGAAGCTCCTCCCCGGCCTGCGGGTCGGTTGGGTAGCGGCTCCCGAGCCGGTGTTCGAGAGGCTGCTCGCCCTCAAGCAGATCGAGGACTGCGGGACGAGCCCGCTCGTCCAGGCGGCGCTGTACGCCTTCGTCGAGGGAGGGGCGCAGGCGGATCACCTGGGGCGCGTGCGCAAGGCGTACCGGGCGCGCTCGATCGCGATGGACGAGGCGTTGCGTCTCGAGCTCCCGCCCGGGGCGACGTGGATGCGCCCCGAGGGGGGGCTGTTTTTGTGGGTCGCGCTTCCGGAGACGGTGGACGGAGAGGAGCTCTTCGCCGCCGCCCGCGAGCGCGGCGTCCTGGTCGGACGGGGCTCGCTCTTCCACGTCGGAGGAACCGGCCGCAACACGCTCCGCCTGACCTTCTCGTCGGCCACCGAGGAGCAGATCCGGTCCGGCGTGGCCGTTCTGGGTGAGCTGCTGCGGCACAGGTGGCCGCGTGACCGCGCGGCGTCGCGCGAGCGAAGCTTCGCGGCCGTGCCGATTCTCTAGGGTCGCGGGAGGTTGGTCATGTCCGACGCGCAAAAAGGAACGCTGAGGCTGAAGACGGGGCTCGCCGAGATGCTCAAGGGCGGCGTCATCATGGACGTCACCGACGACCGGCAAGCCAAGATCGCCGAAGACGCGGGGGCCTGCGCGGTGATGGCGCTCGAGCGGGTGCCCGCGGACATCCGCCGCGACGGCGGCGTCGCCCGCATGTCGGACCCCGCGATGATCGAGAAGATCATGGCGGCGGTGTCGATCCCGGTCATGGCCAAGTGCCGGATCGGGCACTTCGCGGAGGCGCAGGTCCTCGAGGCGCTCGGGGTGGACTACATCGACGAGAGCGAGGTGCTCACCCCCGCGGACGAGGCTTTCCACGTCGACAAGTTCGCGTTCACCGTTCCCTTCGTGTGCGGATGCCGGAATCTCGGCGAGGCGCTGCGGCGCATCGGTGAGGGGGCCGCGATGATCCGCACGAAAGGGGAGGCCGGGACCGGGAACATCGTCGAGGCGGTCCGCCACATGCGCGCGGTCGTCTCCGGGCTCAAGAGGCTGACGCTCCTGGGACCGGAGGAGCTGATGAAGGAGGCGAAGGACCTCGGCGCGCCGTACGAGCTGCTCCGGCACGTCGCCTCGACCGGGACGCTCCCCGTCCCGAACTTCGCCGCGGGTGGGATCGCGACCCCCGCCGACGCGGCCCTCATGATGCAGCTCGGCGCCGAGGCGGTCTTCGTCGGCTCCGGGATCTTCAAGTCGCAGGATCCCGCCGTCCGCGCGAAGGCGATCGTCCGGGCGACCACGCATTTCCGGGATCCGAAGATCGTCGCCGAGGTCTCCCGGGGGCTCGGCGAGGCGATGCACGGGATCGAGACCGCCAAGCTCCCCGAGTCCGAGCTCCTCCAAACGAGAGGCTGGTAGGTCCCGATGCGCGCCGGCGTGCTCGCTCTGCAAGGCGATTTCGAGGCCCATGCGCGGGTCCTCGCGGAGCTCGGTGCTGCGGTGCGCGAGATCCGGCGCGCGGAGGAGCTCGAGGGAATCGATGCGCTCGTGATGCCCGGGGGCGAGAGCACGACGATGCTGAACCTGATGGGGGACGAGCCCTGGTTCCCCGCGATCGAGCGGTTCCACCGCGGCGGCGGGGCGATCATGGGGACCTGCGCCGGCGCGATCCTCCTCGCCCGCGAGGTGCGGAACCCGTCGCAGCCCAGCCTCGGCCTGCTCGACGCCGTGGTCGAGCGGAACGCGTTCGGCCGTCAGGCCGACTCGTTCGAGGCGACGCTGGATGCCCCGGCGCTGGGCGGGTCGATCCATGGAATCTTCATCCGCGCCCCGCGCTTCGCGGAGCTGGGGCCGGAGGTCGAGGTGCTCGCGAGGTTTCGCGGCGAGCCGGTGGTGGTGAGGGAAGGACGGGTGCTCGCGCTGACGTTCCACCCGGAGCTGGCTCGCGAGTCGAGGCTCCATGCAAGCTTTCTGGCGATGGCCGGGGCGCTCGCGCCGGCCGGGAGGTTGTCGTGAAGATCTACGTGGACGGTACGCTCTACGCGAAGGAGGACGCCAAGGTGTCCGTGTTCGATCACGGGTTCCTGTACGGCGACGGCGTCTTCGAGGGGATCCGGGCCTACGACGGAACCGTCTTCCGGCTCCGCGAGCACATCGATCGCCTCTACCAGTCCGCGAAGACGATCGCGCTCGAGATTCCCTTCACCCGCGAGGAGATGACGCAAGCCGTCCTCGACACGGTCGCGGCGAACGAGAAGCGGGACGCCTACATCCGGCTGGTGGTGTCGCGTGGCCCCGGAGACCTGGGGATCGATCCCGCCAACTGCTCCCGGCCCACGGTGGTCATCATCTGCGCCGAGATCAAGCTCTACCCGAAGGCGCTCTACGATTCGGGCGCGCCGATCGTGACCTCCTCGGTCCGCCGGATCCCGATCCAATGCCTCGATCCGCGGATCAAGTCGCTCAATTACCTGAACAACATCATGGCGAAGATCGACGCCCGGCGCGCGGGCGCGCTCGAGGCGGTCATGCTCAACCACCAGGGTCGGGTCGCCGAGTGCACGGCGGACAACCTGTTCTTCATCGCCGGCGGCGTGCTGAAGACCCCCGATCTGATGAACGGCGCGCTGCCGGGGATCACGCGCGCGACCGTGCTCGAGCTGGGCCGGGAGTTCCCGATGGGGACCGAGGAGGGGAACTACGGCCTCCACGATCTCTACAACGCGGACGAGGTGTTCCTCACCGGCACCGGCGCCGAGATCATGCCGGTGATCTCGGTCGACGGCCGGCAGATCGGGGACGGCAAGCCCGGAGCGCTCACGAAGAAGCTGATGGAGGCCTTCCGCCACCGCCGCACACGGGACGGGATCGCCGTCCCGTATGCGGCGGGGGTCGCCAAAGCCTGACGCTCTCCGCTACGGGCAGTCGATGTCGCAGTTCGCGACGTTCTCGGTGCCCTGACACACGGCATCGCCGCAGCAGCTCGCCGACTGCGGCACGCTCGTGCAGGTGTTGCCGCTGGCGGTGCAGCGCGCGTCGCCGCAACCGACGGGGTTGGTGCCGCCGCCGTTCCCGCAGCAATAACGGTTCGTCGGCTTGCCGTTCTGCACCCCGTTGCAATCCTGCGGGCAGTTCTGGCAGTTCTCGCCGTTGGCGGTCTCGCACCGATCGTTGCCGCACGACGCCGCGGCCCCGGTGAAGCAGTCGTTGCCGCAGTTGTGGCAATCCTCGCCGGCGTCGCAGATCCCGTTGTTGTTGCAGGTCGGGCAGCCCGTGCAGGCGGACTTGTTGAGCGTGCACGACGCCGTGCACGAGATCGAGCCTCCCGTACAGCCTTGCGAGACGCAGGTCGCGCCGCCCAGGTCCGTCCCGTCGCAGGCCTCGCCCGGCTCCTTGACCCCGTTGCCGCACACCGAGGTCTGACGCGTGGCGCCGGTGACGACCAGCGCGAAGACGGCGTCCGCCGCCGGCGTCGAGGTGTAGGCGTCCTGATTGATCTCCGCCGCGCGCACGTCCACGTGCCAGACGCCCGAGGCGGGGTTCTGCACGAAGACGTTCTCGACCGTGTCCACGTTGTTGGCGCTGCCCCCCGACGTCGAGTAGTTCCCGGCGCTGAGGCCGTTGTTCCCGTTGTAGATCGTCGCCGACGGCGAGGTGACCTTGAGGTCGAGATTGTTGATCCGGTGGAGCGTGGACGACGTGGTTCCGGGAGGATCCGGGTAGACCATCGTCACCTTCAGCTCGGACTCGCCCGCCTGGACGGTGACGTCGTAGCTCGCGGTCTGGCCGACGGTCAGCGGGGTCGTCTGATCGACGACGAAGCTCCGCGCGGCGCGCTCGCGCGCGACGCGGGCGGAGGGACGGCCCCACCCTTGGTGCGTGCGGGTGAGATCCGCCGACGTCCCGGAGAACGGGTATTGCTGGGCGTTGTTGACGAGCAGCGCCTTGATCGTCCCCGCGTGCGGCTGGCGCTCGAAGACCGTGGTGCCCGTCGGGTTCGTCCCCCAGACGTTGTCCGACCACATCTTGACCATCAGGCCGAGGACCCCGGCGGTCTCCGGCGTCGCCGCCGACGTCCCCCCGAAGCCCGAGGTGTACCCGTTCCCCGTGTTGGTCGTGAAGATCGAGTCGTACCAGTAGTTGACGTCCGGCTTGATCCGGCCGTCGGCGGCGGGCCCGATCGACGCGCCGAGGGTCCACGAGTCGTCCGCGGTCGAGAGCGTGTTGAAGTGCTTGATCCCGCCGACGCTGATGATGTTCTTCGCCCAGGCCTGCGGACGGCTGAACTGGTTGCCGTTGTTCGACTGCGATTGCGTGATCGCGATGTCGAGGCGCCAGATGATGTCGTCCATCTGGTTCGAGATGCTCGTGTACGAGGTGGTCAGCGCGTCTCCCCAGGAGTTCGACTGGAAGGAGGCGAAGTAGGGGGCGCTCTTGAGCTGCTGCGTTTCCGCGAACCGGTCGGTCACGGCGTCGTAGTCCGCGAAGATCCCGGCGTCCTTGCAGGGCAGGTTCGAGGTCGCCTGGGCGTTGCCGTCGCCGTCCCGCGCGCCGTTGCCGAACACGATCCCGAACGTCGACGTGCCGTGGGCGATCACGTCGGCGGCGGTGTGCATCACGATCCCGTCGAAGTCCTGGTGATCGGCCTGGATCCCTCCGTCCATCACCTCGCCCCGGACACCCTGGCCGCAGATCGAGTAGTTGCTCTCGAGCCAGTCGGCGCCGTCGTCCTGGCGCACGAGGTCCATGTCCATCTCGGGCGCGCTCCAACGATCCACCCACATGACGTCGTCGTGTCCCGCGATCGAGCGGAGCTGCGCGCGATCGACCACGAGCTCGATGATGTGCCCGCTCTCCACGTCCAGCGCCGTGGTGGCGCCCTGCGCCTCGGCGGCGGCCCGGATCCGCTTCTTGCCCGCCGGGCCCCACTCGAACGCCATCACGCGGACGCGCCGCGTCGCGGGCGCGACGCGATCGTCCTCGAGCAGCCACGCGCGGAGCTCGGCCTCCAGCCGGTACGAGGGGCGATACGGCTCGACCCGCTCGACGAAATCGAATCCGGCGATCGCGGCGGCCGCCGTCGGGGACATCCGGACGATGTGGGCGTTGGAGGGGAAGAACTGCAGGACCTCGGCTCCGGCGTTCTCCAGCGCCTGACGCCACTCCGGGAGCCCCGTGGTCTTGAACTGCACGAGGAAGACCCGACCGGTGTCGGGCAGGCGCAGCGCCGCGGGAGATGCCGGCATCACCGTGCCGGGGGCCACCGCCCCGTCATGGAGCAGGAGCCGCGTGTCGATCGCCTGCGCTTCGGACCAGATCGCGCCCCCGTCGCGCGACCAGGAGGTGAACCGCCGGCCGTCCTCGTTCCAGGTCGCGAAGGCGGCCTGCCGGCTCGGGTCGAACCCCGTCGCCACCGGCGCGACGGCCGCGGCCGTCTCGCGCAGGAGATGACGGGTCGCGCCGGCCCCCTCCGCCGGGACCTCGACCCAGATGCGGTGCCCGTTCCCCGAAGGCTCGACGACGAGCCCCGGCTTGCCCACGGTCTCGGCCCTGGCGGACACCGCCAGGACGATCGCCATCGATGCGATCCACAGCTTTCGATTCATCGCGATACCCCCCGACGTGCCGGAGCCCATACGGCCGTCGGGGGATTGTACGGTCGTCCGGGCGCGGGTCGGGGCGGTTTTTCGACCCGTCTCTAACGGGCCCCCGGGACCTGATCCAGCCCCGGAACCTTCAGGCGATCGCCGATCTCGCCGAGGCGCGTGATGTCGATCTCGCCCGCGAGGTTCGCGAACACGAGCTCCTTGTCCTCGCTGTCGAAGATCAGCGTGACGAGCCCGTCGATGCGGCCCCCCGCCGTATGGGTGAGGACGGAGATCAACGCGGTCTCGCTCTTGATCCGGGTGACCCGCTGCCAGCCGGCGTCATAGAGCTTCTGATCGGTCTGCCGCACCAGGGCGGCGGCGGCCGACGCCGGCCCCTTGACCGTCCCGATCACCGCGTGGATCGCCTTGAGCTTGCCGAAGAGATCGCTCGTCTGCTCGTCTTCGGGGTCCTCCCCCTTCTGCTTCGCGAGGGCCTCCAGGACCGCCCCTTCCAGGTTCACCTCCACGATCTCCTGGCTCTCGTCCACGAGGGCGCGGAACATCGAGGCGTCCACGTATCCCGACGACACCGGGGGCGCGGCGCGCCCTTCGGTGACGACGACGGGCCCCGCCACGATCATGGCGAGCGCGGCTCCGCGAAGCAGGTTCATCTCGTTCTCCTTGTCGGACGGGCGGCGGGCTCGCCGCGCACCGCGGGCGAGACCTTCGAGGCGAGGACGGTGTCGGCGGCGGCCGTCCGCGCGGCGGCGAGCGCGCGCGCGGTGTAGCCCAGCACCATCTTGGCCTCCGCGGAGGCCCTCGCGATCTCCGCGGCCGTGGGCTGCTGCGGCCCCCTCGGGGTGACGAGCCAGATCGTCGTCGTGCACAGGGCCGTGACGATGACCGCGGCGGCGGCCGCGCGGACGAGGCCGGGGGACCACCGGCGCCGCCCGACCGTCTCGCGCCAGACCGCGTCGAGCGTCGCAGGCGGGAGCGGAACGCGGGGAAGCGCGCGCAGCGCCCCGCCGACCGTCTCGAGATCGTCGAGCAGCTCCCGGCAGGCGGCGCAGGACGCGAGGTGAGCGCTCACGTCCCCGGGGCGATCGTCGTCCGGCGCATCGAGCGCGGCGTGGATCCGCTCGCGCGCCGACTCGCAGGTCAGGCTCATGGCGTCACCTCGGCGCGAATCAGCGCATGGCGCAGCCTCTCGCGCGTCCTATGGAGCGTCGCCTTCAGCGTTCCCATGTTCAGCCCCAGGAGGGAGGCGATCTCGTCGTACGCCAGTCCCTCGACCTCGCGCAGAAGCACGATCGCGCGCTCGCGCTCCGGAAGGCTCATCAAGGCGCGCTCGAGCGCGCGCAGCGACAGCGAGGATTGCGCGAGACGCTCGGGTCCCGGTCGGGCGTCCGGCGGATCGGAGGCCATGTCGTCGCCCGGAACCTCGTGCTGCGCATGACGCCGCCGCAGCCGGTCGATGCACAGGTTGTGCGCGGTGCGGAGGAGCCAGTTGCGGCACGCCGGCCCCGGCTCGATCCGCTCGCGATGCCTCCAGAGGCGGACCAGGCACTCCTGGGCGACGTCCTTGGCGTCCTCGGCGTCCCGCAAGATGTGCCGCGCATAGCTGTGCACCCTGTCCTTGTGCTCCAACACCGCGCCCTGGAATTCCATCGCCGTCATGCCCGATACCTAGAACGCGGGGAGCTTAGGAAGGTTGCCCGCGGATTGCTAGAGTGGGCGCGGTGCGCCCCTATTTGTCCCTACGCCACCGGGACTTCCGGTGGCTCTGGCTCTCCCAGCTGGTCTCCCTGAGCGGGTCGCAGATGCAGGTCGCGGCGATCGACTGGCACGTCTACCTGCTGACCCGCTCACCGCTGGCGCTCGGGGCGGTCGGGCTTTCGAGGGTGATCGCGATCGGCTCCCTGTCCCTCCTGGGCGGGGTGGTCGCGGACCGCTACGACCGGCGGCGCGTGATGCTCGCGACGCAGCTCACCATGATGACGGTCGCCGCCTCGCTCGCGGCGCTCACGTTCGCGGGACGCGAGAGGCTCTGGACGCTCTACGTGCTGACCGCGATGACCTCCGCCGCCGGAGCGTTCGACAACCCCGCCCGTCAGGCGCTGGTGCCGAGGCTGGTGCCGGCGGCGGACCTCCCCGGCGCGCTGGCGATGAACCTCACGATGTTCCATGCGGGGATGATCGGCGGCCCGGCGCTCGCCGGCGTGCTGATCGCGGCCGCGGGGGAGGGGACGCGCGGCCTCGGCTGGATCTACGCGGTCAACGCGCTCTCGTTCGGCGGCGTGCTCGCGGCTCTCCTCGCGATGCGCGCCTCGGGGCGCGTGGAGGGCGGAGCCAGGGGGGCCGAATCGGCGCTCGCGTCGCTTCGCGAGGGGCTGCGCTTCGTCTTCTCGACCCCGATCATGGTCTGGACGATGGCGCTGGACTTCGTCGCGACCTTCTTCTCGGGGGCGAATGCGCTGCTCCCGATCTTCGCCGACCAGGTCCTGGGCGCCGGGGCGGTCGGGTTCGGATGGCTCCGCGCCGCCCCCGCTCTCGGCGCGCTCCTCGGGTCGATCTACACCGCGGTGAAGCCGGTCCCGCCGCGCCAGGGGCGCGTGTTCCTCTGGGCGGTGGCCGCCTACGGCGCGACGACCGTCGTGTTCGGACTCTCCCGAAGCTACGCGCTCACGTTCCTCGCGCTCGCAGCCACCGGGCTCGCCGATCTGGTCTCGACCGTCGTCCGTCAGATCGTCCGGCAGACGATCACCCCCGACGCGATGCGCGGGCGGATGACGAGCGTCAACATGATCTTCTTCATGGGCGGGCCCCAGCTCGGCGAGCTGGAGGCGGGGCTCGTCGCGTCGTTGTTCGCCTCCGCCGCGATCGGAGCCACCGTCTCGGTCGTGTCCGGCGGCCTCGCCACGATCGCGGCCGCCGCGCTGGTCGCCTGGCGCGCGAAGGTCGTCCGCGACTACTCCGCCGGCTAGTCAGTCCACGTACCCGATCGCCCGGAGCTGCTCGAGCAGCTCGTTCTCGGAATCGTCGGGAGCCGGCAGGTCCGGGACGTACCGCCCGTCCGGGTCGTATCCGGCGACGCGCGCGATCGTCACGCCGTGCCACGATCGCTCCGTGAACCAATCCGAGCGCGGCCGCCCCCGGAGATCCTCGGCCAGCGGCAGCGACAGCGTCGAAGCGAGCGTGGGGAACACGTCGTAGAGCGTCGCCGGCTGGGCGAGCCCGCGTCGCACGCCGGGGCCGGCGACTACGAAGATCCCCGGGGGCGCCGAGACGTGGTACCCGGTCCGCTCGGGGTTCGGCTCGGGCTCGAATCCGTGGTCCGAGAGCAGGAGGATCCCCGTGTCGGGACCCGCGAGCGCGCGCAGCCGACCGAGCCACTCGTCGGCGAACTCGTAGAAGGCGTCCATCGTCCCCTGATAGAGGGGCATCTGCGCATCGAGCGAGGCCCGCTGCTCCGCGGTCCAGGGCATCGACGCGAACGCCTTCGGGTCGCGGAAATAGAGGAAGTAATGCCCGGCGAGGTCGATGCACTGGAAGTGGACGAGCATCAGGTCGGGCTGCACGCGCGGGTATTCCTCGAGCGCGACCCGTCCGTCGAACTCGTCGAACAGGTAGGCCTTCTTCAGGAAGAAGATCCGCCGGTCGTCCCCCGGCCGGAGCTCCCGGTGCAGCGGCGCCGTGAACGCGTCGGCGTCGGCCGCGCCGAAGCTCGCAAAGCGCGACACCGCGCCTGGGAGCGAGAGCCCCACCGCGTGCTGGATGTCGAGCACTTCCCGCAGCCGCTCCGGCGGGAACACGAGCCCCGACCCCGAGGCGCGCCCGGGCTCGCTCGCGTCCATCGTCGCCTCGAGGTGCTCGTGGTAGAGGTAGTTCGACACCATGAGCCCTTCGACGCGCTCGGCGGGATAGGTGTTGTGGTAGCCGACCACGAGCGACGGTCTTCGCCGATCGGTCAGCAGGTTCCAGATCGCGTGGACCCTGCGGTCGGCGTTGGTGAACAGCCGGCGCTCCCGAGGCCGGTCCTTCGCCGCGCGCCCCCAAGCCAGGATGCCGTGTCGTCCCGGATCGACGCCGGTCGCGACCGTGGTCCAGAGCACCGGGGACCAGGTGGGCTTGAAGCTCCTCATCTCGCCGTACGCGCCGTCGCGCATCAGGGCGGCGAGGTTCGGCAGCTTCCCGGCGTCGAGCAGGGGGAGGGCGTACTTCCAATCGGCGCCGTCCCACCCGACGACGATCCAGCGCTTCGGCGGCGCGCCGGGATCGGGCACGGCATCGGCGGCCCAGGGGGCCTTCCATCCGGAGAGTGGCGTGGTGGCCGAGACGGGGTCGTAGCTGGGCTGGGCGCCGACCGCGATCCACCACCAGACCGCCGCGCCGGCGAGCACGGCGATGATCAGCGCGGCGAGAGCACCGAGGACGACCCGTCTCTTCACCGAGCGTCCTTCGCCGCGCGCACCCCGTTGCGGAAGATCCTCAACCCGCCTCCCTCGCCGGGCAGGGAGCCCGAGAGCTTACGGCGCATCCACTGCGGATGGTGGAACGGATACAGGTAGGCGTCGGGGTGCGGCATCAGCCCGAACAGCCGCCCGGAGGGATCGCAGATCCCGGCGACCGCTCCGGGAGACCCGTTCGGGTTGTGCGGCCATTCCTGGGTCGGCGCGCCGTCGGGCCCCATATACCGGGCGACCACGAGCCGGTCCCGCGTCAGCCTCTCCGCGACCTCCGGCTCCGTCAGGAACTTCCCCTCGCCGTGCCGCGACGGCAGCTCGAGCGTGTCGATCCCGCGCGTCCACAGGCAAGGGGACGCCGGATCGAAACCGAGCGTCACCCACGCATCCCGGTACCCCGGCCGCTCGTTCGGCGCGAGCGTCGCCCGCGGCGTCCGGTACTCGCCGTCGAGCCCGGGGAGCACGCCGAGCCGCACCATCGTCTGGAAGCCGTTGCAGACACCCAGCGCCAAACCGCCGCGCTCGATGAACGCGAGCAGGTCGTCGTACAGGCGCCACCGGATCTTGTTCGCGAAGACGGAGCCCGCGCCCAGGTGATCGCCGAAGGAGAATCCCCCGATGAAGGCGAGCAGCGGGTAGTCCGCGAGCTTCCGGGGGGCCGTGCCGTCGAGGAGGTCGAGGAGGTGGACCTTCTCCGGGAGCGCTCCCGCCATCGCGAACGCGGCCTCGGTCTCCGCCTCGCAGTTGAGCCCGAGCCCGGTGACGATGAGAACCCGCGGCTCAGACATGGGCGAGCGTCTCCTTGTACGCGGCTTTCAGGGCGGCGACGGGGAGCTCGATCCGCCGGCTGCCGCCGAGGGTCGCGCGAAGCCAGCGGTCTCCGGTGACGCAACCGAGGCGGCGGCACGCCGAGCCCTCGAGCAGAGACTCGAACGCGGCCGCGTCGTCCGGCGCGACCGTCACGACGAACCGGCCGTTGGACTCGGCGTACAGCGCGACGTCGGGGGGCAGCGCTGCGAGATCCGGGGCGGCGTCGAGATCGAGGTCGAGCCCGACCTCGCCGGCCATCGCGCAGCGGGCGAGAGCGATCGCCAGCCCCCCGCGTGCCGGGGTGCAGGCGCTCCGCACCAGGCCGGCGCGGATCGCCTTCTCGAGGGCGCGGTACAGGGGAAGGGTCACGGCGGGATCGACGCGCGGGACCGCGTTCCCGACGTAAGGCGCCGGCTCCCCCATCGCCGGACGGAGCCCGTCCAGCTCCCCCCGCAGGCGGAAGTACTCGCTTCCCCCCGTCTCGTCGGCCGTCGTGCCGAGCAGATACACGACGTCCCCCTCCCGCTTCGGATCGAGCGTCACCGCTCCCAACACGTCGTCGATCTGCCCGAGCGCGGAGACGAGAAGCGTCGGCGGAACGCTGATCTTGACCCCGCCCATCGTCGAGTCGTTCTTCATCGAGTCCTTGCCCGACACGAGCGGGGCCGCGTACGCACGCGTGAGATCGAACAGCCCGCGGCAGGCGCGCACGAGCTGCGCCATCTTGTGCTCGCCGTCCGGGGTCGCGGCCGAGCGGACCGGATCGGGCCAGCAGAAGTTGTCCAGCAGCGCGATCCGGTCGAGCCGGGCCCCCGCGGAGAGCTGCTTCCGGACCGCCTCGTCGACGACCGACTGCGCCATCGCGTAGGTGTCGATGTCGGAGTAGAAGGGATTGACCCCCTCGGAGAGGACATACCCACGCCGCGCTCCGTGGCGCGCGAGGAAGACGGTCGCCTCGGCGGGGACGTCCGCGCCGACGCCGACCCAGGGCTTGACCACCGTCAGGCCCTTGACCTCGTGGTCGTAGTGCCTGGCCTTCGTCTCGTTCGAGGCCAGGTTGAGCCGCGCGAGCATCGCGAGCAACGTCGCCGCGAGGTCGGCGGGCGGAGGTCCGGCCGGCTCGTCGTATCGGCGCGGCTCCCAGGTCGCGACCAGATCGAGGTCGGGGTTCCCCTCGTGGAGAAACGTCATGTCGAGCGAGGCCACGCTCTCGTCGCCGTAGGCGACCTCGAGCCTTCCCGAATCGGTGAACGTCCCCAGCACCGTCGCCTCGACCTCGCGCCGACCGGCGAGCGCGAGGAAGGCCGCCACGTTCCTCTCGGGCACGGCGAGCGTCATCCGCTCCTGGGCCTCCGAGAGGAAGATCTCCCAGGGGGCGAGGCCGGCGTACTTCAGCGGCGCGCGGGACAGATCGATCCGCGCGCCGCCGGACGCCTTCGCCATCTCCCCGACCGAGGACGACAGGCCGCCCGCCCCGTTGTCCGTGATCGACGCGTACAGCCCGAGGTCCCGCGCCTCCAGCAGGAAGTCGAACATCCGCTTCTGCGTGATCGGATCGCCGATCTGGACCGCCTGGATCGGCGCGCTCTCGTCGAGCGCGGCCGAGGAGAAGGTGGCCCCGTGGATCCCGTCCGCCCCGATCCGTCCCCCCACCATCACGATCCGGTCACCGGGGGTCACGGGCTTCTCCCACCCCGGCGTCCCCGCGATCGTCACGGGGAGGCGGCCGACGGTCCCGCAGAAGACCAGGGGCTTCCCGAGGAACCGCGCGTCGAACAGCTCCCACCCTCGCCCGTACGGGATGCCGCTCTGATTGCCTCCGTCGATGACTCCCTGATGGACGCCGTCGCGGATCCGGCGCGGGTGCAGCAGCCCGTGCGGCAGCGTCCCGTCGAACGCTGGCGGTCCGAAGCAGTACCCCCAGACGTTCGCGAGCAGCTCCGCGCCCCGCCCGGTTCCGAACGGATCGCGATTCACCCCCACGATTCCGGTGATCGCCCCGCCGTACGGGTCGAGGGCGGACGGGGAGTTGTGCGTCTCGACCTTGTAAACGAGGTGGTCGCGGTCGTCGAACGCGACGACGCCCGCGTTGTCGTGGAAGACCGAGACGAGCCACGGCGCGCCGATCGCCTCCGTGGCCCCGCGGATGTAGGTGGAGAAGAGGGACCGGATGCGCTCGGGGGGACGGCCGGGCTCGCGATGGGTGACGGTCGCGCCGAAGATCTTGTGCTTGCAGTGCTCGCTCCAGGTCTGGGCGAGACACTCCAGCTCGACGTCCGTGGGCGGTGTTCCGCGCCGGGCGAAGTGGTCGCGGATCGCCTTCATCTCGGCGAGCGAGAGCGCGAGCAAGCGCGTGCTCGACACGGCGTCCAGGGCGTCGTCGCTCCCCGAGAGGTCGATCCGCTCGACCGCGGGGGTCGCGTGGGGCAGGACCTTCGGGACCGTGAGGTCCACGCGCGACGCGCGCCAGGCGGCGTACGGCTCGACGCGAATCGTCTGGATGAGCGGGTTCGCGAGGCACGCGACCGCGATCCGCTCCGCCGCGGCGGCGCTCACGCCGTCCAGGAGATACAGCGTCGAGGTGTAGACCGCCGCGCCGGCGGGGAGCGTCCGTCCGAGCGTGTCCTCCACGCAGACCCGCGCCGACTTGCCCACGGGGTCGGTCACGCCCGGCTTGAGCGCGACCGTCACCGCGACGTCGAACGGACCGTCCTCGAGGCGCGAGAGCGCCCCGTGCTGCGCGACCGGATCGACGAACTCGTGGAGCACGCGGAGCGCCTCCGCGTCGGTCAGATCGGCGTCGATGCGGTACACGTCCCGCGTGCGGACCCGGTCGATCGACAGGCCGAGAAAGCCGCGGACGGTCGCGACGACGGCGGCGCCGCGCGGGTCGGCGAGACGCGGTCGATTGGCGATCTCGAGGCGGTGGACCATGAGCCCTCCGAGCGGAGCACGGTAGCGCCCCGGAGGGCATCGATCAAAACGATTCTGTCGATGACGGATATCGACACGATCGATATATTGGAGCCATGACCGACGTCCCGGCGCTCGAGGCGTTCGTGTCCGTCGCCCGTCTCGGGAGCGTGGTTCGCGCGGCGGAGCGGCTGGGGCGCACTCAGCCGAGCATCAGCGCCCGGCTGGCGGCCCTCGAGTCCGCATGGAACACCCGGCTGTTCCGGCGCCACGCGCGCGGCATGGCGCTCACGCCGGAGGGGGAGCGGTTGCTCCCGGCGGCCTCCGCGGCGCTGGATCGGCTGCAAGCGCTGGATCGCGAGGCCGGCGTCTCCGCGGGGGTGGCCGACGAGCTGCGGATCGGCTCGGGGGACGCTCTCGGCCGAGAGGTGATCCCGCGCGCGATCGCGCGGCTCCTCCGCGAGTCGGGAGACCTCTCGATCCGCGTCCTCGAGGGGAGCGCCGGGAAGCTGATCGAGTCGGTCCGCGCCGGCGAGATCGACTTCGCCCTCGTCACCGGCCCGGCGCCGGCGGAAGGGCGCGGGAGCCTCCTCTTCGAGCCGGTTCTCAGCAGCCGGGTGGAGCTCCTCGTCCCGCGCGGCGAGCGAGCGGCCGGTCCCGCGACCCTCGCGAGCCTCGGGCGCCGGAGGATCGTCGCGCTCCAGCGCGGCTCGGGATTCCGCCGTCACGTCGAGAACGCGTTCGAGGAGGCGAGCGTGCCGTTCGCCCCCGCCGTCGAGGTCGGGAACCTCTCCCTGGTGCGCCGGTTCGTCGCCGCCGGGCTGGGGGTCGCGCCGGTGCCCGCGATCGCATTCGCGGGCGCGCGCGGAGGCCTCGGCGTTCGACGGCGATCCTTGGGCGGGATCCCGCCGGTCCCCTACACGCTGGTCCGGCGAGCGGGGATTCCGCTCACCGCGTCGGCGCGGCGCCTGCTCGATCGCTTGCGTCCGCGGGCCGCGGCTCGCTAGCGGGTCTTCCTCTTACTCTTACGGAGCTCCGCGTTCTCCTTCTCCAGCCGAGCGATCTCCGCGTCGATCTCGGCGAGCCGCTTGCGGGCGACGTCATCGATCTCGTCGCGCAGCCGGGTGAGCTGCTCCCGTTCCTCCGAGGTCGCGGCGCTCTCGATCAGGCGGTCGGCGGCGTGCGAGGGCCCGGGACGCTCCTCCCGCGCGCCGCAGCCGGCGGGGCCGATCAGGAGCGCGACCGTGAGCGCCCCGCGGGCGATCGTGCCTGGCGTCACTCCGGCTCGGCCTCGCGCTCGCCCTTGAGCTCGCGATTCTCCCGCTGCAGCCGGTCCCGCTTGCTCTCCCGGTCGTGGATCACGTCGTCCCACCAGCGGACGGTCGCATCCGCGACGCGCTTGGAGTTCGCGGTCGTCCAATCGCGGGTCTTGAACCAGGCCGTCTTCGCCCCCTCGGCCGTCGCGCTTCCGACCTCCTTCGAGGTCTTCGCCACGGCGTGGCCCACCTTCTTGGAGTCCTTGGCGATCTCCTTGCCGACCTTCTTGGTCCCCTCGGCCACCGATTTCGCCGCCCGCTTGATCTCCGTGCCGACGTCCCCGGCCCGCGCGCCCGCGACGCACAACAGGACGGCGGCGATCAGGACACCCTTCCTCATCGTCGAGATCCTCCAGGCCACGCGAGGAGCGTAATCCGGCGCGATTTCACGGGCAAGGGACCTGACTCGCGGCGCGCATGCAGCGATTTCTGCGCCACGGCACCCCATCGCCCCGCCCTGGAAGTACAACGATAACAACCTCCCCAATGACTCGAGGCACGCGGGCCCTCGTCGGCCGCGTGCCTTTTTTTTGGGTATTCGGGTTGGTCGGGAGCCGCCCGCTGAGCGGATACCGCAATTCGCCCGGAATCGAGTCAACGCTCGGGAAGGCTCGTACGTATCTAGTGTCGTTGGAACGGTCGTCACGAATCGAGACCGGCCCAACACCCTCCTCTGTGCCGGGCACGCGGGACGACCCCCCCCTCCCGCGTGCCCAATTTTCTTTTCAGGAAGGCGGGATCGATCTCAAGATCCCCGACACGAGGACGATCGCGACGACGAGCGCCGCGTTGAGACCGGTCCAGAACCGGGCATTGGCGCGAATGCGGGCGAGGCCGGCGCTGCGGCCGGTCAACGCGGAGGCGAGGAAGAAGACCGTCATCGCCATCAGGAATTTCAGCCCGAACAGCCCGTGATAGAGCGGCTGCCCCCTGTGCGCCGGAGCCTGATAGAGGAAGAAGTTCGCGAGACCGCTTCCGAGCAGGAGCGTGATGCAGGTCATGACGACCCACCGCCAGCGCGTCATGATCGCCTCTCGGACGGCAAGACGCTCCGCGTCGGGCCGGGTCCCGAGCGCCGGCAGGAGCGCGAGCGCCGAGAAGACGGTCGCGCCTCCCGCGACCACGGCCGGCACGATGTGCATCCAGCGAAGAACGATCGCGAGCAGGCTCACGCCCCCTCCTAGTGCGCCGAGACGCCGCCGCCCGACCAAGTCACGGTGATCGCCCCGCACGCCGGCGCGGCGAGCGTGCCGTCGCAGACCTGCTTGGGATCCGCGAAATCCAGGCGCCCCTCGGGGGCCGCGGCGGCGATCTGCTTGCGGGCGGTGAAGTTGAGGACGACGAGGTCGGAGGGCCCCACGACGTCCACCGGCGGCACCACGGCGGGGTCCTTGCGCGTCGCGGTGATGACCACTACGCCGGCGGTCGAGACGTGGTCGGACAGGAAGATGACGTCGGCGTTCGTCACGCCGGTTCGTAGAAAGGAGCCGGAATCGTCCATGCCCCTGAAGAGGAGGGCGCTGGTGTCGTAGGTCACGCGGAACGCGGCGCCGAAGAAGCCGTCGACCCCCGTGACCGTGACGCGCACGTTGACCGACGCTCCCGTCGAGCCGCCCGGAAGCAGGGCGATCGTTCCCGCTGGAGGCGTCGGGGTATCGGCCGTGAACTTCGCCACCGGCCCCGACGACTGGGTGTCGTCGCTCCCTCCGCCGCAGGCGGGGAGGGCGAGGAACGCCAAGCCCATCGCGACGATCGCGGCCGACCGCAGGCGCGGGTTTCGCCTCAGCATCGATCGGTCCTCCTCCGGGTCATGGGCAGCTCAGGGCGTAGAAGGCGGTCACGAAAGCGAGGTCCGCGCCGTCGATCTGCCCGTTGAAGTCGCGATCGCCGGCGGCGAAATAGCGGGGGTCCCCCGTGCTCTGGGCGAAGGCGACCGCGATCGCCATCACGTCGATCCCATCCACCAGCCCGTCCCCCGTGACGTCGGGGAAGGTGCGGGTCGCGCCGACGCTGTTCGCCAGATGTCCCAGGTTCACCCGGTCGCCGTTGGGCAGCGGCTCGTTCGCCGGGTCGATGGCGGGATCGCCCATGTCGATTGTCGGCGAGCACAGCGGCGGAACGTGGAGCGCGTCGAGCTCGGCGTCGATCGAGATGTTGCCGTTCGAGCCGGGCGCGGCGCCGAGCTGCCCCTCGTAGTCCCCGGCGACGTTCCCGAAGGCGTCGGTGTAGCGGATCGACGTCTGGACCGTTCCGCTCGGCTGGATCGCCCCGCCCACGCCGAACCCCTCGTTCCCCTGAACGATGGAGTTCGAGAGCGCGATCGAGACGTGCCCCGCCCCGCCGAGCGAGTCCGGGGCCGACGTCGCGTCCCAGTCCAGCCCGCCGGCTCCGGCATCGGTCTGATTGGCGATCACCGTGAGGAAGCTCTGATCGATCGTCGCCGCGGCCTGATCCCCGACGGCGATCGCCAGCACGTGTGCGCCGCCCCCTGAAGCGGGAACCGTGGTGCCCAGCGCCTTGTTCGACGCGAGCAGGTTGTTCGCGAACCGGATCGTCGCATCGGCCGGCAGCGTCGCGCCGTCCGCGAACGGATCGTCGTTCGCCAGGGCGAGCAGGCTCGCGCCGCCGCCGAAGCTTTCGGCGTCGTTCCCCTCGAACGTGTTCCCGCTCACGTCCATGACGACGACGCCGGCCGGCGTGCGATAGGCATAGCTCTCCGCGTACAGCCCCCCGCCTCCCGTGGCCGCCGGGTCGTCCGCCGCCCCCTGCGCATGGTTTCCGGAGAAGGCGTTCGCCCGCGCTTCGATCGTCGCGGAGGTCGCAACGTCGAGATCGAGCGCGGTCGCGAAGAGATGCGCCCCGCCCCCGCCGAAGCTCGCCGTGTTCGCGCTCAGGCCGTTGTCGATCAGCTCGATGGCATGCGTCCCGCCCGACGCCGGCTGGAGGTTCGCCGAGATCCCGCCGCCGTACCCTTCCGCAACGTTGTTGCGCAGGGTATTCCCGACTCCGGTGCCGCCGATCGTGATCGTCTCGGTTCCGGCCCCCGTCGCTCCTCCCGTCGCGGCGAAGATCCCGCCTCCATAGGCGAGCGATGCCCCGGTCGCGTCCGCGGCCGCCGTGTTGCCGTCGAGCACGTTCTTCGTGATCACCACCGTCGAGACGTCGTCGGCCGACGCCGTGTCGGTGAACACCGTCAACCCCGCGCCGAACACCCCGACGCTCCCGTCTCCCGCCGCGTTGGTCGAGAGGGTGTTGCCGGTGATCTCGACGTGGCTCTCGACGCCGCTCGCGGCCGCATCCACGAAGATTCCGGCGCCGTCCAGGCCCGACACGTTGTCGCGAATGGTGTTCGACGTGATCTGCGCCTTCTTCGCCGAATCGGAGACGTTCCCGCCCATCGCGAGGTAGATGCCGCCGCCGACGCTCGCGGTCTCGTTGTCGGTGATCTGGTTGGACGCGATCGTCACCGCGCCGAGCCCCCAGACCCCGGAATCGCCGCCGTTCTTGATCGCGAACCCCTTGAAGGAGCTCGAGTCGTAGACGATGACCACCGGTCCCGCCCCCGTGGCGGCGTCGCACACTCCGGCCGCGTCGAGGAGCACCCCCCCGACGGTTCCGTTGTTGGAGAAGGGCTCCGTCTGGACGTCGATCCCCCCCGCGCCGCTCCCCGGGACGACGACGATGCACTCGTGGTAGGTCCCCGCCCGCACGAGGACGGAGTCTCCGGCGGCGGTCTTGTCGATCGCGACCTGGATGGTGCGGCAGGGGGACGCGGAGGTTCCGCACGAGCCGACGTCGGTGCCGGTCGTCGCGACGAAATAGGTCGTCGCGGCGCCGGCGGGGTCGAAGCTCGCGACGAGCAGCGCGGCGACCGCCGCCGCGAGCGGCTTACGCATCATCGAACGGACCTCCGGGGGACGGGCTTCGACGGTAGAGAGCCCGCGGGAAGCTGTCAAGGCGACACGCGGGCTTCCCACAGCAGGTTGGCGAACGGAGTCCCGCCCCCCATCGGGGCGACGCTGACCGCGAACCCGAGCGCCTCCAGCCGGGCGGTCAGCGCGGAGGCTTCGCGATAGGAGAAGCGGCGGATGCCGTCGCCGCGGGCGATGGCGCAGAGCCGCTCCCCGGCGGTCACCGCGACGAACCCCGCGCCGGCCGCGGCGTCCGCCTCGCGGATGAACAATCGTCCGTCCATCGGCAGCGCCGCTCGCACCCGGGCGAGCAGGTCGTCCTGCGCCGCGGGATCGAGGTAGTGAAGGACATCCAGGATGGTCACGGTGTCGCAGGAGGGGACCTCCGCGGCGGTCAGATCGGCTTCCACGATCGCGGCGGCGTCGCCGAGGGCCCGGCGCGCGCTGCGCGCCGGCGCCGCGGCGAGCTCGATGCCGTGCAGCGCGGCCGGCGCCGGGGAGCGCCGCACCTCCAGGGCCAGCGCGAGGAGGATCCCGCGCCCGCAGCCGAGGTCCACCAGCCTCGGACCCTCGGCGACGCTCCGCTCGACCAAGGCCCGGTAGACCGGATCGTGCCGGAGCTTCCCGCGGACGAACCCCTGGACCATCCGCCCGCAGCGAGCGTAGCGGGCGGCGACGCGCGCGACGACCCCGCCGAAGTCGTCGTCATGCATGGAGCGAAACCACGCCCAACCCCGCCGCGCCCGCGGCGTCGAGCAGCCGGCCGAGCGCCTCGAGCACGACCGCGTCCCGTCCCGCCCGGCCGCGCGGCGCGCCGTCGTGGAGGACGAGCACGTCCCCGGCGCGAAGTCCCCGGGTCAGCCGCGCGGCGATCGACCGCGGATCCCGGGCCACCGTGTCGAATCCTCTCCGCGTCCAGGAGGCGAGCCGCAAGCCGGCGCGGGCGAGCGCCGCATCCAGGAGCGGAGACCGGATTCCGGCGGGGGCTCGGAAGAACTCCGGGGAGCGCCCCGAGGCCTCCGCGAGCGCCTGCTGGCAGGCGCGGATCTCACGATCCAGCTCCGCCGGGGAGTGGAAGAAGAAGCCGGCGCGGTGGGTGTGCGAGTGGTTTTCCAGGCGATGCCCCCGCCGCGCGATCTCCCGGGCGAGCTCTCCGTGCCGGACGGCCCGCTCTCCGATGCAGAAGAAGCTCGCGCGCGCGCCATGCGCGTCGAGCCGATCCAGGACCCGGGGCGTCACGTGGGGGTCCGGCCCGTCGTCGAACGTCAGCGCGATCGCGCCGGCGCGCTCGGCGGTCGCGCACCGGACGACGTTCGCACCGAGCCATCCGCTTCGCGGCATCAGGCCCCCCGCGAGGACGGCGCAGTGGTCGGCGAACAGAGTCCCCGCGATCCAGGGCCATCGTTCCGGCGCGATCGCCACCGCCGGGACGGCCGCGGCGTGGAGCGCGACCGACGCCCGCAGGAACGGGGACAACGTCACCGGTCCTCCGGCGTCCCGACCCGCGCGAGCGCCTCGTGATCGACCTTCCCGCGCGAGGTCCGCGGGATCTCCCCCAGCAGGAGGACGCTCCGCGGCACCTTGTGCGCCGCGAGCCGCTCGCGGCACCAGGATGTGACGGCGGCATACGTCAGCGCGCCGGGGTCGCAGGCGACGACCGCGCGCACGATCTCGCGCTCGCCGCCGTTCGCCTTCACGCCCAGCACCACGGCGTCCCGCACCCCGGGCATCGCGCGCAGGACGCCCTCGACCTCCCGCGGCTGGACCTTCTTCCCGCCGGCGTTGATCAGCGCGTCGCAACGCCCCCGCAGCGAGAGCTCTCCCCCGTCGGTCCATGCGGCGACGTCGGCGGTGCGGAACACGCCGTCGGCGAGCCGATCGCTCCCCCGCGGCACATGCCGCAGCCCGCAGGCCGCCGAGCGGACCACCACGGTCTCGTCGAGGCTGACGCAGACGCCGCGGACGGGCGTGCCCACGGTCCCCCGGAGGGCAGCGCCGCCCTCGCGGTCGTAGCTGATCCCGCCGCACTCGGTGGCCCCGTAGAACACGTGGACGCTGCGCCCGAACCGCTCTCGGAACCCCGCCGCCGTCTCCGGGAGGAGCGGCGCGCCCGCCGAGATCACGGTCGCCAGCGTCGTGGGCCATCCCGGCGCGTCGGCGAGCGCGACCACCGACTGGAGGTAGACGGGGACCGTCGGGAACACCGTTGCGCCGAGCGAGCGCGCCGCGTCCAGCGGAGCCCAGGGTCCCGGATCGTGAGGGAGGATCAGCATCGAGCCTCGCCGGAGCGACGGGAGGACGAGGCTGGAGAGCCCATAGGAGTGCGACCAGGGGATCGGCGCGAGGAAACGGTCGTGCGGCCCGAGCCCCATCGAGTCCGCGAGCTGCTCGTCGTCGGAGGCGAGCGCCTCGGGGGCGATCGCGACCCCGCAGGGCGCTCCCGTGGACCCCGAGGTCAGCTTCACGTACCCCGCGCCATCGGGCGCGAAGCCACGGCGCTGCGGAAACCTCTCGAGCCGGAACGACGCGACGTGGTCGGGAAACGCGTCGGCGCAGGTGACCGAGATCGGAATGTCGAGCGCGGCGACGACACGCGCGCGCTCGGCCTCGGGAGCGGCGTGATCCATGAGGACCGGAACCAAGCCGGCGCGACGGGTCCCGATCAAGGCGGCGAGGAATCCCGCTCCGTTGGCGCAGGCCATGAGAGCATACGTACTGCGCGCGGGGGCGAGGTCCAGGATCTCGCGCTCGAGCGCGCGAGCGGCCTCGAGAACGTCGGCGCGCGTCGCCGCGCGCTTCGGTCCGACCACCAACGGCGCGTCGCCGGCGCGTCGCGCCAGCGTTTCGAACCCCTCGACGATCGGGTCGCGCCGCATCGTCGCCGTGCTAAACTCCGAATCTTTTTGTACGATCCACGAGAAGAGCTTATGCCGAACGACGCCATCGCTCCAAGGATCAAGCGCCTCCTGGTCGAGAAGCTCCACCTGGAAGGATTGACCCCCGAGAGCATCGACGACGACATGCCCCTCTTCGGAGACGGGCTCGGGCTCGATTCCGTGGACGCGTTGGAGCTGGTCGTCGCGCTGGAGAAGGAGTTCGCGCTGCGGATCCAGAGCCACGAGGTCGGACGCGAGGCGTTCGCGTCGGTCGCCGCCCTCGCGGCGTATGTCGAGGGGCGTCTGGCGACCGTGAGCGACGCTCATGCCGGGAGCTGATCCCGGCCCTCTCCCGACCGACATCGTCATAACGGGGCTCGGTGCCGTCACCCCGTTCGGCTGGGGGGTCGGTCCGCTCTGGGAGGGTCTGCGGCGCGGCGCGACCGCCATCGGCCCTTTCTCCCGCTTCGACGCCTCGCGGCATCGGACGCATCTCGCCGCCGAGGTCCCCGAACGGCCGTCCCCCGACCGTCTCGGCCCCCGCGTGTCTCTCGCCGACCGGCTCGCCGTCGCCTCGGCGCGCGAAGCGCTGGGCCACGCCGATCTGGATCTCCGGCGGTGCCCGGAACGCGCCGGTGTCTTCTTCGGGAGCTCCAACGGCGGCATGCTCGAGAGCGAGCGGTTCCTCGAGGCGGCGCTCCGGGACGGCCGCCGCCGGGCACGGACCAGCGCCATCGTCTCCCAACAGCTCAATGGGCCGGGGGACGCCGTCGCACGGGCCCTTCGCGTCGAAGGCCCCGTCGAGACCGTTTCATCGGCGTGCACCTCCGGCGCCATGGCGATCGGGGGCGCGCTGCGCGCGCTCCGGCGCGGCGAGATCGACGTGGCGCTCGCGGGCGGCGCCGATTCCCTCTGTCAGATCACCTACGCCGGCTTCAACGCCCTCAGGTCCGTGGACGAAGCGGCCTGCCGCCCCTTCCGCGCCGACCGCGCCGGTCTCTCGCTCGGCGAGGGAGCGGCAGTCCTGGTCCTGGAGACCGGCGCCGCCGCGCGGGCCCGCGGCGCGAGGCCGATCGCGGTGCTGGCCGGAGAGGCGTCGGCCTGCGACGCCCACCACATGACGGCTCCGGCGCCGGACGGCGCGGGGGCGGCGGAGGCGATCCGCATGGCCCTCGCGGATGCGGGACGGACCGCGGACGACGTGGACTTCGTCAATGCGCACGGGACCGGGACGCCGTTGAACGACGCGGCGGAGGCGGCCGCCCTTCACGCGGTCTTCGGGCCCAGGACCGGCTCGATCCCGGTGACCTCGACGAAGGCGTTGATCGGCCACCTGCTCGGCTCGGCCGGGGCGATCGAGGCGCTCGCGACCGTGCTCTGCCTCGTGCGTCGCGAGCTCCACCCGATGCCCGCTGCGGGGACGCTCGACCCTGCGATCGGCCTCGATCTCGTGATCGCCTCCCCGCGGCCCCTGCGCCGCTCGCGGTGCGCGCTCTCCACGAACCTCGCCTTCGGCGGCAGCAACGCCGCTCTCGTCTTCACGAGCGCGGGGCGCGCGTGAGCCGCGCGGTGGTCGCCACGGGAATCGGCACGATCGGCGCTCATGGCGCCGGCCGGGAACGCCTCGCCGAGGCGCTCGCGGCCGGGCGCCCGCTCGCGATGGAGATCGACCGGAGCGGAGGCTGGCATTCTCCGGCCGGCTCCCGGTACGCCGCTCTCGCCCCGGTGCTCGACCTCACGCCGTGGCTCCCGTCCGCGCAGGCACGGCGCCTGGGCCGACCCTCGCGCTTCGCGCTGGTCGCGGCGCGCATGGCGATCGAGGACGCGGGGATCCCGGCGCTCGACGGATTGCGAGTGGCCGTCGTGCTCGCGACGTCGTTCGGAGCGGTCGCGTTCACCGAGAAGCTCGTGGAGCAGATCCTGATCGAGGGGCCGGAGGCCGCCCAGCCCTTCTACTTCTCGGAATGCGTCGCCAACGCCGCCGCGGCGCAGGTCGCGATCGGGATCAAGGCCACGGGCGCGAACGTCACGCTCACGCAGCGCGAGGCCGGGCCCGTCCTCGCGCTGGCGCGCGGCGCGCGGGAGGTCGCGGAAGGCCGCGCCGACGTCGCGATCGTCGGCGCGACCGACGAGATGACCCCTCTCCTGCACGGCTTGCTCGACCGTTTCCACGCGACGGCGCGGGCCGAGGATGGGCGGGACGAGGCGGCCCGTCCCTTCGATGGGGGTCGGAACGGGTTCTTGGCGGGGGAGGGGGCGTCGGCGATCGTGCTGGAGGCCGAGGAGGCAGCGCGTCGCCGCGGCGCGCGACCCCTCGCCCGCGTCGGGCGGACGGCGTCGGGATTCGACCCCACCGCGACCGCGAGCGACTGGGGACACGGCGGTGCGTCGCTCGGCCGGCGGCTGGCGGCGATGCTCGATGGCCAGGCGCCGCTCGAGAGCATCGACCGCATCGTCTCGGGGGCTTCCGGATCGCGGCGCGGAGATCGCCTCGAAGCCGCGACCCTGCGCGCCGCGTGGAGCGGGCGGTCGCTGCCGCCGGTGGTGACCCCGAAGGCGGTCATCGGCGAATACGGCGGCGGTATACTCGCCGCCGGCGCCCTCGCCGCTTCCGGCGCGAGGTTCGGCTTCCCGACGGCCTGGATGGCCCCCGATCCCGAGATGACCATCTCACCGCACGACGGATCCCCGCTCGACGCGCCTCGCCGCGTGCTGCTCACCGGCCTCGCGGCAGGAGGCGCGGCGGCATGGGCCGTTCTGGAGCGCATCTGAGCGGACGGTTCGCGGTCGCGATCCCCGCGTTCCAGGCGGCGGGGACCCTGGGCGGCGTGCTCCGGCGCACGCTCGCCCTGGGCTACCCCGTCGTCGTGGTGGACGACGGCTCGACCGACGGGACCGCGGACGCCGCCGCATCGCTCGGCGCGTCCGTGCTCGCCCATCCGGTCAATCTCGGCAAGGGACGCGCGCTGCGGACCGCCTTCGACCATCTCTTCGCGGAGGGGTACGACGCGGCGGTCACCATCGACGCCGACGGCCAGCACCTGCCGGAGGAGATCCCGAAGCTCCTAGCCGCATGGCGCGGCGGTGCCGACCTGGTGCTGGGAACGCGCGATCACCTCTTCGCCGGGATGAGCCGCGTGCGGCGGGCGTCGAACGGGACGTCCTCCTGGCTGATCTCGCGGGTCGCGGGGGCGGATCTTCCGGACTGCCAGACCGGCTTCCGCCTCTACACGAGGCGCCTCCTCGAGGCGACCGGCTTTCCCGAGCCGCGGTTCGAGGCGGAGAGCGCGGTGCTCGTCCGCGCGATCCGCCAGGGATTCGTGGTCGTGGGCGTCCCGGTGCGCCTCGACGAGCCGGATGGACGGGCCACGAGCCACTACCGGCCCGTGATCGACTCGCTCCGGATCGCGGGGGCGGTCACGCGGGCCCGCTGGGAGACCGCGCCGTGAGCGCCGGGGTCGTGCTGGTCACCGGGGGGAGCCGCGGCATCGGACGGGCGGTGGTGCGCATGCTCGTCGCCGAGGGACGGAAGGTCGCCTTCACGTTTCGCGACGGCGAGGCGGAGGCCCGCGCCCTGGAATCGGAGTGCGCCGGAGCGGCGAAGGCCTGGCGGCTCGACCTCCGCGATCGCGACCGGCCGGGGAGCCTCGTCCCGTTGATCGAAGACGCGCTCGGCGGGATCGACGGCCTGGTCAACAACGCGGCGATCCGCCGGGACCAGCTCTTGGCCGCGACCCCCGACGCCGACTGGGACGACGTGGTGGACGCGAACCTCGGCGGCGCCTTCCGCTGCTGCCGGGCGGTGATCCCCGGGATGATCGCCCGCCGCGCGGGGAGCATCGTCAACGTCTCGTCGCTCACCGCCATCCGCGGCGTCGCCGGGCAGGCGGCGTACGGCGCGGCGAAAGCCGGCGTGATCGGGATGACCAAATCGCTCGCGCGGGAGCTCGGGAAGCGGAACATCCGCGTGAACGCCGTCGTCCCCGGGCTGGTGATGACCGAGATGATCGCCGACACCTCCGCCGAGAAGCTCCAAGCGCTGCGCGCGCTGGAAGCGCTGCCTTCGGGGACGAGCCCCGACGACGTCGCGTCGACGATCGTCTTCCTCCTCTCCGATCGCGCGAGGGCGATCACCGGCCAGGCGATCCTGGTGGACGCCGGCAGTACCGCCTGACGTGCCGCGCCGCGGCCCCGGAGCGCTCGCGCGGCTCATCGCACGCCGACCGGCGCCGGTGCTGGGGATCGCGTTGGCGGCGACCCTTCTCGCGCTCGTACCGGCCTCGCGCCTCAGCATCCGGACCGATCTGGAGGCGATGCTCCCGCGCGGTGAGCCCGCGTCGGAGGCGTACCGCGCGTTCCTCGAGGAGTTCGGCGGGATCGAGAAGGTCTTCGTCACGCTCCGCGCTCCGGACGGCGCCGCCGCGGACCCGGACGCGCTCGCCGACGCTGCGGAGGCGTTCGCGGCCGCCCTCGGAGATTCCCCGGACGTCCAGCGGGTCCGGTTCGGCTGGGACGAGGGCGACGAAGCGTTCCTCGCGAAGCGTCTCGCTCCCCGATTGCCCCTGCTGCTCGACGAGCGCGGGGTCGCGACGTTACGGGAGCGTTTGTCCGCCACGGCACTCGCGGAGCGGGCGTCGGCGCTGAAGGACGCGGCAGCGGGGCCGGAGGGCGTGTTCCTCTCGCGAATCGTCGCCGCGGACCCTCTCGGACTCGCGAAGGAGCGGATGCGCGCCCTGGCCTCGGACAGCGCGCTTCCGTTCGAACCGATGACCGGCGCGCTCCTGTCCCACGATCGGAGAGGGGTCCTGCTGATCGTCACCCCCACGCGCGGGGAGGCCGACGCCGCCGGGGGGCGGGCGCTGGTCAAGGCGCTCGAAGCGGCGTACGCCTCGGCGAGCGGCTCGTTCGCCGTGCCGCTTCGCATGACGGCGGTGGGCGGCCCGCTCTACGCGGCCAAGGACGAGCAAGCGCTCAAGGCCGACCTGATCCGGATCCTGACGGCGGCGAGCGTGCTCGTCCTCGGGATGATCGTGCTGGCGTTCGACGGGATCTCGATCCCGGCGATCTCCGTCGGGGCGGTCGCGGTCGGGCAGATCTGGTGCGCCGGCCTCGTGGGATCGACGCTCGGCGCGGTCACCGCGATCGGCGTGGGGTTCGCCGCGATCCTCCTCGGTCTCGGGGACGACTTCACGATCCACCTCGGCGCGCGTTTCCGCGAGCTGTGGCGCGAGGGAGCGACTCCGGCCGACGCGCTCGAGCGGGCGCTCGCGGAATCCGGCCCCGGGATCGTCGCGGCGGCCGCGACGACCGCCGCGGCATTCGCCTGTCTCGCTTTCGCGGGATTCCGTCCCTTTCGCGAGCTGGGGATCGTGGTCGCCGCCGGGATCGTCCTCCTTCTCCTGGCGACCTTCACCGCCGCCGCCCCGGCGCTGACCCTCGCGGCGCGTCGCTGGAGGCGCGACCGCGCGCGGCGTCCGCTGCGGAGCTTCTCCGGAATCGTCGAGGGCGCGGTGCGCGTGGGGCGCGAGCACCCGCGGGCGACCGTCGGCTTCGTCGGGGCGGTGTGCGCGGTCGCCGCTCTGTTCGCATCGCGCCTGACGCTCGACACCGATCTCGCGCGCCTCCGGCCCGAGGACCCGGCGATGACCCGGGCCGAGCGGGAGCTTGCCGAGGGGTTCGGCGTCGGGCTCGACACGACGACCGTGATCGTCCGCGCGGGCACGTCCGCGGATGCGCTCGACCGGGCCGCGGCGGTCGCCGCTCTCCTGCGCGAAGCCCTCCCTGCCGGCGCGGGGGTCTCGAGCCCCTCGGACTGGATCGTCTCCGGCGAGCGCCTCCGGCACCGGCTGCGGGAGCTCGCGCCGCTCGGCCTCGACCGGGGGGCGGACCGGCTGGTGGCGGCGCTCGAGCGGGAAGGGCTCGAGCCGAAGGCGTTCTCGGGGGTGCTCGACGGGCTGCGCGCGCTCGCGGCCGGGCGCGAGCCCGAGCCGATCCCCGAGGGCGCATGGCCGGACTGGATCGCGGAAGGCGTGCGCGCCGGCGCCGGGGGCGCGGCGGTCGTGGTGCGAGCGCGGGCGCCTTCGGGCGCATGGCCGGCCGGCCCGCCTCCGGCGTTGCTCGCGGCGGTCGAGAGGATCTCGCCGGGAGCTCAGGTCGCGAACGCGCCCCGCATCGGCGCGGAGGTGAAGGCCGTGGCCCTTCGCGATCTCGCGTCGCTCGGCGCGCTCGCGATCGCGATCGTCTTCGCGATCGTCCTGATCTCCTACTGCGGCGACCTCGCCGCGACCGCGCTCACGTTCCTTCCGGTCGCCGTCGGGACGGTGTGCACCGCGGGTCTCTGGGGAGCGCTCGGCCGGCCGCTCGATCTCTTCTCGATGGCGGTCGTCCCGGTGATGGTCGGGATCGGCGTGGACGACGGCCTGCACGTCCTTCACCTCGCGCGGCAGCGGGGGGCGGACCTCCAGCGGGCGGCGCAAGAGGCGGGGAGGGGGGTGGTGCTGACCAACGCGACGACCTGTGCGGGGTTCGCGAGCCTCGCGGTCTCGCAGGTTCCCGGGTTGCGCAACGGCGGCCTGCTCATCTGCACGGGGAACCTTCTGTGTCTCGCCGCGACGCTGCTGGTGCTCCCGGCGGTCGATCGGCTGCGGCGCAAGGACTAAGATCGGACCATGGCGCTTCCCGCCCTGCTCGGACCGGAGCTTCGCCCTCTGTTCCACGACACGTTCGTCCGCTCGTGCGAGCTGTACGAGGACTACGTCTTCCGGCTGACCCTCGACGTCTTCCGGGCGATCGGGCTGGCGGAGGTCTTCTCGCGCCCCGCGACGCTCGACGAGGCGGTCGAGCGGGCGGGGCTCGACCCCCGGGCGGCGCGCGTCCCGCTCGACTGGATCCTCCGCGAGCTGGCCGCTCGCGACGTCCTCGAGGCCGTCCCCTCGGACACGGGGCCGGCCTTCCGGATCCGCGGCGAGGTTCCGTCGCTCGGCGCGGCGGAGGTGCGGCGCGCCCAGGAGGAGCTCGACCGGTCGGCCCTGCCCTCGTACGCGATCGCCGCGCTCGCCGCCGAGAGCTATCCGGCCGTGCTCCGGGGAGAGACCGAAGGGGAGCTGGTCCTCTTCGGCGCCGACCATCTCGAGCGATGGAGCGCCTACTTCGCGAACGAGAACTCGATCTACGCGGTCAGCAACGCGCTCGGGGCGATCGCCTGCGAGGAGGTCTGGCCCCGTGAGGGGGGCGCGATCCTGGAGCTCGGGGGCGGCCTGGGAAGCGGCGCGGACGCCCTCCTCTCGCGCTTCGCGTCGAGGGACCGTGTGGGCACGATCGCCTCCTACCGCTTCACGGAGCTCTCGATCCCATTCCTGAGGCGCGGACGTCGAGCACTCGCGGAGCGCTTCCCGTCGGTCCCCTTCGCGTTCGCCCGCCTCGACATGAACGAACCGTTCGAAGGATCGGGCGTCACCCCGTCGAGCTACGCGCTCGTCTACGGGGTGAACACGCTCCACGCCGCGCACGATCTCGCGCGGACGCTCGACGAGGTCCGGCGCGCGCTCGCGCCGGGCGGGCACCTCGTCCTCTCCGAGTGCGTGCGCCCCTTCGAGGGGCGGCCGGTCTACGTCGAGTTCGTCTTCAACCTGCTCCGCTCGTTCCGCGAGCCGCTGCTCCATCCGTCCTGGCGTCCGAACGGGGGCTTCCTCACCCCCGAGCAATGGACGGGGGCGCTGCTCGCGAACGGGTTCCGCGACGTGCGTCTGGTTCCCGACCTGGCGGCGATCCGGGACGACTGCCCGAGCTTCGTCGTCGCCGCGATCGTGGCGTCCCGGGCGTGAGCGTCGCGCTCGACGTCCCGTCGGGGGGCGCGCTCTTCGAGGGGCACTTCCCCGGCCGCCCGATCCTCGCGGGGATCGCCGAGCTCGCGCTGGTCGCGAAGGCGCTCGCTCCGGTGGACGGGGCGGTCCTCGGCGCGATCCCGTTCGTGCGCTTTCGCGGGGTGGTGCTGCCGGGGGACCGATTGGATCTGACGTCCGGTCTGCGTGAGGACGGCGCGACGCGGTTCGAGGTGCGGCGTGGGGGCGAGCGCGTCGCGAACGGCGCGCTGAGATTCGGCGCGCAGGCGGAGGAGCCCGACGCGTCGATCTCGGTCGCGGCGCGACGGAGCGCGCGCGCGCCGGTCATCGAGTCCTTGATTCCGCACCGGCCGCCGATGCGGTTCGTCGAGCGGATCCTCGGGGAGGCGGAGGACGGGCTGACCTGCGCCGCGCGGGTGCCTCGCGCGTGCGCGCTCGTCGAGGGAGGAGCGGTCCCCTCGTTCGTGGCCCTGGAGGCGGCCGCCCAGGCGGCCGCCGCATGGGAAGCGCTGCGTCGCGCCGGCGCGCAGGGGGCGGCTGAGCCGCTCATCGGCTACCTGGTGTCGATCGGCGAGGTCGTCCTTCCCTGCGCGCGC
>DASRJG010000035.1:0-2221 GCA_035649595.1 Candidatus Polarisedimenticolaceae bacterium
GTGTTCGGCGACGGCGTGCGCTGCGCCGCGGGCACGCTCAAGCGCCTGTACGTCAAGAACGCAGTCGGCGGCGTGGCCACCGCGCCGGTGGCGGGCGATCTCTCGATCACCGCGCGCTCGGCCGCGGCGGGGGATCCGCTCGCCCCGGGCGCGGTGCGGTATTACCAGACGTACTACCGCGACCCGGATCCGGCGTTCTGCCCGATCCCGCCGGGGAACACGTTCAACTCGAGCAACGGACTGATCATCACCTGGTGATCGCGTCTACTTCGGGAAGAAGACGACGTCTCCGCCCTCGTTGGGTCCACGAGGCAGATGCCACTCCGGGATGTGACCGACTCGTTCCTTGATGAACGTCTGGTTGATCCGCTCGAAGATCCCGTGCGCGGTCACCGGCGCGCCGTCGGGGATCGACAGAGCCTCCAGGAAGCATCGCGCGAAGGGCGAGTGGGTCCCGGGCGCGCCGTCCTGGACCACCTCGAAGGACCGTCCCGATGTGATCACCACGTGCGCGCCGCGGGTGAGGAGCGCTTCCCGGTAGGCCCGGTCGTCCCCGTTGCCGTCCGCGGGGGAGGCCAAGCCCCGATAGGTCGTCAACAAGCCTCCGTAGCAGCAGTCCATCGCGACGAGCACGTGCTTCGCGCTGCTCTCGTGGAACACGTCCGACAACTCGGTGAACTTCACCCACGAGGAATGCTCCTCATCCTCCTGGACGGTCTTGGCGTCGGCGGGGATGATCCAGCCGGTCTGATTGGAGACGGTGTGCTTCGCCCCGTGGCCGGCGTAGTACACGAACAGCTTGTCGTCCCGCTGCGCCGAGTTGGACAGCGCCCGGATCCGCGTGACGATGGCCTTGCCGCTGGCGTCGCGACCCTTCAGCGTGGCGATCTCCCAGTCCTCGCCCCGCATCTCCCCGAGCTTCTTCGCGAGCGCGTCGACGTCTCGCTCTGCGTTCGGGAGCGCCTGGAAGCCGATCTCGCCGTAAGCCTCGCCGATTCCGATCAGCAGCGCGCGCGACTTCGTGTAGCGGGGGGAGTAGGTCCCGTCCGCCGGGGAGTCCTTGGGCGGGAAGCCGCGCTCCGCTCCGGGCGTCGGATCGCCGCCTCCCGCCGAGGAAGAGCCGACCAGCCGGATCGCGAAGAAGCCTGCGATCAAGGCGACTCCGACGCCCGCGGACCACGCCAGGGCGCGCGGCCGTCGGCTTGCACCCGCACCCGCGATGACCGGAGCTCCTGCGCCGGCTTCGGCGAGTGCCGCGCGCATCTCCGCCGCGTTGGCGAAGCGCTTGAGCGGGCTCGTGCGCAGGGCGCGCAGGATCGCCTCGGCGAGCTGGCTCGAAGTTCCGGGCGCGCGCCGGCGCGGATCGACCGGGGCCTCCCATTGCTCCGCGTCGAGGTCGCGCGGGTAGGGATCCTCGCCCGTCAGGCATTCGTACAGCACCCAGCCGAGACCGAAGAGATCCGAGCGCGCGTCGGCGGTCTGCCCGCGCATCTGCTCCGGCGCGGGAGTCGGCGGCAGCGCGAGCGGCGGAGTCGCGGGGCTCGCGGGGTTCGCGCCCGAGCGAGGGGTGTAGAAGAAAGTCGTGCCGGGGATCTCCGCTCCCGTCGCGCCGAACTTCGCGAAGGTGAACCCCGAGAGGCAGACGGATCCGTCCGAGCGGAGGACGATGTTCCCGGGCGAGATCCCGCGATGGACGACGCCGACCGCGTGGACCGCTTCGAGCGCGCCGCACAGCTGGACGCCGAGCGCGCGTACGAACTCGGGATCGAGCGGGCCCTGGCGCGCGAGGCGCTCGGCGATCGTCTCGCCGGCGACGGGCTCCATGACGAGGAGGGGACCGGCCGCGGTCTCGATGACGTCGAGGAGACGCACGACTCCGGGGTGCTGGACGCGCGCGAGCGCACGCGCCTGTCGCAGGGAGCGCTGGAGATCCTGTCCCTCGCCCGTCGCGGCGGGCGGAGCGGTGGGGCGGCTGATCTGGACTTCGCGCTGGAGCAGCCGGTCGCGCGCACGGAGGCTCTCCTCGGACTCGTTGCGAGCGAGAACCTCGAGGACCTCGAAGCGGTCGGGAAGGGGAATGCCGGGCATGGGCGTCCGGGCGGGTGCGCAGCATCATCAGGATCGCATGCCGGGCCTGTCGAAGGTGAAATCGGGCCGGACCGCGGGAAAGGGCTCCGCCGCGGGGCCCGGCAGGGTCCTGCGCCGCCCCGTGCGCAAGGTG
>DASRJG010000036.1:0-8026 GCA_035649595.1 Candidatus Polarisedimenticolaceae bacterium
CCGGCGAGGCCCAGATCACGGTGGGCTCGCCCGACTTCAGCCCGCTGGTCTACAGCGACGGCAGCAGCAACTGCAACGCCGCGGCGCTCATCCCGCAGTACGACGTGTGGATCAAGAGCGTGAACCGTAACGCCCCCGCTCCCAGCGATCGTGACACGGCCACCGGCACGTGGACGCTCGCCAACACCTGCACCACCGGCGGGCCCTGCACGGTCACGACGGCCTGCGGCACCACCAACTGCGACGCGTACGTCGCCGTCTCCCCGAAGTACAACTCCGGGTTCGGCGCGGGCGACCTCAACCAGAGCGTCCGTACCAGCCCGAACTCGACGCTCATTCAGGCCGGTCCGACGCTGGCCGAGCCGCCGGACTTCAAGATCATCCCGAAGAAGCCGGCGCCGAAGGGCGACCTCAAGCCGCGGCAGTAAGCCCGGCCGACAGTTTCCGTTAGCGATCCGAGGGCCGCGAGCTTCCGCTCGCGGCCCTCGTTTTTTCCGGGCCCCCATCCTGTATCGTTCCCCGTCATGACCCCCGCGCGATCGCGCCTCACGTTCCTCTACGCCGCGCTGTTCGTGGTGAGCGGCGCCTGTGGGCTCACGTACGAGGTCGTCTGGACGCGACAGCTCGTCCAGGTGTTCGGCGTGACCGCCTTCGCCGTGACGACGGTCCTCGTCTCGTTCATGGGGGGGATGGCGCTCGGCGCCGCCGTGCTGGGCCGTCGCGCCGACCGCGCGCGGCGCCCTCTCCGGATGTTCGCCCTGCTCGAGGGCGGCGTCGGCGCCTACGCCCTCGCCCTCCCGATCCTCCTCTCAGGGGTCGATCTCGCCTACGGGGCGCTGGTTCCCGCGCTCCCGGAATCCTTCCTGTTGAGATCCACGGTGCGGTTCGCCTTCTGCGTCCTGCTCCTGATCGTGCCGACGATGCTCATGGGAGCGACCCTCCCGGCCCTCGGCCGGGGACTGCTGCGCGACCGCGGAAAGGTCGGCCTCGGGGTGGGCGTCCTCTACTTCGTCAACACGCTGGGCGCGGCCGCGGGCTGCTTCCTGGCGGGTTTCGAGCTGATCCCGCGGCTCGGCCTCCGGAACACGACCCTCCTCGCCGCAGCGCTGAACGGCGCCGTGGCGGCGACCGCGTGGATCCTCGACCGGCGCGCCGAGGAAGGGGCGGCGGAGCCCCCCACGCCTCCCGTCGCCGAGCCCGTGGCCTGGACGAGCCCCCCGTGGTGGCCGTTGGTCGTCGCCTTCGGGAGCGGCATGACGGCCCTCGGGTTCGAGGTCGTCTGGTTCCGGATCCTCGTCCAGGTCTTCGGCAGCACCGTTTACTCCTTCAGCGCCATGCTGACCTGCTTTCTCCTGGGGCTCGCGCTCGGATCGGTCCTGATCGGACCGATCGCCGACCGATGGCGGCACCCCGTCCGTCTGCTTGCCGCGACCCAAGGGGCGGTCGGGCTGTTCGCCCTGCTCGGCATGCTCGCGGTCAACGCCATGCCGCAGCTCTTCCTCCGCGCCATCTACGCCTTCGGACTCGATTTCGCGGGCATGAACCGGACCAAGTTCGTCTTTTCGCTCGTGACGCTCGTCCCGCCCGCGATCGCCTTCGGAGCCACCTTTCCCGTGGCCGTGCGGCTGACCCCCAAGGGCCGCGGCACGGGGGCCCGCATCGGACGGGTCTACGCGTGGAACACGCTGGGCGCCATCCTGGGATCGTTCGGCGCGGGATTCATTTTGCTTCCGTCGATCGGCACGGAGTGGACCCTGCGCCTCGTCGTTCTCGCGTCCCTCCTGCTCGCCACGGGGAGCGTGCTCGCCGAGCCGGGACCGATTCGACCGCGCTTCGCGTTCCCGGCCGGTGCTGCGCTCATGATCGCGATCGCCTGTCTCCTGCTCGCGCCGCGGTGGAACGTGCGCTTGCTCAGCGCGGGGCTCTACTTCGACCCCTCCCGGTACATCGACGCCTCGGGACGGATCTCGATCGATCCGATCATCGGCGACTACCAGGTCATCACGCACGACGAGGGGTACAACGACACCATCACCTCGTTCCAGAGCGTCAAGGGGAAGTTCATCACCGTCAACGGCAGCACCACGGCGTCCGACCAGTTCGAGGACATGTTCTCGCAGCGGATGCTCGGCCATCTCCCGATGGCGCTCCATCCGGGGCCCGTGGGGAAGGCCTGCATCGTGGGGCTGGGCGCGGGGGTCACGACGGGGGCCGTCGCGCTGTACGAGGTGGACAAGGTCGTGGCCGTGGAGCTCGAGCGCGGCGTCTTCGCCGCGAGCCGGTTCTTCCGGAAGGAGAACCACGACGTTCTGTCGAACCCGGTCGTCGACGTCCGGATCGACGACGGGCGCAACTACCTGAAGCTGACCCACGAACGGTTCGACGTGATCTCGTCGGCGGCGAACTTCCCCTCGCTCACGGGATCGGGAGCGCTGTTCGGACGCGGCTACTTCGAGCTGTGCCGCGAGCGCCTCGCCCCCGGCGGCGTCATGTGCCAGTTCGCCCCCCTCTGGAGGATCGAAGGGGAGGACGTCCGCACCATCGTCGGCTCCTTCGTCGATGTCTTTCCCCACGTGCGGGTCTTCTCGACCGGCCTGAGCCTCGTCATGCTCGGCCGCGAGGAGCCCTGGCCCCCAGTGGACATGCCCGAGATCTCGCGACGCGTCGCGAGACCGCAGGTCGCCGCGAGCTTGCGCGAGGTCGGGGTCCGCGGCCCCGTGGAGCTCGTTTCCTACTACGCCTTCGACGAGACCGGGGCTCGGCGGTTCGCGGGGGACGCCCCGCGCGACACGGACGACCGGCCGCGGATCGAGTTCTACGCGCCTCGAGGGCTATTCTCGAACTCGGTCGGACCGAATCTCGAGGCGGTGCGCGCCCTGCGCCCCTCCCGCGAGGAGCGCGCGGCCCAGCTCTCGATCTCCCCGGTCGACGCCCCGTCGTTCCTCACCCTCGCGCGCGGCTACGACGACGCGGTCGATGGGTCCATCCTTCTCTCCGAGGGGAAGCTCGGGACTGCGGTCGCGGCGCTGCTGCCTCCCGGCGAGGCCGGCAACCGCTACGCGGGGTACCTGATCGCGGAGTACTCGGAGCGCGCGGGGCTCGAGCTGCAGGCGGCCGGCCGGCTCGACGAGGCGAAGACCCAATTCTCGAACGCGCTGCGCTTCGAGCCGGACCGGCACGACAGCCTCGTCGGGCTGGGCTACGTGGACCTGTTCGTCGGCACCGTGGACGAGGCGGAGCCGTTGCTCGTCAAGGCGGTCGCCCTCTATCCGCGGAGTGCCGGCGCGGCCTACCGGCTCGGCGCGGTGCGCGAGCTCCAAGGGAAGCTCGCGGAGGCGGAGAGCCTCTACCGCAAGGCGATCGACCTGAACCCCAACCTCTCCACACCCTACGCTCTCCTCGGGAACGTGACGCTTCGTGACGGACGCGCCGCTGCCGCCCTCGCGTACCTGGATCGGGGGATCGCGTTGGGCGAGCGGACGGAAGGGGCGCTGGTCGCGCGGGCGGCCGCGCTGTTCGCGCTCGGGCGCCGGCGCGAGGCGTTGGGACGCGCGAGAGAGATCGTCGCAGCGTACCCCTATTCCGCCGACGGCCTCGAGCTGCTCGCGCGCGCGGCCGAGTCGGAGGGGAGAGCGGAGGAGGCGACCTCCGCCCGCTCGCGCCTGCGAGAGGTGAAGGGGGAGGACGAGCGCCCCGTCCCGCGATGACGCGCCGCGCCTGCCGCGCGACGCTCGCCGCGATGGCCGCGGCCGGACTGCTCGCGCGCCTCGGTTACGTGCTCGCGCAGCGCGCTCACGACCCGGGGTTCGCCCGGCCGATCCTCGACGGCGCCGTCTACGTCGACCAGGCGGCCAAGATCCTGGCGGGGCGGCCGTGGCCGCCGGGAGCGTTCTACCTCGCGCCCCTGTACCCATTCGTCGTGGCGGGAGTCTTCCGGACGATCGGACCCAGCTTCGCGGGGCTGTACCTTCTCCAGCACGCCGCGATCGTCGCCGCCGCGCTCGCGCTGGCGGCCGTCGCGCGAAGGCATGCAGGGGAGTCGGCGGGGCTCGCCAGCGGCGCTCTCGTGCTCCTCTATCATCCCCTGCTGTTCTTCGCGTCGCGGCCGCTGGGGGAGTCGGTCGCGCTTCTCGCGCTCGCGGGCTCTCTCCTCCTCGCGTCGCGCGGTGACCGCGGTGCGTTCGGCGCCGGCGTCGCCGCGGGGCTCGCCTCGCTCGCGCGGCCGAACCTCCTGCTCGTTCCCGCCGTCTGGGGTGCGCGCGAGGCGCAGCTCCGGCGCTGGCGCCGCGTGATCGCCCTCGCGGGGGGAACCGCGCTCGTGGTGCTGCCGGTGACCTTGCGCAACGTGGTCGTCTCGGGGCACCTCGTCGCGGTCTCGTCCAACGGCGGCATCACGCTCTATCACGGCAACGGCCCCGGCGCCTCCGGGATCTACACGCCCCCCGACGGGTTCTCGGGGGATGTCGCCCTCCAGCAGGACGAGGCGACCTCGCTCGCGCGGGCTCGCTCGGGGAGGGCGCTCGACGCGGTCGAGGCGGATCGGTGGTGGGGGCGCCAGGCCTGGGGAGCGCGCCTCGCGGACCCGACGGGGACGGCGCGCCTCGCGGCGAAGCGGGGACTCCTCCTGCTCGACGACTACGAGCATGCCCTCGACGAGGCCCCCGAGTCGGACGACAACCCGTGGCGCCTGACCGCGCCGGTGGGATTCGGGTGGCTCCTCGGCCTCGCGGCGGCCGGGGTCGCGCTCGTCGGGTTCCGCGGAACCGGGGGAGGGATCGTGTGGGGCGCCCTCGCCGCGACCGCCGTGGCGCCCCTCGCCTTCTACGTATCGAGCCGGTATCGGCTCCCGTTGGCCCTCGTCCTCACGGTGCCGGCCGGGATCGGCGCGGCGACGCTCGCGCGGGGGGACCTCGATCTCCGCAAGCGGCTTGGCGCGGGGGCGATCGGCGCGGCCTTCCTGGCGCTTTCGCTCCTCATCCCTTCGGCCCGGCTCGCCCGCCTCGAGGAGGCGACGACCGCCGCGAATCGGGCCTCGCTCCTCCGCTGGGCCGGGGATCTGCCGCGCGCGGAAGCGGAAGCGCGCCGCGCGCTCGCCCTGGACGCATCGTCGGTCGCGGCCCGGTACAATTTGGGGGTGATCCTGGAAGCCGAAGGTCGAGAGGTCGATGCCGAGGCGGCGTATCGGGAGGTCCTGTCGATCGATCCCGGGAGCGCGGAGGCGGCGGGGAATCTCGGCAAGATGCTGATCCTTCGAGGGGAGGCGTCCGCCGCGATCCCCATCCTCGAGGGCGCCGTGGCTCGCCGCCCCGGGCACGAGGCGTGCTGGACGAATCTGGTGCTCGCCCTCGTCGTCCTGAAGCGCTTCCCCGAGGCCGCCGAGCGGGCGGACGCCGCCCTGCGCGCCGGGGTGCGTCTCGACCCCGAGGTCGTCGCGGCGGCGCACGGGGGGGGCGCGCCGTGAGAGCCGTCCTCTTGTTCGTGCTCGCGGGGCTCGCGATCGCCTGTCGCCGGGAGCCGACGATCTCCGACACCGGGTACGCGGGGACGTGGGCGCGCGGCACCGAGCGTCTCCGATCGATCGTGGCGATCAAGAAGGACGACGGCGGGTACCGGTTCCGCTGGAGCCAGGTGTCGAAGGACGAGAGGTGGCGCCTGCGCTGCGACTGGGAGGGCCGCTGCGAGGAGTTCTTCGCCGGGAAGCCGATCGCGCGCTATTCCTTCGAGACCTACGTCGACCCCGCGACGGGGCATCTGATGGTGCGAAGCGCCCGAACGGGCGCGACCAGACACGGTGACGATCACACCGACCTCGACGAGCTGGTCGTGGAGCCGGGGGGCCGCAGGCTGACGGCGTACACGATCGAAAAGAACGGAGCGACGTTCGTGCGCGGCGGGGGTCCGACCCGGCTGTTCGAGAAGGTCTCCGATGCCGTGGAATAGGCGGGGCCTCGCGGGAGCCGTGACGGTCGCGCTCGCGCTCGCGACCGGCGGCGCGCTTCGGGCCGAGGAGGAGCTCCTCGCGGAGGAGTCGGCGGGGATCGTCCCGATCTCGGACGAGAACCGGCTGGTGATCCGGAACCTGAAGGGGTCCGTCAGCATACAGAGGGGGGAGACGCCCCGCGAGGTGCGCTTCCTCGCGGTGACCGAGGGCGGTGGGAGGACCGCGCTACGCGTGGCCGTCTGGACGGAGGGCCGTACCCTACGGATCGGCCCGCGCCCTGGATCCGAGGAGGTGGCTCACGATCTCCAGGTGACGATCCCGGAGCCTTTCGACGTTCTCGTGGAAGGGACCGGAACTCACGTCACGGCGACCGAGCTGCCGGGAGGGCTGGAGGTCCGCGGAAAGGGCGTCACGCTCGAGGCTCGCGGGGTCAAGGGGAGCACGGTCGTCGAGATCGAGGCCGGTCGCGCCGTCCTCGAGGGGATCGGAGCCGCGGCGACCGTTCACGGCAAGGATCTCGATCTGGTCCTGACCAACGTCGCGGGAAGCGTGAGCCTCACGCTCGCGGGAGGATCGGCCCGGGTCTCCGCGGCGGCGGGCGAGCTGCGCGCCGACGTCGACGGTACGGCGCTCGCGCTCAAGGGGACGGTGGAGCCGACGGTCAAGGCGCGGGGCGGCCGTGTCGATATCGACGATGCCTTCAACGCCGATCTCTCGCTCGTCGGGACGCCGCTGACGCTGACGCGGGTCCGCGGGGAGGTCCAGGTCCAGACCGACAGCGAGGCCCGCTTCGTCGACACGCAGGCGGCGCTGCACTTCGACGGCTACGGAGCGACCGTGCGCGGCAAGGGGAACGACGGGCTCGTCGAGGTCAAGACACACGCGGCCGAGATCAACATGGAGGACGTGGACGGCCCGGTGCGCATCGAGGGGGACGGGCTGAAGATCAAGCTCCGGGCCGTGACGGGGGAGACCCTCGTCTACGTCAAGACCTCCGACGTGGAGGTGGAGGCGAGCCAGGGACGCCTGTTCGTCGAGAACGATCAGGGCACGGTCACCGTGCGCGGCTCGACGGGTCCGGTGGAGGTCAACGCCGTCGGGGGAGACGTCCACCTCCTCGAGCTTCGTGGGCCGGTCGAGCTCCACGCCGACTCGAAGACCGCCGAGGTGTCCTTCGCGATCGTTCCCTCCGAGAAGGACACGTTGCTCGAGAACGTCGGCGGCGACATGCACGTCAGCTTCCCCCCCTCCGCCAGCGGACGGGTCGAGGCTCGCTCCCGATTCGGGAAGATCGAGAGCGACCTCCAGAACGTGGTGACGACCCCCGACGGCAACTCCGCGACCGGGCTTCTCGGCGCCCCCGGGCCGCGGACCGTCACCGTGAACTCCGGCTGGAACATCGTCCTGACCGGCGGTCCGCCGCGACCCACCGAGGAGCGCCCCTGAGGGTCGCGCTCGTCTTCGGCCGCTGCCTTTTCGCCGGCCGGCGTTAAGCTCGCGGCCATGACGGCGCGGTCGAAGCCACGGGACGCGCTCGAGGCGAGGCTGGGATACGTGTTCGACGACCGATCCCTCCTCGACCAGGCGATGACGCACCGGTCCTGGTCGCACGAGAACCCCACGGCGCCGGCCCTGGGCTACGAGCGGCTCGAGTTCCTGGGGGATGCCATCCTGGGACTGTTCGTCGCCGACCGGCTCTTCCGCGACGATCCGTCGGCGTCGGAGGGCGACCTGACGAAGCGGATGCAGGGGATCGTCAGCATGCCGACGCTCGCCGCTGCGGCGCGCTCCCTCGGCCTCGGCGAGGACGTCCGCCTGGGGCGGGGGGAGGAATCGACCGGCGGGCGGGGGAAGGAGTCGATCCTGGCCGACGTGTTCGAGGCCGTGCTCGGGGCGATCTACCTGGACGGCGGGATCCGTCCCGCACGAGCGTTCGTGCGCCGCCACCTCGCGCCGTGCCCGCCGAGCGCCATCCCCGACCGCGACGCGAAGACCGAGCTGCAGGAGAGGCTCCAGGGGCGCTTGCGGCTCACCCCCGGCTATCGGATCGTCGCGACCTCCGGCCCGGCGCACGAGCGGGAGTTC
>DASRJG010000037.1:0-12471 GCA_035649595.1 Candidatus Polarisedimenticolaceae bacterium
CACGGGCTGCGGTCGCTCATCAACCGATCGACGCTCGCCCTTCAGGGGATGGCGCTGCTCGCCGCGGGGCCGCTCCTCGTCGCGCCGGCCGCGATCCTGCCGCTCTTCCGCGTTCCCGCGCGGCCCGATCTCCTCGCCGCGTGGTGCTGGCTCGCCGTGTCGATCCAGATCAGCATGACGAGCGCTCCGTCGGGGCATCACCTCAACGCGACGCGTCACATCGAGCGGCACGCCCTGCTCTCGGGGCTCTTCCTCGTGATCGGCGTGGGTGCCGGGATCCTCGCGCTCGTCGCCTGGGGCGTCGCCGGTGCGGGCGTCATGCGCTTCGCGATCGACGCGCCGCTCGCGTGGGCGCGGATGGGGCTGTCGAACCGTTGGGTGCGCTGGATCGGCGTCGACGGGGGCCGGCTCGTCGCGGGGCAGCTCGCGATGCTCGTGCTCCTCGCCGCGGCGCTCCTCGCGCTCCGGTGGCCCGTTACCGTCGCGCTGTGGCTCGCGGTCGTGTTCTGGCAGCTCCCGATCGTGATCGACCTGGCGCGACCGAGTCGATCAGCCGCCGGTCCCTGATGCGGCCCTGTCGCGCTCGGCGCGCCAGGCCAATCCCGCGGGGATCAGGACGAGCGCCGCCTGGAGCGACGAACCGTAGATGTGGCTCGCGATCGACTCGAGCAGCGAGCCGACGAGCAGGAGGAGGGCGGCGGTGGCGACGAACGCGGAGCGAGGATCGTTCCCGACGCGGCGCGCGGCGCTCCACGTCGCCGCGACGAGGGTGCCGAAGAACGCGAGGTATCCCGCCAGGCAGAACACTCCCCCCTCGCCCAGCACCATCGGCCAGAACGTGTCGGTGATGTACTCCGAGTCCATCGGCGAGAGGCCGTAGATCGTCGAGAGCCCGTACTCCGTGTACACGCTGCTGTAGTAGAGCTTCGACGCGTGGCTCCCGAACGAGGCGAGACCCGCGCCGAGCGGAAAGTGGTCCCGCGCGATCAGCACCGAGGTGTAGTAGAGCGCGCCGCGGGCGCTGGCGTAGGGGTCGGCGCTGCCGTACTCGCGCATCGTGCTCGTCCAGAGCGCGCCGACGTACGGCGCGAAGACGGTGACGACGAGGGCGAGCGAGAGCCCCAGGACCGCGAGCGAGCGGGCGCGGCTCCCCCTCGTCCCGCGAACGAGCAGCGACACGAGGATCATGGCCATGACGGCGATGATCGACTTCCGCCGCCAGGACAGGGCGACGAAGGCCGCGCTCGCGAGCGCGGCGCACAGGTGGAACATCCGCTTGTAGGCGAGGTAGGCGGCGTACGCGATCGCGAACGTCGCCGCCGCGAACCACGAGTAGGTCCCCGGACCCAGGAAGAACCCTTGGGCGGAGAGGAAGCCGAGGCGCTCGTCCGGCGCCCGGATGTCGCCGACGTAGGCATCCTGCCAGCGCGGCATCACGAGGAAGACGACGCCGAAAGCGATGCAGGCGAGCATCACCCACAGGATCACATCCAGCCGGCGCTGGAGCCCCTCGCGCTGGACGCTCAGGCTCAGGCCGATCGCGAACAGGAGGAACGGCTTCGAGAAGAGCGCGAGGTCCACCCCGGCCGGGAACCATTCCTTCGGGGGGATCGAGGAGAGCAGCAAGCCCGCGAAGCAGAGTGCGATGAACAGCCCGAGCTTCCTGTAGCCGAGCGACGCCAGCGCGGACCGGTTGATCGCGAGGCACACGAGACCGAGGAGGATGACGAGGGGCTCGTCCGTGCGCTTGACGAGGAGCCCCCACGTGGACTCGCCGCCCGCCAGGACCTGGAGGGGGTCCTGGAAGACGAGGAACAGGAAGAACGCGGCCATGACGGGGTACGAGGTCGTCGCGAGGATGGTCAGCGACGCCACCACGAGAATGGCGGCCGCGGTGGGGGCCGGCCACATCGCGAGGCACATGCCGGCGAGGCCGCACACGGGGACGAGCCAGCCGACGGGCACGGTCGCGAGGCGCCGGGCGTCCGAGGTCATCGACGTCCCCGCTCCGCGGTAGCGGCCTCGAGCGCCGACACGCGAGCAAGGGCATACGGCTCCCGGGGGTCGAGCGCGAGAGCGTGCCGGAAGGCGTCCACCGCGAGGTCTCCGCGCCCATCGGCGTGCAAGGCCTGCCCGATCTCGCGATAGATGCGGGCCCGGACCGCCGGGGACGCCGCGGAGCGGACCGCGCCCTCGAGCGCCTCGCGAAACGCCGCGGCCGCCTCGGAGGGCTGGCCTCCGGCCAGAGCCATCTCACCGAAGAACTCCGCGTACGTCGGGTCGTCCTTCATCAGCCGGCGCGCCGCCGCGGCATCGTCGAGCGCGGCGCGAGCGTCTCCCAACGCGAACGACGCGTGCGCGCGCTGCCGGATCCGCTCGGCGCCGATCGCGGGATCGGCGATGGGGGAGAGCGCCGCCAGCCGATCGCGAAGGCGAGCCGCGGCCTCGAGCTGAAGGCAGGCTTCCCCGTACGAGGCCAGCAGGGGCGCGCCCGCGTCGGCCAGATCGCGCTCAACCAGATCGAGGAACTCGCCTCCGCGTCCCGAGTCGAGGAAGGTGTCCTTGAGCGCGATCATCGCCTCCGACGAGCGGCCGAGCGTCTCGGCCGCGGTAGGCGGCGGCACGCCGGCGTCGATCATCGCCCCCACCGCCCGGCGGGTGAGCGACGGCGAGAGACGCACCGCACGCGCCATGCGCTCGGACGCCTCGTCGCTCCGCCCCATCTTGTAGAGCGTTCGCCCCAGCTCGAGCTGGACGTCGGGCACGCGCGGCGCGCGCTCGGAGGCCACCGCGATCAATGCCTCGAGCGACGCTCCCGCCGGCGCGTCGCCGAACACGGAGCGCTCCCAACGGATCCCGGCGAGCCGCTCGATCGCGCGCGGGTCGGCGGGGTCGGCCAGGATGGCCCGGCACGCGAGACGGTCTGCCTCCGCGAGCGCCTGCCGGTAGCGGGAGGTCCGGTCGTGTGTTCCGAGCGATCGATCGTCGAGGAGCGCGACCGCGCGCCGGAGCTCGCGATCGACCGCCGTGTCGAGCGACGCCGCGGACGGCCCGGCCGGCCCCCCCAGGGTCGTGATCGAAAGCGCCGCCGACGCGGTGATCGCCGCGGCGCCGGCGATCGATGCCAGGGAGGTCGCGGCGGCTCGCATCGAGGTCCAGTCTACAACTTGCGATCTCGGCTAGAGTGACCGCGCATGTGCGGCATCACGGGGATGGCCGGGTTCGTGGACCCGCGCATCGTCCGGGGCATGACCCGGGTGCTCGCGCATCGCGGCCCCGACGGCGACGGCATCGTCTGCCCCGAGGGCGAGCCCTTCGGATTCGGACACCGCCGTCTCGCGATCCTCGACCTCACCCCCGCCGGTGCGCAGCCGATGTGGGACGAGGCGCGGCGCCGCTGCATCACCTACAACGGCGAGATCTACAACTTCCGTGAGATCCGAGCCGAGCTTTCGACGAAGGGGCACCGCTTCCGCTCCTCGTCCGACACCGAGGTCCTGCTGGCGGCCTTCGTCGAGTGGGGAACGTCGTGCCTCCAACGCCTGAACGGGATGTTCGCCTTCGCCGTCTGGGATCGCGACGACCGATCGCTCTTCGCCGCTCGCGACCGCCTCGGCGTGAAGCCCTTCTACTGGGCGGAGCATCCGGGCGGGCTGATCTTCGCGAGCGAGGCGAAGGCGATCCTCGGCAGCGGGCTCGTCCCGATCGCCGCCGATCCCGAGGTCGCTCACAACCCGTGGCACTACCCGACGTCCCCGCGGACCGGGTTCGTCGGCGTGCACAAGCTTCCGCCCGCTCACACGCTGACCTGGCGGGACGGCCGCGCGACGATCGCGCGCTGGTGGAGCCTCCCCGAGGACGCCGCGCGCCTCGATCGCCCCGAGGCCGAGCGCGCGCTCGCCGAGCTGCTCCCGGACGCCGTCGCCCTCCAGATGATCTCGGACGTCCCGGTGGGCGCGCTGCTCTCCGGGGGTCTCGATTCGACGACGATCGTCGCGCTGATGACGCGGCGGACGGGCACGCCCGTGCGCACCATGGCGATCCGGTTCCGCGACGAGGACCTCCCGTTCGAGGCGATGCCGGACGATCTCAGGTTCGCGCGGCGGGCGGCCCGCGCGTTCGGGTGCGATCACACCGAGATCGAGATCTCGCCGCGCGTCGTGGACCTCTTGCCTCGCGTCGTCTGGCACCTCGACGAGCCGATCCTCGACCCGGCGGCGATCAACACCCTGCTCATCGCCGAGGAGGCGCGCCGTCGCGGCGTGACCGTGCTCCTGAGCGGCATGGGCGCGGACGAGATTTTCGGCGGGTACCGCAAGCACCTCGCCTGCCTGCTCGCCGGCCGTTACCAGGCGGTGGTGCCGGGGCCGCTCCGCCGCTTCGCCGAGCGGGCCGCGGAGAGAGTCCCGGTCGCGACGACGCAGGGGGGGTTGCGCCAGGCGCGCTGGCTTCGCCGGTTCCTCGGTTTCGCGTCGCTCCCGCCGGGGGATCGCTTCCTCCGATCGGACCTCTCGCTCTCGCCGGACGACTACGCCGAGCTGTTCGCGAACGCCGCGCGCTATCCCTTCGACGCGCTGGAGGAGGTCCGGGCCCGCCGCCGCGGCATCGACGGCGCTCCCGGGAGCTACCTGGACCGGATGTGCCGGTGGGACACGACGCTGTTCCTCCCGGATCACAACCTCGCCTACACCGACAAGGCCGCGATGGCGGCCGGGGTCGAGGCGCGGCCGCCGCTGATCGATCATCGCATCGTGGAGCTGGCGTTCCGCCTCGGCGATCGCGAGCGGATCCGCGGACGGGTCCAGAAGGCGGTGCTGCGGGACGTCGCGGCGCGCTGGATCCCGCAGGAGATCGTCCGCCGTCCCAAGGCGAACTTCGCGGCGCCGCTCCGGGCATGGATTCGCCGCGACCTCCGCGAGATGGTGGACGACCTCCTGTCCGAGCGCGCGATCCGCGCGCGAGGGCTCTACGACCCGGCGGCGGTGCGGAAGCGGATCGAGGACGACCGCCGGGGGAGCGCCGACCACGGCCATCTCGTCTGGAACCTGCTCAACCGGGAGCTGTGGTTCCAGACCTTCGTGGACGGCGGTGGAAGCGCCGCGCTCGCCTCCGCCCGCGCGGAGATGGCCCGCGCCTGATCTCCCAGCGTTCCCCCCAGCACGACCGCGCCCACCACCGCCACCGCGGGAATCCTCAGGGAAAAATCCCACGCGCCGTGGAGGGCCGCGGCGACGACCGCGGCCCGCGCGGCGACGCCGAACGCGGCGTCGAACCCGGACGCGGCGGCCGGGCGCGGCGGCCGCAGCGCGAGGACCAGCAGCGCGATCGCCGCGGCCAGCGCGAGGAGGCCGCCGTCGATCGACCACTCCAGCCAGTCGTTGTGCGCGTGGTCGTACCGGAGGTCGATGTCCGCCGACTGCACGGTCGGGAACGCGCTCTCGAACGTCCCGAACCCCCATCCGAGGATCGGGCGCACCGCGACCAGCGCGGACGCGTCGCGCCAGACCGCCAGGCGGCCGCCCCTGGCTTCGATGTCGTCCCGGATCGAGAAGAACCGCTCGCCGGGCGCCTGCGCGAGCTCGAGCGTCAACAGCGTCAGGAGGACGCACGCCCCGATCGCCGCCGCCCATCGCGCGGCGCGGAGCGTGCGGTAGCGCACGAGCACGATCGCCGCTGCGGCCAGCGCGGCGACGAGCCCCGCGCGGGAGTGCGACAGGAGCAGCCCCATCCAGAGCAGCGCGCATGCGCCGGCGGCGAGCAACCGTACGAGAGCCGAGCCGCTGGAGGCCGCGACCAGACGCTCCCGCCAGGTGCGCGCGCGCTCGGGGACGCGGCGTTCCTCCGGCAGGCTCAGCGCGAGGCCGAAGGGGAGGGCCATCGCCAGGTAGGTCGCGAGGTGATTCCTGTTGATGAACGTTCCCGTCGCCGAGTCGAGGTAGTGCTTCTTCGCGAACGCGAAGATGTGCTGGTGCCCCGAGAGATACTCGGCTGATCCGTAAACCGCCTGGAAGACCGCCGCGCCCACGAGCACGATCGCGAAGCGCCGGCGCGAGGGCGCGTCGTCGAACGCGATCGCGGCGGCGAGCGAGAGCAGCACGTAGGCGACGAGGCGGAGCAGCGCATCCACGGTCTCCGGGGCCGCCACGCTCCACGCGACGGCGGGCGGCCGGTCGAGGCCGAGGTAGGGGATCAGCGGACGCACCAGCTCCGCGGTCGGGTTGAAGGTCTCGGCGACGGCGAAGGGAAGCGGCAGCGCCTGGAAGGCGCCGAGCGCGACCAGACCGAGGGCGATCGCGAGCGGGAGGCGCGGCACGGCGGCCGCGGCGTCGGGGTCGCGCGCGACGAGCAGGATCGCGATCAGCCCCAGCGCCGACGCGGCGAGCTCGATCGCGAGCACGGCGCCCGGCCGGACGGCTCCGAACGGGAGAGGGGCGAGGACGAGGAGCGCGAGGACGCCGAGGCGGAGCGCGCCGCGGAGGAGATCGGGGCTCACGCCCGCTTGCGGCGGCGGCGCACGCGCGGGGCGCTTGAGGCGCCGGCGCCGATCGACTCCTCGAGCGGCTCGTCCCGGTGGTAGCGGTAGTAGTAGTAGTTCCCGAAGCGCTCGACCACGGCGTTGAGCACGGCGCCGAGGATGCGCGCGCGCGACTGGCGCAGCCGCTTGACCCCGGAGGCGAGCGACTGGTGCGTCGTGCGCCCCTCGCGCGCGACGAGGATCGTCGAGTCCAGCCGGTTCGCGAGCAGCACCGCGTCCGCCATCTGGAGTAGCGGCGGCGAGTCGAAGAAGACGTGCTCGAAGGCCCCGGCCTCCTCGAGCCTCTCGAGGAACGCCTCCATCGCCTTCGACGCCAGCAGCTCGGAGGGGTTCGGCGGGACCGGTCCGCTCGTGACGACGTGGAGCCCCGGGATGCTCGACTCCTGGAGGACGTCGCTCATCGCGGCGTTCCCCGAGAGGAAGCTCGACAGCCCCGTCTGGTTCGGCAGGCGGAATACCTTGTGCACGCGCGGGCGCCGGAGATCGGCGTCCACGATCACCACGCGGCGCCCGAGCTGCGTGAGCGCGATCGCCAGGTTCGTCGTCACGGTGGACTTCCCGTCGAGGGGCTCGCACGAGGTCACGACGACGTGCCGCGGGGCGCGCTCGGGGGAGGCGAGGAGGAACGCCGTGCGCAGGCTCTTGAACGACTCCGCGAACGACGACCGCGCGTCCGCGTGGCAGGCGATGTCGGCGGCGTACTGGCTCGGCGAGGCGCCCCCCTCGTCGTGGCCGACCGCGTGCAGCGGCGCGTAGAGCGGGACGAAGCCGAGAGCCGGCACCCCCGCGTAGCGCTGGATGTCGATCTCGTTCTTCACCGTGTTGTCGAGATAGTTCAGGAGGAGGGCGGCGCCGGCGCCCAGCCCCAGGCCGAACACCAGCGACAGAAGGAGGTTCAGCGGCTTGTCCGGCTTGAACGGCGCGCGCGGGACCTCGGCGCGGTCCACGATCCTCATGTTCGTCGCGCGGGAGTCCTTGAGGGCGCTGGAGGTCTCGGCCTCGCTCTGCCGCGTCAAGAGGTCGTTGAGCATCTTCCGCTTGTTCTCGATCTCGCCCTTGAGGCTCGCGTACTCGATCGCGTCGCGGCCCACGCGCTGGACCTCGCCCTTCTGGGCGGTCACCTGGCGGGACAGGTTGTCGACCTCGGTCGAGGTCTTGGCGAGGTCGGCCTTCGCGACCGACCGCACCTGCCGCGCGATCGCTTCGGTCTCGATCTTGAGGCGCTCCCGCGCGCCGTCCAGCTCCTCCTGGAGCTGCATCAGGGGCGGCCAGTCCGGCTTGAACCGCTCGGCTATCTGGCTGTGGCGCCGCTCGACCTCGGCGTACTGCTTCTTGAGATCCGTGATCAGGGGGGAGGACAGGACCTCCGGGAGAGACTCCGCGGACCCGTTGGACACCGCGTCGTACCGCGCCTGCGCCACCGCGAGACGGCCGCGCGCCTCCACGTACTTCGTGTTCATGTCGCCGAGCGCCTTCTGGCTGATGTCCTGCGTGCCGTCGGAGAGGGCCAGGATCTCCTTCTTGGTCCCGTACTCCTGAAGCGTCCGCTCCTGCGCGGCGATCTCCGACTGCATGCGCGCGACCTGCTTCGTGAGGAACTCGCGCGCCTGCGAGGTCGTCGTGAACCGTGCGTCGGTGTTGAACTGCTCGTACGCCTCCGCCACGGCGTTCGCCGCGTCGGCGCACAGCTTCCGGTCGCGATCGACGAAGGTCAGCTTGACGAGCTTGCTGTTCCGGACGGGGACGACGCTGAGGCGGTCCTCCATGAAGCGGATCAGCCTGCGCCAGGGATCCGCCGGTGCGGACGCGTCCGCGCCGCTGATCCGGTCCAGCCCCCAGTTGATCAGCCGCCGGATCGGGCTTCCCTTGCGGGAGGCGTACTCCGGGCGGTTCGCCAGGTCGAGGCGCTCGGCGGCGAGGCGGAGCACCGTCCGGCTCTGGAGCACCTTGTACTGGGTCTGGTAGAAGTCCTGGTAGTCGTAGTAGTCCGTGGACATCCCCTCGCCGAACGAGAGGCTCTCCGGGGCGTGGCGCTCGATCTGGATCGTGGTCGTCGCCTGGTACTCGGGGTGCGCGAGGAAGGTGAAGAGCGCGGTGGAGGCGACCACGAGGACGAGGCAGGCGATGACCACCCCCCGCCGCTCGGAGAGCACGCGCCCGTAATCGCGAAGGTGGAGGACGCTTCGCTCGGAGGTCCCGATCTCGCTCACGCGGGGCTAGTCGCCGGGATCGGAGGGGCTCGCGGGGAGGACGCTGTCGTCGTTCTGCTGGTTGATCGCGACGGCGCCCGCGACCACGAAGCCGACGAGCACGGCGATCATCGACGTCTTGCCGCCGGTCGTCCAGTACGCCCCCGGCTTCTTGCGGTCCTTGTCCTCCTCGGTGGCGCCGTCGGCCTTCAGCGCGAGGTGGACCCCCTTCATCTCTCCCGGCGCGAGGGTCACGGGCGTGGCCACGGGGAACGACCCGTCCCGCGTCTCGAGGGCGAGCGAGAGCCGCCCCGCGGGAAGCCCCGCGAGCGTGAACGCGCCGTCGGACCCTGTCGGAGCGGAGGCGAAGCGGATGCCGCGGGCGTCGATCGCCGCGACGGTCGCCCCGGAGAGCGGCGTCGCGACGTCACCGGCGAACACGGTGCCGGTGAGCGAGGCGGAGGTCGCGGCGGGCTGAGGAGCCGCGAAGGCGGGGGCACCGGTCGCGAGGAGGGCGCTGATCAGCGCCGCGGCGACGATGCGCCTGAGGTGGGAGGGCGTCATGACGCGATCTCCTTTTTCAATCGGGAATGGAAGGCGAAGCGGCAGGCTCCGACTCGGAGCTCGTGAGGCTGTTGACCAGGACGCCGACGACGATCGCCGAGCCGACCACGATCATCGTGGCGGTCACGGGGTTCGCCCAGACCCCTCCCTTCCTCCGCTTCTTCTCCTTCTCGCCGGGGGGAAGGTCGCTGCTATCCTGCCGCCCGCCCAGCGCGAGCTGGACCTCGCGGGTCGAGCCGGGGGCGATGGCGACGGGGGTGTCGACGACGTAGAGCCCCTCCGAGGTCTCGATGGCCAGCTCCGCGGGGCCCGCGGGGAGGTCGGAGAGCCGGAAGGTCCCGTCGGAGGCGACGGGGGTGGAGACCGGACGACCCGGCGGCTGACCCGGGACCAGCCACACGGTCTTGGCGGCGGCGGGGTCGGCGGGTGCCGGAATGACGCGTCCCGAGAGAACTCCCGAGGGCGCGATGGCGATCCCGGGCGGCAGAGAGACCCCCGCGGCCAGGGCGCAAGCCATGATCGTCCGCATAGCGGAGCGAAGGATAGGAACCGGGCGCGCCCGGAGTCAAGAGGAAAGGACGGTTCATGGAGAACGAGCGCGAACAATTGCGGCAGCTTCTCAAGGCACAATCGCTGATGTTCGGGGAGTTCACCCTCGCCTCCGGGAAGAAGAGCTCGTTCTATTTCGACTCGAAGCGGACCACCCTCCTGGCCGAGGGGGCGTGGCTCACGGCCCGCGAGGTCTTGCGGACGATCCGTCGGGAGAAGATCGATGCCGCGGCGGTCGGGGGGCTGACCCTCGGGGCCGATCCGATCGTCTGCCCGGTCGCCGCCCTCAGCCACGCCGAGGGGCCGTCGCTCGCGGCCTTCATCGTCCGGAAGGAGGCGAAGGAGCACGGCACGGGGCGGCGGATCGAGGGGAACCTCGCGCCCGGGAGCAGGGTCGTGATCGTCGATGACGTGGTCACGACCGCCGGGTCGACCCTGAAGGCGATCGAGGCCGCGGAGACGGAGGGTCACACGGTCGTCGCCGTGATCTGCCTCGTGGACCGCGAGGAGGGGGGGGCCGCGAAGCTCGCCGCCTATCCGTTCTTTCCTCTGTTCCGGCGGAGCGAGATCTTCGATTAGGCGCGCGTGCCCCGGTAGAACGCGGCGGTCTCCTCGACGACCCGCTCGATCTGGGCGGCCGTGAGCTCGGGGTAGATCGGCAGCGAGAGGACCTCGCGCGATGCGCGCTCCGCCTCGGGCAAGCTGCCGGCGGCGTAGCCCAGGTGGGTGAAGCACTCCTGCAGGTGGAGGGGGATCGGGTAGTAGATCCCCGATCCGATCCCTCGATCATCGAGATGCCGCGCGAGGGCATCCCGGTCGCGCGCGCGGATCGTGTACTGGTTGAACACGTGCCGGCCGCCGGCGGGACGCGCGGGGAGGGCGATCGACTCTCCGGCGACGAGCCCCGCGTGCGCGAGGAGGCGGTCGTAGCGGTCCGCGTTCGCCCGGCGCGCCGCCGACCACTCGTCGAGATGGGGAAGCTTCACGCGCAGCACCGCCGCCTGCAGCGCGTCCAGCCGGCTGTTCCACCCGATCACCTGGTGCTTGTAGCGCTCCCGCTCGCCGTGCACGCGGAGCATGCGCAGCCGCGCGGCGAGGTCGTCGTCCCCGGTCGTGATGATCCCCCCGTCGCCGAACCCGCCGAGGTTCTTGGACGGGAAGAACGAGAACGCCCCCGCCGCGCCGAAGGAGCCGGCGCCGCGCGTCGCGCCCTCGCGGCGCGAGGCGTAGCTGGCGCCGATCGACTGGCAGGCATCCTCGAGGACCGGGATCCCGCGGCGCGTCCCGATCTCGAGGATCGGATCCATCTCGGCGCATCGGCCGAAGAGGTGGACCGGAAGGATCGCCCGCGTCCTGGGCGTGATCGCGTCCTCGATCCGCGCGGGGTCGATGTTGAAGCTCCCGCGCTCGATGTCCACGAACACCGGGCGGGCGCCGAGCAGGGCGGCGCACGACGCGCTGGCGAAGAAGGAGAACGGCGTGGTGATCACCTCGTCGCCGGCGGCGACGCCGAGAGCTCGGAGGGAGAGGACGAGCGCGTCGGTCCCGGAGGCGCAGCCGACCGCGTGGCGGGTCCCCGCGTAGGCCGCGACCTCGCGCTCGAGCTCGGCGACCTCCGGACCGAGGATGAACGTCTGCGACTCGACGACCCGCCTGATCGCGCGGTCGATCTCCTCGCGAATGGTCGCGAGCTGGAGCTTGAGATCCAGGAGGGGGACGCGTTCCACGGCGGGGAATTGTAGCCCCGCGCTCCTGCTACCATGCGCACCCTTCCGGAGGAAGTTTGGCGTCCCGCCTGCAAACCGCTCTGGTCGTCTACGCCTTCGCGGCGCTCGGGGTCTTCCTGCTGGCCGTCCCCTGGTCGCCCATGTGGGACCGGGCGACCGCGTCGTTCCTCCCGACCCCGGCCGGACCGTGGCTCCGAAGCGGGTTCATCCGCGGACTGTGCAGCGGGCTCGGAGCGCTGAACCTCGCGGCGGCCTTCGGCGAGGCGAGGAGCTTCCTCAAGCCGCCCGTCGAAGACCGGACCCGGTGAGCGCGCCGCCCCTCGCGGTGTCCATCCACGCCCTCACCCCGCTCGCGGAGGACGGGATCGTCGCCGACGCCGCGGTGTTCGACGAGCTGGGCTGCCGCGGGGCGTGCGTCGCGACGGACCTCCAGGGGACGATCCCCGAGGACGAGCTTCGGCGCCAGCTCGATGCGCTGATCGCTTCGGGGGGGCGGTGCGCTGCGGCGCGGATCGGATGGCTGCGCGGGGAGGCCCAGGTGAAGACGATCGCGGGCTTCGTCCGGCAGGAGATCCCCGACGCCGCGGTGGTCGCGCTCGTCCCCGCATGTCTCGACGGGGACGGCGTCGCGCTCGCCGCCGTGCGGCACCTCCTCTATCCGCTCGGGCGCGTGGTCGTCGTCCGCGCCGGGGACCTTCCGTCGTGGACCGGGGGCTCGGCGGCGGAGATCGCGGAGCTCCCGGAAGCGGCGGCCGCGGTCCGCGCGCAAGGGGCGCGAGCGGTGCTGGTCGCCGGTCTTCGCGCCGGCGCGCGCATCGTCGATCTGCTCGACGACGGGGGGCATCTGACGATGCTCGACGCGCCGCGGGTGGCGGCGCCGCACGTTCCCGGGCTCGCGGGCGCGCAC
>DASRJG010000038.1:0-9441 GCA_035649595.1 Candidatus Polarisedimenticolaceae bacterium
ATCGTCTCGACGTCGCGCGCGGAGATCACCGCGTCCTCGGAGATGTTGCAGAACAGGGCGATCTTGCGCTTGACCTCCTGCGGGATCGCGCGGTCGCACCGGCACAGGAGGATGTCGGGCTGGATGCCGATCGCGCGGAGCTCCCTCACCGAGTGCTGGGTCGGCTTCGTCTTCAGCTCCCCCGAGGTCCCGATCCAGGGGACCAGCGTCAAATGCACGAAGGCGGCGTTGCTCCGTCCGACGTCCAGGCGGAACTGCCGGATCGCCTCGAGGAACGGCAACGACTCGATGTCGCCGACGGTGCCGCCGATCTCGACGATCTGGATGTCGCAGCTCTCGGAGACCTTGAGGATCGATTCCTTGATCTCGTCGGTGATGTGCGGGATGACCTGGACCGTCGCCCCGAGGTAGTCCCCCCGCCGCTCTTTCTCGATGACGCTCTGGTAGATCTTCCCCGTCGTGAAGTTCGCGTTCTTGTCCGCGACCATTGACGTGAACCGCTCGTAGTGCCCGAGGTCGAGATCGGTCTCGCTCCCATCGTCGGTCACGAAGACCTCTCCGTGCTGGAAGGGGCTCATGGTGCCGGGATCGACGTTGATGTAGGGATCGAGCTTCTGCATCGTGATCTTGAAGCCCCGTCCCTCGAGGATCCGTCCGATGGAAGCGGCGGCCAATCCCTTCCCCAGCGACGAGACGACGCCGCCCGTGACGAAGATGTACTTCGTGGTCCGCTTGGACTTCATCATCGGTGGATCTCCTGGCCGGCGGCGAGCCGCGCCGCCGCGCGGGCGAGGTCGGCCGGTGTGTCGACGGCGATCGAGCGGAAGTCGGACTCCACGACCAGCATCGCGATCCCGGCCTGAAGCGCGCGGAGCTGCTCGAGCCCTTCGTCCACCTCCAGCGGGGAAGGGGCCATCACGGTCAGCGCGAACAAGGTCTCGCGGCGGTAGGCGTAGATCCCCTGATGCTTGAGGTAGCCCGCCGTGCCGCCCGGTCGGGTGGCGAGCGCGCCCCGGAAGTCGGTGCGGAGCGTTCCGGCGGCCGCGCGGTGGTACGGGATCGGCGAGCGCGAGAAGTAGAGCGCCCGTCCGTCGCGCGCGCAGACCACCTTGACCGCGCCTGGGTCGAACAGGTCGTCCGGCTCGATCAGCGGCTCGGCGAGGGTCGCCGCCGCGCAATCCGGGCGCTTCGAGAGGCCGTCGAGGAGCCGATCGAGCGCCGTCGCGGTGAGGAACGGCTCGTCCCCCTGGATGTTCACGACGACGTCGAAGCCGTCGCCGGCCCGCCGCGCGACCTCGGCCGCGCGATCCGTCCCGGAAGGATGGGTGGGTGAGGTCATCATCGCCTCCGCCCCCATGGTCCGGCAGGCGGCGGCGATGCGCTCGTCGTCGGTCGCGACCACCACGCGCGACAGGCTCCGGCAGGCTGCGGCCGCGGACCACACCGCGCCGACGAGGGTGCCGTGTCCGAGGGGAGCGAGGGGTTTGCCGGGGAACCGGGTTGAAGCGTAGCGGGCTGGGATGACGCCCAGGGCACGCACCATCGGGACTCCGTGCGTCGCCCGGCGAATGCGGTACCGCGGCGACGACGCATCCTAGCGCAGCGTGCTCGAGGAGACAAGGGACCTTGCGAGTCGAAGCGCGCGCTTGTAGCGTTCTCGGCTTGCGAGGTGCCCCATGCCGGATCCGTCGCTCCGCGATGCCTGCCTCAAGCGGTTCCTCACCTACGTCGCGTTCGACACGCAGTCGGACGAGACCTCCGAGACGTACCCGTCCACCGCGAAGCAGCTCGACCTGCTCCGGCATCTCGTGGGCGAGCTGCAGGGCATCGGGCTGGCCGACGCCGCGATCGACGAGCACGGCTACGTCTTCGCGACGATCCCGCCGACGACCAAGAAGCGGGGCGTGCCCGTCGTCGGGTTCATCGCGCACGTCGACACGAGCCCGGAGATGCCCGGCGCGAACGTGAAGCCGATCGTCCACCGGAACTATCGGGGGCAGGATCTCGTGCTCCCCGACGATCCGACGGCGGTGCTGAGGCTCGGCGACAACCCGGCGCTCGCCGATCAGATCGGATGCGACATCGTCACCGCCTCCGGGACGACGCTCCTCGGCGCGGACAACAAGGCCGGCGTGGCGGAGATCGTGACCGCGGCGGAATACCTGCTCGCGCACCCCGAGATCCCGCACGGGCCGATCCGGATCGGATTCACGCCGGACGAGGAGGTCGGGAACGGCACGAAGTACTTCGACGTCGAGCGGTTCGGGGCGTCGTGCGCGTACACGATGGACGGGGAGACCCGCGGAGAGATCGAGATGGAGACCTTCTCCGCCGACGCGATGACCGTCACCTTCCGGGGATTCAACACCCACCCGGGGTACGCGAAGGGGAAGATGATCAACGCGATCAAGGTCGCAGCGGATTTCATCGGCCGCCTTCCGAAGGACCGGACCTCGCCCGAGACGACCGAAGGATACGAAGGGTACGTGCATCCCTACGTGGTCAACGCCTCCGTGGACAAGACCTCGGTGAAGCTCCTCATCCGCGATTTCAAGGACGGCGGCCTCAAGGAGAAGGAGACCTGGCTCGAGTCCCTCGCGCGCGAGACGGTCGCGGCCTGGCCGGGGGCCGCGGTGGAGCTCAAGGTCGAGGAGTCCTACCGCAACATGAAGTCGGTGCTGGACCAGCACGCGAAGGTGGTCGAGAACGCGCGTGAGGCGATTCGCCGCGTCGGGCTCCCCCTCCGCGAGCATCCGATCCGCGGAGGGACGGACGGCTCGCGCCTGTGCTTCATGGGACTCCCCACGCCGAACATCTTCGCCGGCGAGCACAACTTCCATTCCCGGCTGGAGTGGGTCTCCGCGCAGGACATGGAGCTGGCGGCGAAGGTGATCGTCGAGCTCGCCCGGGTCTGGGAGGAGCGCTCCTAGCCCTTCCGCGCGCGCTCGATCGCATCGGCGAGGCGCGACTCCACCCGGCCGCGATCCGTCGCGTAGTTCTCCTCCAGCTTCGCGGTCGCCTCGGCGTCCTTCGCCTCCTTGAGGCTCTTGCGGTGCAGGATCTCCAGCTCCGCGAGCTTGGCCTTGGCCTCGCTCCGGAGCTCGGCGATCCTCCGCTTCTGCGCGTCCGACAGCGGGCTCCGCTCCTCGACGCCCTCCGCCTTGTCCTTCGCGCGGAGCCGCTCCATCGCGAGGTCGTACGCGGACTTCAGGGGCTCGTCCTTCTTCATGGGTAGGTCCTCTCCATCAGGCCAGCCTGAGGCAGCCGATCACGCGCGGGGTGGCGGGCGTCCCGGGGTCGAGCTGCGCGCAGTCCGCCGCGAGCGTGTCGAGACAATCGATCGCGAACGCCCGCAGGGAGGCGGCCGTGCGCGGGGGGAGCGGGGTCTCGCGCCGCAGCGCCTCGAGCAGGCGCTCCATCGCCCGCACCGGGGCCTCCGCGTCGGCGGTCCGCCGCGAGGCGACGCTCCGGAGGAAATCCGAGACGCGGTCGGCGGGGAGCCGGTCGACGCGGACCTCCCCACGCGTGGCGTGCCAGGCGAGGGCGGTCAGGAGGAGCGTCGAGATCCGGGGAGGCGTCTCGAACGGCCTCGGCTCCTCGCGCAGCAGCGCGTCGGGAGCGATGCCCTGGCGGTCGAGCAGCGCCACGCGCAGCGCCTCGATCAGCTCGAGCGTCGCCCGCGTCTCCTCGACCTCGGCAAGGCTCCGGAAGTCCCGGGCCCCCTCCTCCCCGGCGCCTCCGGCGAGGTCCACGTAGAGAGGGCGCGGGCCGAGGAGGAGCCTCACGCGGGTGCGCAGCGGCGGATCCACGAGCGCTTCGGGGACACGCATCGCGCGCGCCTGTGCGCCGAGCGCGGCCGCTTCCGAGAACCCTTCACGGAACAGCTCGACCGCGGGGACTTCGGCGAGGACCCGCGCGGCGTCGCGGGGGCTACGCGCCTTGCGGCGGTCGAGCGCCAGCGCGACGTAGGCGCCGCTCCGCGCCAGCACGCCGTGCTGCGCCTCCATCGATCCGGGGTCCGCGCCGTCGGCGACGAGAACGCGGTTGGCCAGCGCGGAGAGGCCGAAGAGCACGCGCTCTCGCTCTCCGGCGTCGAGGGTATCGACGGCGGCGGCGATGGCCGTGTAGGGGGCGATCGTCCGGAGGGCGGCCCGCGGCGCGAGGGGCGCGTCGGCGGCGGGGGCGTCGCTCGCGTCGCGAGGTCGCGAGACCGCGGCCGGAGGCGCGTAGATCGACTGGGCTTCCTCCCACGACGGGTAGCCGTGCTCCTCGAGCCGGCTCGTCCGCCACCGGAGCGCCGTCTCCTCGACCTCGGAGGCCATCTCGAAGAGCGCGGACCGGACGATCCCCTGGTACCGCGCCCGGTCGTCGAGGAACAGGACCTCCGCCAGCCTGCGCGCCGCGATCGCGTGCTCGCTCCGCTCCGGAACGAGGACGTGCGCGCCGTCGGGGGCGACGAACCCGCGGTCGTCCCCGATCTCGGTCACCCCGTGGCCGCGCGTAGGCTCCTCGTGATCGATCTCGAGCGCGCGCACGCGCGCCCAGTTCCGGAAGAGCAGGATCAGGGTCTCGTCGTCGATCGTGCGGGCGAAGCGCCGGATCGTCGCCTCGCCGGCTTCGACGAGGAGGGCCACCCACGCCCCGCACCGCAGCGGATCGAATCGATCCCCCCTCCAGCTCTCGAGATCGAGGAGGTGGGCGATCTGCGACGACGAGGCGAGCGCGAGGAGGGGGAGCGCCTCCTGCGGATCGACCTCGCGCACGGTCATGTAGAAATCGCCGTCCGGCAGTGCCCGGACCAGCGCCATGGGCTTGGGACCTTCCACGAGGAACTGAAGCCGCTGCTTGGAGGGGAGTCGCAGTACGAGGTCGACCTGCTCCACGTCACCCGGCATGTCCGGATCGTAGCAGCCGCGCGCTACTCCACGCCGTAGAGGACCTCGAGCCGCGCCACCCGGCGGGAGGCGATCGCGAGGAGCACGGCCGCGAGGAGGAGCAGCCCCGGGATCGAGACCCACGGGGACGCCGGGTCGGCCAGGATCGCGATCCCCGACTCTGGCGGGAACGACACCGGGCACAGCGACTCGAGGTAATGGATGACGCTGACCTTCTTCAGCACGGGCGGGAGGAGGGCGTTGATCCCCTCCCAGATGAGGATGGCGACGGCGGGCACGATCGGGTTCCTGAAGACGACCCCGGCGGTGAGGAACACCGCTCCGTACCCGACGCACGCGAGCGCGGTCACCAGCAGGTAGGAGCCCAGCTCGAAGGCTCCGCGCGCGGACAGCAGCCGCTCGAAGAGGACCGTCGGGCCGTGCGCGCCGTACAGGAGTACCCAGGTCGCCATCGTGACGCCGCAGAAGAGCACGAGCGCGGCCGCGAGCCCCGACAGGTACTTCGCCAGGGTCAGCGTGCTGCGCCGCATCGGAACCAGGAAGTAGTAGTGGAGCGAGCGGTCGAGGATATCCCCGCGGAAGAGGGGAACGAACACCGCCACGCAGCCGAAGTAGACGACGAACCTCAGGATCATCACCCGGAAGATCGCGGCGTAGACCACGCTGTCCTGAGCGATCGTGTCGCTCCGCCCCTGCCCGAACACCAGCATCGCGACGGCGCGGCCCCCGAAGAGCATGAGCGGGATCAGCGCCAGCAGGTAAACGGGGATGGCGCGCTTCCCCAGGAACCGCTTGCGCAGCTCCAGCGCCTGGACAGCGAGGACCTGCCGGACCGTGGCGGACCGGGCCTCGCTCATGACGTCGGCCCGTCCTTCTCGATCAGATAGGTGTACACCGCTTGCACGTCCTCGTCGGCCGGAGCGACCGCCTCGAGATCGAGGCCGTGCTCGAGGACGAGCCGGTTGAGGAGCAGGTAGAACTTGTCGGCGTCGCGCGTGTGCACGAGCAGGCCGCGCCGATCGTCGTGGATCTTGATCTCCACCGCGCTGTCCAGCTCGAAGATCCTCGACGCGACGAGGGAGGGGCGGTCGCAGCGCACCAGGACCTGGACCGGATGCTCCTCGATCTCGTCGCGCACTCCCGCGATCTTCCCCTCGGCGACGACGTATCCGTGATGGATGAGGATGACCCGGTCCGAGAGAAGATCCACCTCGTGGAGGATGTGGCTGGAGAGGACGACGAACCGGCCCTCGTCGGCGAGCTGACGGAAGACGGCGATCGTCTCGGCGCGCGCCATCGGGTCGAGACCGTTGAGCGGCTCGTCGAGGACCACCACGTGCGGGTCGTGCGCGATCGCCTGCGCGAGGCGTATGCGCTGGCGCATCCCCTTGCTGTAGCCAGCGACCCGCCGCCCCGCGGCGTCGGTCAGCCCGACGCGGGCGATCGCGCGCGCGGACCGGTCGCGGCACTCGCGCTCCGAGAGCCCGTGGAGGCGGAGCGTCGCATGGAGGAACTCGTACCCGGTCAGGCCCGGCGGGAACGCGTCGTACTGCGTGCAGTAGCCGAGCTTGCGGCAGAGGACCTCCGGGCGATCGGAGGGCGTCCCGTCCACGACGACCCGGCCCTTCGTCGGGCGCAGGAGCCCCGCCATCAGGTTCATGAGGGTGGTCTTCCCGGAGCCGTTGGGTCCGACGAGGCTCGTGATCCCCGGGGCGATCGTCAACGACACGCGATTGACGCCGAGAACCTCGCCGTAGAACTTCGAGACGTCGTCGAAGACGATCACTTGACCACCTCGAACGCCCGCAGTTTGCGCGCGAGGACGGCGATCGAGAGCCCGCAGATCGTCGCGAGCGCCGACCAGGCGAGCCAAGCGGGGAGCCTCGCGTCGAGGGGCACCGCGTACAGCCCTTCCCAGACCGAGTGCATCAGCTCGGGGAGGTTGAACAGGAATCCGAGCGAGGTGTCGAACATCTGGTTGATCGCCTGTCCCGCGACCGTCCCGAAGACGATCACGCCCAGCAGGAACGTCTGCGCGACGACCTTGCGCCGCGCCATCGCGGAGGTCGCGAGCGCGAGCAGCGAGATCGTCACGATCCAGATCCCCGCGCCCAGCACGATCGCGGCCGCGATCCTCACATGCCCGGCGAACCACGCCCAGCCCTCGAGCCAGCTCTGGAGGAGGAACAGGAAGAGGCCGGGGACCCAGGTGATCGACGAGATCAGCACGACGAGCGTCGCCATCTTCCCCACCGCGTACCCCGTGCGGGTGATCGGCCGGGAGAGGTACAGCGGGAGCGCGCCGTTGGCGAGGTCGGGGGAGACGAGCCCCGGTCCGACCAAGAGCGTCAGCAGGCCGCCGAGGATGAAGCACTGGATCCCCATGAACGCGGCGAAGAACGTCGCGTCCACCGGAGCGAGCTTGACCGCGTCGAGCCCCGCGTTCGCGAGGGCCCGGAGGTTGTGGTGGAGATAGATCCAGACGGTCGCGGCGATCGGCCAGAAGAAGCACAGCATGAAGAACGCGGCGAAGAGGCGCGAGCGGGAGACCTGGGCCCAGGCGAACCGCGGCAGGACCCGCCACCGCCGGGAGAGCGGGGTCAGCGGGCCGTCGTAGGCGCGGTAGCGGCGGTCATAGACGGCCACGCGGCTCCTCCATCGCCTTGAGGAAGATGTCCTGCAGCGAGTCCCTCTTGTAGTCGAGCTTCCGGATCTGGATCTGCTGCGCCGCGGCGATCTTGTAGAGGTCCCGCACCTCGATCGCCTCGGGGAGGATCATCTTCAGCCGTCCCGGCGAGATGAGGGCGCAGGTGCAGCCGATCGCCTCGGCTGCCGCGGCGAAGGCGCGCTCGTCCCCGCGTGTCTCGACCTGCAGGAACTTCCGGTTGGCCCGGCGCTCCTCCTCGAGGTTCCCGTGGAACGCGATCCGCCCCGCCTTCAGCACGAGCACCTCGTCGCAGCACTCCTCGACGTCGCGGAGCAGGTGCGAGGAGAGGACGATCTGCGATTGCCCCGCGTCGCGGATCTCCTTGACGAGCCGGATCATCCTCGCGCGGGCGGGGGGATCGAGGCCGTTGGTCGGCTCGTCGAGGAACAGGATCTTCGGCGCGTGGACGATGGCCTGCGCGAGCTTGGCCATCTGCTTCATCCCCAGCGAGAATCCTTCGAGCGTGCGATACCGCGCCTCGCCGAGCCCCACGTAATGCAGCGTCTCGTGAGCGCGCTCGAGGGCGGCCTCGGGTGGCAGCCCCGAGATCTCCCCCATCATGCGTACGAACCGGACCGCGGTGATCCCCGCGATGAAGGCGTCGCTCTCCGGCATGTACCCGATCATCCCGGAGAGGCGCGAGGCGCCCCCCGTCACGTCCTCGCCCCGCATCCGCGCCGAGCCCTCCGAGGGACGGTGGAATCCCAGCAGCGTGTGGAGGAGGGTCGTCTTCCCGGCGCCGTTGGGGCCGAGGAGCCCGATCGCCCGGCCGGTGAGCGTGGCCGTCAGATCCTGGAGGATCGGGCGTCCGCCGAAGCGGACGCCCAATCCCCGCAGCTCGATCGAGCCGGCACCGGTCATTGCGGCGACGCTGCCTCCTGCTGCGACGACTGCCGCGCCGCGTCCAGGATCTCGCCGAGACCGGCGAGCTTTCGCGCCGAGATCACGGAGCCGAGGATGGAGCCGAGCCCGGCTTCCCCGCGCGAGCCGAACAGGATGCGGTCATCCTCGGCGCGGACGGTCAGCAGGCGCGCTCGCTCGTCGGAGGCGATCGCGTCGAAGACGCCCGCGTCGGCGGCGATGACGCCGCGCAGCTTCGCCGCGATCGGCGCGAGCGACGGGCCGAGGTGCTCCCAGACGAACGCGGAGACGTTGAGGTCGCCGTCGGCGGGGAGGAGCGAGAGGAACTCCTGGGAGCGCGCGAGCGTGTAGGCGTTCCCGCGCTGCTCGATCGCGCGATCGAGGAGGACGCGGCTGGGGGTCGCGATCAGGTAGCCGTCGGTGAAGGTGTAGCGCATCGGGTTCCCCTGAGCCGCTGCGGATCCGTCGGTGCTCGGTGCGGTGTAACGCACGACCCAGTCGGTCCGGTTCCCGATCTCCTCGCGATCGAGAACGATCCGGCCCTGAAGACCCTCGGCGGCGATCCGCTCGTTGACGTGGGCGATCAGCTTCTCGAACTCGGCCTGGAACCGTTCCGGCTCGTAGACCTCGACCGCCACCTTCCAGGAGGGGATGGGGAGGATCGGTCCATCCAGGGCGAAGGCGACGTCTCCTCCCAGGGTTCCGGCCAGCCCCCGGAGGATCTCCAGGCTCAGCTCGGAGTCCTCGTCCGAGAGATGCCGCTCGATCGCGGCCTGATCCGGACCCACCCAGGAGAGGGCCTCGGCCACGAGGGCCTCGGGCCGCTTCATCACCGCCGCCGCCGCGAAGGATGCGTCGGGGGAGATGAACTCCGCGGCCCCCATCGGCGCGGGCGCCGAAAGCCAGCCGGCGAGCCCGCGGCGGGTCCGATCGAACGAGATCTCCGCGAGGTGGTCCGCTCCCTGGGCCCCTTCGGTT
>DASRJG010000039.1:0-3511 GCA_035649595.1 Candidatus Polarisedimenticolaceae bacterium
CTGGAACAGCCGGTCGAGCTCCCTGCGCGTCGGGTTCGCCAGCGCGTGCCTCCCCACTCCGCCCGACAGGAGGTGGATCCCCTCCGGTCCCCGGACGACCGCCTCGCAGGCCGGGATCGCCCCGTCGAGGACGTGGCCGAGGTCGTGGCGCGGAGCCAACCCGAGCAGCAGATGGAGATTCGCGAGCCCCGCGTCGAAATCCACGAGGAGCACCCGCTCCCCCCGGCGGGCCCGCAAGGCGGCCAGATTCGAGGCCAGAATGCTCTTCCCCACCCCACCCTTGCCGCTGGCGATGCAGACGACGCGCGCCCCGGGCGCGGCCACCTCCGGCCTGCTCTCGCCGGGGACGAGGAAGCGGCCGAGCGACCGAAGCCGCGCGAGGTCGAAACGAGTTCCGTTCAGCATGCCGGGGGGGCTCGGCGCAATCTCGGGAAGGGGCGAACGGGAGTCAACGTCCGAATCGCCCCGCGCGCGCAGCCCCATGGCAGTGACCGGGTTCCGTGTGGTCCGGCTAGTGCAGTTTCACTTCTTCGCCGATCCGGTGGAGCTTCATCACGTTCGTCGTCCGCGAGATCCCCGGGGGGACGCCGGCGACGAAGACGATCGAATCCCCGGTCTTGGCCATGTTGCGGACGAGCATCATCTCGCAGGCCATGAAGAGCATCTCCTCGAGGCTCTTCTCGCGACGGAAGAGCATCGGGCGGACGTGCGCGAGCACGGACATCTGGTTCACGGTCCGGGGGTTGGGGCTCAGGGCGATCACTTCGGCGCTGGGGCGGTAGCGCGAGACGAGGCGGACCGAGTTCCCCGTCTCGGTGAAGCACACGATCTTGCCGACCCGGAGCGCTTCGGCGGCCTGGACCGCGGCCAGGGCGGTCGCGTTGCCGAAATTGGCCTCGGAGATCCGGAATTCGGGGCGGGGCAGGTCCTTGTAGCGCTGGCTCCGCTCCACGGCCAACGCGATCTTCCGCATCGTCGCGATGGTCTCGATCGGGTGCGCGCCGACGGCCGTCTCGGCGGAGAGCATCACGGCGTCGCTCCCGTCGAGGACCGCGTTGGCGACGTCCGTCACCTCGGCGCGGGTGGGCCGGGACGACTCGATCATCGACTCGAGCATCTCGGTGGCGGTGATCCCGAACTTCCCGGCACGCACGGCCGCGACGAGGATCGACTTCTGGATCAGCGGCAGCTGCTCGATGTCCGCCTCGACCCCGAGGTCCCCGCGGGCGACCATGACCCCGTCCGCCTCGGCCAGGAGCGCTTCGAGGTTCTCGAGCGCGGCCATCCGCTCGATCTTGGCGATGATCAGGGCGTCCGGGATCAGCGCGCGGATCGCCCGGATCTCCTCGGGCCGCGAGACGAAGCTCGCGCCGATCATGTCGATGCCGGCCTCGGCCGCGAGGGCCAGGCTCTTCTTGTCCTGCTCGGTCGGGAGCTCGTAGGCGGGCCGGGAATCGGGGAAGTGGACGCCCTTGCGGTCGCCGATCTCCCCCTCGCGGGTGACCCGGGCGCGCACCGAGTCCGCGTCGACGGTCTCCGCCACGAGCTCGACCTGGCCGTCCGCGAGGATGACCCGGTGCCCCGCGTCGACCGCTTCGAGGAATCCGCCGAAATCGAGCAGCACCTCGTCCGGCGTGGAGATCCCCGATCCGCGCCGGAGCCGCACGCGGTCGCCCAGGGCCAGGGTGCGCTTGCCGCCCTCGAAGCGCGCGAGGCGCAGCTTCGGGCCCGAGATGTCCGTGAGGATCCCGATCGCGCGCATGCGGGCGTCGGCCTCTCTGCGGATCTTCCGGACGCGGCGGAGGAAGTCCTCCTCGGTTCCGTGGCTCAGGTTGATCCGGGCCACCGACATCCCCGCGTCGATCATGTCCCCGAGGCGATCCTCGGAGGCCGGACCGATCGTGGCGATGATCTTGGTGTGCGAGAGCGCCGAACCGGGGTCGGAGGTCATGGGGTCGCGAAGGAGCGCCAGTGTGCCTGCATCCTTCTCCGCGATCCCCTAGGGAACAAGAGGCCGAGGCGGGAGGCCAGTCCCGGACGAGTGAACGCCAGCCGAGTGATCTCGACTGGCGTTCGGGGGGGTCCACGCCGCTCCTGAGGCCGTGCTCTGATAGCCCCTGCTGGACCAGAGCGACGTTCCATCGGCGCGGAGACCGGGGCTAGGACGTTCCAGGAATGACGGAGGTTCCCTCCGCGTCGCGGCCGATCTCGAGGACGCCCCGAAGTGGAGAACGAGGTGCGTGCGTCCCGCCAGCTCCTCCGACGCTTCCCTCCGTGCGCCAAGGACTTGGGAGCAGACCCCCGGACCCGGAAAAGGAAGCCGGGTCCACCTCGGGATCGCGCCCCGGAAGGGCTGTCCCCCCCCACGGGGGGCCCGACAGGAAGTTGCAGGTTCCCAGGATCTGCCCCACGGATGGAAAAACCGTGGTATCTCTTGGGTAGGCGGCGCCGCGCGGGCGGTGACGCGACTTGAAACCCCGCAACCACCCCCCCTGAGACCTCCGGGGGTTCGGGAAAACAAGACGATGCAGCCCCCCTCCTCAACCGAAGCCCGGCGATCGGTCCCTGCAGCGACGTCGGTTTTGATCTTCGCGCTGGTCCTGGCCCTGCTCGCGTTCGCGTTCTCCACCTGAACGACTCGAGCCTTCGCTCGCCGGGATCATCCCGCGAGCAAGTTGGGGATCTCCTGGTACGCGGGGAAGCGCTTCGTCGCGAGCTTCGAGAACACCGGACGACCGTCCACCCGGACTTCGAAGGCGCCGCCCCTCGACTCGATCAGCTCGATCTTCGCCTCGGGGTACAAGGCCTGGATCTCGGCGGTCAGACCGACCGCCTGAGGCTTGTAGTTTCACTGGACGCAGTACTCGATCGCGATGCGCATGTCACCGGACCTCCTCGTGCGGGGATGATGCGACCGATCGACCGGGTTTCCTAGGGGATCCCCGTCGGAGCAGGTCTCCCCGTACCATGTACGGCGTCGCATTGGGCCCCGCCTCCCCACGGAACCTCGACCCATGATCCTGTCGCTCCTGGCAGCCCTCCTTCCGATCCCTCCGGCCTTCCAGGACGAGTCGAGCTCGTGGAAGCCGAGCCCACGCCCGGATCTGCGCGAGGCGACTTCGAGCTGGCAGGCCGAGCAGGGTTCGAGCTGGCGGGTCGTGCCCGACGTCGAGACGGGTTGGGCCGAGATGATCCACGGCGGCCGCGCCGCGGCCCCGTTCGCGCCGCGCGAGGAGCGGGATTTCGTGGAGATCGCGCGCCAGGCCGTCGTCCGCACGCGGGGGCTCCACGGGATCGCGCCGGAGACGCTCGTGTTCGACCGCGCGATGTTCCTCCCCCTGGGCCAGATCGGTTCGGGGGACAAGGAGACCGTCCGCTTCGTCCAGCGGGTGAACGGGATCCGCGTCGTCGGGGCGAGCGTGAACGTGCTCCTCGCGATGGACGGCTCGCTGCTCTCGGTCCACTCCACGGGCATCCCCGAGCTCGCCTCCTTCCCGACCGGCGCGTCGTT
>DASRJG010000040.1:0-2101 GCA_035649595.1 Candidatus Polarisedimenticolaceae bacterium
TCGGCCCTCCGGAAGGCGCGACGCGGCGAGCGCTGGAGGAGGCGCTGCGGGGCGCGGGGCTGCTGGAGACGCCCGCGTGACGCACGACGCGCTGCGGGACGCGGTGGAGCGGATCGCGGCCGACGGCGCCCCCGACCGCGACGAGGCCCGGCGCGTGGTGGCGGCGCTGCTCGACGCGCTGGAGTCGGGAGCGGTCCGCGCCGCGACGCCGTCGGCGGAGGGCTGGGTCGTCCACCCCTGGGTGAAGCGCGGCCTCCTCCTCGCCTTCCGGCACGGCGCGGACGTCCCCTCCCACCTCCCTCCCTTCCACTTCCGCGACCGGGACACGCTCCCCGCCCGCGATCCCGTCTCCGCGTCCGCAGGGGTGCGGGTCGTCCCGGGGGGAACGACGATCCGCCGCGGGGCGCACCTCGCCGCCGGGGTCGTCGTCATGCCTCCGGCGTTCGTCAACGTCGGGGCGTTCGTCGGCCCCTCGACGATGATCGACTCGCACGCGCTGGTCGGCTCGTGCGCGCAGATCGGCGCGCGCGTTCACGTCTCGGCGGCGGTGCAGATCGGCGGCGTCCTCGAGCCTCCGGGCGCGATGCCCGTGGTCGTCGAGGACGACGCCTTCCTCGGCGCCGGGAGCGGGCTCTTCGAGGGGGCCCGCGTCGGGCGCGGGGCGGTCCTCGCGCCGGGGGTGGTGCTCACCCGCGCCGTGCCCCTGCTCGACGTCGTGAACGAGCGAACGATCGTCGCGGATCCCTCTGGAATCCTCGCGGTCCCCGAGCGCGCGGTCGTGGTCCCCGGCTCGCGTCCGGCCGGCGGGGCCTGGGCCGCCTCGCGCGGGCTCGCGCTCTACGCGCCGGTCATCGTCAAGTACCGCGACGCGGCGACCGACGCCGCCTCGGCGCTGGAGAGCGCGCTCCGATGACGCTCCGGGCGGCGCGGAGGATGGAAGGTATCGAGCGGACCCTGATCCGACGGATCTTCGACGCGGCCCCTCCGGGCTCGATCAATCTCGGGCTCGGTCAGCCCGATCTCGCCACCCCCCCGCGCGTCGCGCTCGGCGGGATCGCGGGGATCGCCGCGGGACGCACCGCCTACACGTCGACCGCCGGCGATCCCGCTCTCCGCGCCGCCGTGGCGGCCCGGTATCCGCACGCGGCAGCGGGCGGGGAGAGCGTCCTCATCACGGTCGGCTCGCAGGAGGGCGTCTTCGCGTCGATGCTCACGCTCGTCGATCCCGGAGACGACGTCCTGGTGCCCGAGCCGGGCTACCCCTCGTATGCGACGGTGGCGCGGATGCTCGGCGCGCGCCCGGTCGCCTACCGGCTCCGCCCCGAGCGCGGCTTCCGGCTCGATCCCCGCGATCTGGTCGAGCGGCTGTCCGACCGGACCCGGCTCGTGATCGTCTGCTCGCCGTCCAACCCGACCGGCGCGATGGACGAGGAGGAGGACCTGCGCGTGCTCGCGGGGACCTTGTCCGCGCGCGGCGTGCCGTGGCTGTCCGACGAGGTCTACGCCGGCTTCGCCTATGACCGCCCCGCGCCGTCGCTCTCGCGCTACGCCCCGGAGGGCGGGCTCGTCGTCTCGGGGCTGTCGAAGGACCTGAGCATGACCGGCTGGAGGATCGGGTGGGTCGTCGGGCCGGCGGCGATCGTCGCGCGGATCGCGGCGGCGCATCAGTCGCTGGTGACCTGCGCGCCGTCGATCTCGCAGGCGGCCGCGCTGGTGGCGCTCGCTCCGGACGCCGACGCCGACCGCGCCGCGTATCTCGAGATCTTCCGGGCGCGCCGCGCTCTCATGGCGGAGGAGCTGCGACGGATCCCCGGGCTTCCGGTCCGGGTCCCCGACGGCGCCTTCTACTTCTTCGTGGACGTGCGCGGCTTCGGACGCTCGCTCGACATCGCCGAGCGGGTGCTGGCGCGGCGGAAGGTGATCCTGATTCCCGGCGAGGCGTTCGGCGAGGCGGGGGCGGGGTTCCTGCGGATCTCGTACGCGGCGTCGGAGGACGACATCCGTCGCGGCGTCGCGGGGCTTTCGGCGGAGCTCTAGAAGTCCTTGGGGCTCGCGGCGGCTTCGCTCGCGTCGCGGGCCGCGATCGCCTTCTCGATCGTCA
>DASRJG010000041.1:0-13978 GCA_035649595.1 Candidatus Polarisedimenticolaceae bacterium
GGCGTGCTCTCGAACCGGAGGAGCCGCACCGTCTGCTCCCGTAGCTCCTCGAGCCCGCCCTCCCCGAAGTCCGACGCCGGCCGGAGCACGAAGGCGGAGACGCGCGCGAGCCCGAGCGCACGGTGGAGCGGGACGAGCAGCGCCGCGAGCATCATCGAGATCGGGTGCGGCACCGCGACGAGGCGCGCGGGGGTCTCCCCCTCCGCCGCCCCGGCGAGCACCGCGTGCGGCATCGAGCCGATGAGGTCCACGACGAGCGTTCCCGAGCGGGCGGCGTCCACGAGACCTTCCGGCGCGTGCCCGGCCTCGCAGACGAACACGGCGGCGTGCGAGGCCGGATCGAGCCGTCCCGCGGGCTGGACGAGCCGCGCCTCGCCGTCGTACTCGGAGAGCACCGCCACGTCGCTCTCGTGGCCGAACAGCTCGACGCGCTCCCCCGGGACGCCGCGATCGGCGAGGGCGGCCTTGAGGTGCGCGCCCGCGGGGCTCGCCGCCCCGAGGATCGCGAGGCGGCCGGCCGCGGCGTCAGCGGGCCGACGGACCATCGACGGCCTCCTCCGCGGGATGCGCGGCGGCCGCCCGGCCGGCACGCCCCCTCCCCAACCATCCCGCGAGCCAGCCCGCGGGGCCCCACAGCAGGTAGAACCCGGCGAGCACCATCATCGAGCGCGGATGCACGAGCACGACGACCAGCGCGAGCACGATCGCGAGGACCGACAGATACGACCGCGGGCTCCGCAGATCGATCCCCTTGAACGACCGGTAGCGCACGTGGGACACCATCAGCAGCGCGGCGGCGGAGACGAGGACCCCGACGAGCACCGACCACCCCAGCTGCGACGGCGGATCGGGAAAGGCGAAGGCCACGCTCGCGATCGTGCCGGCGGCCGCGGGGGACGGGAGACCCGCGAAGAAACGCTTGTCCGAGGTCCCGTGCTGGAGGTTGAACCGCGCGAGGCGTGTGGCGGCGCAGGCCACGAAGAGGAAGGCGATCAGCCATCCGACGCGGTGGAAGGATTGGAGCGCCCACTCGTAGGCGAGAAAGGCGGGCGCGATCCCGAACGACGCGATGTCGGCGAGCGAGTCGAACTCGACACCGAACTCGGACGCAGTCCCCGTGAGGCGCGCGATCCGACCGTCGAGGCCGTCGAGGATCCCCGCGGCGATGATCAGGATCGCCGCCAGCTCGTAATGCCCGCGCGCCGACTCGATGAGGCTGAAGAAGCCGCAGCAGAGGTTCCCCGTCGTGAACGAGGTCGGGAGCAGGTAGATCCCGCGACGGAGCTTGCGTGGGCCGGCCATCGACGATCTCCGGGTCGGAGAAAGTCACTATATCGAAGAAGAGGCGAGGCCTCTACGCGGCGGCTCACGCCCCCCAGCGCGCCACGACCGTCTCGCCGCCGATCACCCGTTGGCCGACGCGCACCGCGGGGGACGCTCCGGTCGGAAGGTCCACGTCGACGCGGGAGCCGAAGCGGATCATCCCCACCCGCTCCCCCGCCCGGACGTTCTGCCCGACGCCCGCGCGGCAGACGATCCGGCGCGCGATGAGTCCCGCGACGAGCACGAAGCGGACGCTCTCGCGCTCGGGCACCGAGACGACGAGCGCGGTGCGCTCGTTCCGCTCCGATGCGGCGTCCTTCATCGCCGCCACGAACCGGCCGGGCTCGCTGGTCACGGCGGTCACGCGCCCGCCGACGGGGCTGCGGCAGACATGGACGTCGAAGACGTTCATGAAGATCGACACGCGCGACGCGTCGGCGCGGATGATCTTCCCGTCGGCGGGACTCAGCAGCGCGTCGGGGTCGTCGGGGGAGCGGCGCTCCGGGTCGCGGAAGAAGTTGAGCATGAACAGCACCAGCGCCGCGCCGGCGACGCCGAGCCACGGCGTCCATACGGCGAGCGCGAGCGCGAGCACCGTGGCCGCGACGACGAACGGCCGCCCGGCCGGATCGAGAGTCATCCGTGACGGGCCGGGGGCTCGGCCTTGTGCCTCAGGATCGACTCCATCTCGTCCTTCACCTTCAGCTTCAGCTTCTTGAGCGTGGACTCCTCCAGGCGCTCCTCTTCGGTCGGGAAGCGGATGCCGGCGAGCACCTCGAGTCTCTCGTCGTACTCGCGATGCTTGCGAGCGAGCCGCTCGAGGTTGGCGTCGGGCTTGTCCATGAGTGCACCTCCGTCGGAATCCGGACTATAGGGTCTTCGCCATCACGAGGGCGTCCTCCCCGCTGTCCGAATAATAGCGGGGCCGCCGCCCGATCTCCTGGAATCCGAATCCCGCGTAGAGGGCGCGTGCCGCGGCGTTCGTCGGCCGGACCTCGAGGAACGCCCGGCGGCAGCCGCGCGCTCTCGCCCCCTCGATCAGGTGCCGGACGATCGAGCCCCCGATGCCGCGGCGCCGGCGCGACGGCGCGACCGCGACGTCGTTGATCATCAGCTCGTCCCCCACGACGTGCGTGCAGGCGAACCCGGCGATCCCCTCCGCGTCGCGCGCCACGACGTTCCAGGCGAAGGCGTTCTCCTCGATCTCGTGCCGGAAGCTCGCCTCCGACCAGGGGGCGGCGAACGAAGCCCGCTCGATCGCGAGCACGGCGGGGAGGTCCTCGATCGTCATGGCCGCGAGCGTCGCCGCGTCGCCGCTCACCGCGCCTTCAGCTCCGCGTCGGGCGGGCGCACGTACAGCGGCGCCAGCTCCGGCTCCGCCTCGCCGCTCCCGATCCTCGCCAGGCGCGCGAGCGCGATCCGTCCCGCGGCGGAGGCGACGGCGGACGGCTGGCGCCCGATCGGTCCGGTGTAGCCGGCCTCCCGGAGACGGAGGGCATGGCACTCCGCGCCGCTTCCGAAGACGATCCCGTTCCGGCCCGCGCCGACCGCGCGCTCCGGGGCTCCGACCCACGGCGCCTCGAGCGCGCGCGGAGGATGGCCTTCGGGATCGAACCGCGCTCCGTAGACCTCGCCGCGCCCCGCGTCGAGGAGCGGCACGCGGTCGACCGCGGCGGGACCGTGAGCGTCCGCCATCGCGTCGAGCGTCCCCACGCCCAGGCACGGGCGCGCCGTCGCGAGCGCGAGACCGCGCATCACGCCGAGCGCCACGCGGAGACCGGTGAAGGAGCCCGGCCCCCGGACCGCGGCGTAGGCGTCGAGCGAATTCCTCGGCCACGAAGCGAGCGCGAGCACCGCTTCCACGAGCGGAAGGATCCGCGACGCGTGCGAGTCCTCGACCCAGAGGCCGATCTCGGCGACGACGCGGGCGGCGCCCTCGGTCCCCTCGAGCAGCGCGGCGCCGCCCCACCAGGTCGAGGTGTCCAGCGCGAGCAGGCGCATCACTCCGGCCCGGGCTCGCGCGAGGGCGAGGTCCGCTCGAGGAACTCGAGCAGGTCGTCCTCGCCGGTCCCGGCGTCGAGGTCGAACGCGACCCCGACCTCGAACCGGTCGCTCTCGCCGGAGGGGACCTCCTCGAGCCGCACCACGCGCCCGCGCAGGACCAGCACGCGTCGCGCGTCCGGGGCCCCTCCTTCGAGCCGGATCTCGACGTCCTCCCCGACCTCGAGCGGCTCCGGGCTCGCGAACAGCAGTCCGCTCCGGCTCAGGTTGCGCGGCCGGCCCTCCCCGGCGTCCGCGGGGGCGAGGACCTCGATCTCGCAGCGCCGCGACTGGAGGTCGAACCGCAGGAACCGGCGGCGCTCGGGGCTGTGGACGAGGACGACGTTCTTCCCCGACGCCTTCGCCTGATAGAGGCTCTGGACGGCGCGCTCGATCAGCGACTCGGCGTCCGCCCCGTCGTCGGGGTGCGCCGCGACGCCCCCCGAGACGGTCAGGCCCGCCGGACGCCCCGCCGCCTCGCGCTTGCGGAAGTGAGACTCGATCTCGCGGCGGAACCGCTCCGCGACGAGGAACGCGCCGTTGCGGTCGGTCTGAGGGAGCAGAACGGCGAGCTCGTCCTCGCCGGGGCGGGCGGCGACGTCGATGTCGCGGATCTTGTTCCCGAGGATCATCGCGGCCTCGCGGAGGAGCCGGTCGGACACGAGCTCGCCGACGCGGTCGTTCAACGCCGCGAACCCGTCCAGGTCGAAGATCGCGATCGCCACCGGATGCCCGTAGCGGCGCGCGCGACGCAGCTCGCCGGCCAGCGCGACGCGGAAGGCACGGTCGCCCGCGAGCCCCGTCAGCGGGTCGCGACCGCCCGTGGCGGGCTCCTCCATCTCGACGTCGATCAGCGTCGGGTTCACGAGGCGCTTGTTGACGTTCATGAAGTAGTCGAGGACCGCGACGCGCAGCCCCGCGTCCCGTCCCAGCGCGAGGGAGAGCGCATGCCGCTGGGCGAGGATCCCCTCCCAGTGCCGGCGCGCCTCGGCGTCGTCGAAGGCGAGCTGGGTGAGGATCAAGAGGAGCGCGGGGTGCGCGCCGATACCCGATTCGCGCGAGATCGCCTCGAGCCGGGCGAGGAGCCGCTCGGTGTTGTGCGTGTCCTCGGCGAGCAGCTGGAGGAGCTGGTCCCGCAGCTGATCCGCCTCGTCCCGCGTGATCATCGCCTCGTCCCGCGGGCGGCGCCGGCCGCCGCCGGCCGCGCGAGCGTCACCCGCGGCGTCAGCTGCTCGTCCGGCAGAGGCCGGTCGAACGCCACGCCGACGCAGAGCGCGCTCGGCCGCTCGGGATCGCGGACGACGCGCACCACCGTGCCGGAGACCGTCCAGCCCTTCCCCTCGCCCGGCAGGCTCCCCGGCTCGAGATGCACGGCGACCGGATCCGCGACCGAGAGAGGCGCCGCGACTTCGAGCAGCGCCCCGGTCGTGGAGAGGTCGAGCGCTCGCGCCTCGGGGCGCGCGACGCCGTCGAGGCGGGCGGCGGTTCCGGGCTTCGCGGGGAAGCGGAGCGCGCTCCGCTTCTCGCGATGGTGGACGCACACCCGGTTCCGCCCCGCATGCTTCGCCCCGTACAGCGCCTCGTCGGAGCGCGCGAGCAGATCGTCCGCGTGCAGCGCGTCCTCCGGGTACGTCGCGAGACCGCAGGACAAGGTGACGCGCACCTCGCGCCCCTCGACGAGCTCCTCCAGGAACGAGGCTTCGACGTGCCGCCGGATCCGCTCCGCCACGGCAAAGCCGCCGACCCGTCCCGTCTCCGGGAGCACGAGCGCGAACTCCTCGCCTCCGTAGCGGCTGGCGAGGTCGGCCTCCCGCACTGCCCGCCTCACGACCCGCCCGACGCGCGCGAGGACGAGGTCGCCGAAGATGTGGCCATAGGTGTCGTTCACCGCCTTGAACTCGTCCAGATCGAGCATGACCACGGTGACGGGAAGACGATAGCGCCGGCTCCGGCGAACCTCGACCTCGAGGGTCTCCCGGAACCACCGCCGGTTCGCGAGCCCCGTGAGGACGTCGGTGCGCGCCGAGCGCTCGGTCTCCTCGAACGCGCGCATCTCCACGATCTTCGGATTGTCGTAGCGTTTGTCCACGTTCGACAGGTAGTCCATCGCGGCGACGCGCAGCCCGGGATCGCGGCGGAGGCTGGCGGTGAGGAATCCGCGGTGGTCGAGGACACGCTCGATCAGGAGCTCCGCTTCCGGCTCGTCGAGCTCCAGGTGAAAGAGGAACCGGACCGCGCTGGCGAAGACGGGCGCGTTCTCCAGGTCCCCGAGGCTCCGGAGGCGCCCGACCCAGCGCGCCGGGTCGGGATGATCGTCCGAAAGGAGGTGGATCAGCTTGCTGCGGGCTCGCTCCCCCAGCCGCGGCGACTCCACGTAGGGTCCCCCCCGGCCGCCCGCGGCGACCGTCCGATCGGCGCCGGATCGTAACACGCCGCCGGAGGCCGGCCGGGGGGCCGCTGGCGAGCGGCGCCGGGATCGGATAGCGTCGGAAAACTTTTCGGCGGTCGCCGCGTATCACTCGACGTCGACGCCGCCGCGAGGCGGTCCTCGAGGAGGGGGTCAGCGCCGCGATGAACAGAGGAGCCATCCCCGCAGGAGCGTCCCGCAGCACCGTCGCCGATCTCGCCGCCGTTCCCGACGAGCGCCTCGTCGACGCCGCCTCCGCCGGCGACCGGGACGCGTTCGGCGCTTTGGTACTGAGGCACCAGCGCGGCCTCGTCAACTACATCTACCGGCTGGTCGGGTCCCGCGACATCGCCACGGACCTCGCGCAGGAAGTCTTCTTGAAGGTCTTCGTGTCGCTCGACTCGTTCGATCCGCGGTACCGGTTCACGACCTGGCTCTACCGGATCGCGTCGAACAACGCGATCGATCACCTGCGTCGCAAGCAGCCGCGGACGATGTCGCTGACCGCGGCCGGCCCCGACGAGGACGCTCCCGCCGTTCCGGCGATCGCGGGCACCGACCCGTCCCCCGACGACATGCTGCGGCTCCACGAGCTGGCGGTCCGCCTGGACCAGGCGATCGCCCAGCTTCCCACCGGCTACCGGCAGCTGATCCTCCTGCGCCACCGTCAGCAGTGCCGCTACGACGAGATCGCCCGCATCACCCGCCTCCCGCTGGGAACGGTGAAGAATCGGATCTTCCGCGCCCGTGAGATCCTGCGCGCGCGGATGTCCGACCTCCTCGATCCCGAGGTGGCGTCGTGACGCGCTGCGGGCGCCTTCGCGCGTCGATCGTCCCGTCGATCGAGGGGGACCTGGCGCCGCTGGAGGCGCTGCGCCTCGCGCGGCACGTGGAGGAGTGCACGTCCTGCCGGATCGTCCTGGCGCGGGAGGCGCGCCTCGCCGCCATGCTGGACGAGCTCGGGGACGCCGTCACGGTGGACGAGTCGTTCTTCGGGGCGGTGATGGCCGCGCTCCCCGAGCGGCCTGCGACCCCGGCGCTCAGCGCCGCGCGCCGTGCCGGCTGGCGTCGGGGGCTGAAGCTCGCGTCGCTCGCGTTCGTCGCCTCCCTCGGCGCGTCGGTCGCGGCGAGGATCCTCCCGTCCCTCCGCTTGGACGTCGCGACCCCCGCCCTCCCGCGGTTCACGCCGGAGGATGCCGACGGCTGGATCTCCCTGTTCGGGTCGGCGGCCCAGTGGATCCGGATGACGGCGCAATCGTTGACCTGGGCGGGCGCCTCGGAGGTTTTCGGGCCTCGCGCGCTGGCGCTGCTCCCGCTCGAAGCGTCGCTCCTGTCCGTCGTCGTGCTGCTGGCGATCTCGGGCGCGCTGGCCTTCGCGTCGCGAAACGCCTCGCGGCTGTCCTGACCCCCCGCGCTCAGCCCGTCCCGGAGAGCAGCCGCTCCACGCCGACGCCCGCGCGCCGCGCGGCGGCGTCGGCATCCCCCTTGGCCTCCCGGAGAGCCCGCCGGAGGAAGTAGCGCTCGAACGCTTGCAGCCCCTCCGCGAGAGAGGCGTAGGGCGCGTAGAGATCTTCCGACGCGGGCGTCGCTCCTCCCAGCTCGGGCGGAAGCTCCTCCGGGCGGATCGTCCCCGCGCCGCCCGCGAGCAGGAGCCTCTCGACGAGGTTGCGCAGCGCGCGGACGTTCCCGGGCCAGTCGTACCGCGTGACGGCGGCGAGCGCCGCCTCGTCGAACCGGCGCTCGGGGCGCCCGTACTCGCGGGCGAGATCGCGCATGAAGCGCAGCGCGAGCACCGGGATGTCCTCGCGGCGCTCGCGAAGCGGGGCGATCGCGATACGCAGGACGTCCACGCGCTCCCGGAGCGGGGAGACGATCCCGGCGGCGTCGGCGGCGGCGCTCGCGATCAGACGCACGTCGGCTTCCGCGGTCAACGACGACGCCAGCCGCCCCTGCAGCGCCGTGGGGAGCGCGTCGAGGTCCTCGAGGAAGAGAGACCCTCCGCGCGCGAGCGCGAGCCGGCCCCCCTCGTCCGGCCGCGCGCCGAAGAGGGCGGCCTCGCCCCCCGGCCCCGCGAGAGCGCCGCAGGAAACGTGGACGAGCGCCTGCCCGGCACGGCGGCTCGCCGCATGGATGTTTCGCGCCACCGTCTCCCGCCCCGATCCCCGCTCGCCGCAGATCAGGACGGAGGCGTCGGATCCGGCGGCGGCCGCGGCGTCCCGCCGGGTCCGTCGCGCGGCGTCGCTCTCCCCCACGATCTCCGTGTCGCGCGTGAGCTGGGCGAGGAGCGATCTGTTCCGCTGCTCCAGCCTTCGCTGCCGCAGCGCGTTGCGGACGACGAGGAGCGTCTTCTCGAGGGAGAGCGGCTTCTCGACGAAGTCGAAGGCCCCGAGCTTCGTCGCCTTCACCGCCGTGTCGATCGTGCCGTGCCCGGAGATCATGACGACCTCGGCGTCGACCCGGCCGGACTTCAGTCGCGCGAGGGTCTCGATCCCGTCGATCCCGGGGAGCCACACGTCCAGGAGGAGGGCGTCGAACTCTCCTCGGGTGGCGGCGGCGATCCCCTCCTCTCCGGTCTGGACCGCGTCGACGACGTACCCCTCGTCCTCGAGGATCACCTCGAGCATCGACCTCACCCCCGGCTCGTCGTCCACGACGAGGATCCTCTCTCCCGGCATCACGCCCCCCGAGTGCCCACGCCGGGTGGATCGGCGGCGGACGCGCCCACCGTCTCCCCCGGGATCTCGATGATGAACCGGGCGCCTCCGCCCGGGTTGTCGGTCACGCGGATCGTGCCGCGGTGCTCGACGACCACCCGTTGAACGATCGCGAGCCCCAGGCCGGTGCCGCGAGGCTTCGTCGAGAAGTACGGGGTGAAGAGCTTCTCCCGCGCGGTCGTCGCCACGCCGGGACCGCGGTCGCCGATCTCGATCCGGAGCGACCCGGGACCGGAGAAGGGGTGCGCGACGATCTCGATCGCCCCCTTCCCCTGCATCGCCGTGACCGCGTTGTCGATCAGATTGATGAGGGCCCGGCGGATCTGATCCGGATCGACGCGCACGAGGCCGAGGGCGGGATCGATCCGCACGTCCCACGCAACCCCCGGATGGACCTCGTAGAGCGCCACGACCGAGCGCACGATCTCCTCGAAGTTCGCCGGCTCCGGGGACGCCGCGGGCATCCGCGCGTAGAGGGAGAACTCGTCCACGAGGGACTTGAGCGCCCTGACCTCCCTCTCGATCGTCGCCGCCGCGTCGTGGATGACGCTCCCCAGGTCGGGCGCCCGCTCCTCCCACTTCTTCCGGAGCCGCTGTGCGGCGAGCTGGATCGGCGTCAGCGGGTTCTTGATCTCGTGGGCGATCCGCCGCGCGACCTCGCGCCAGGCCGCGGCCCGCTGGGCCTCGAGGAGATCGGTCAGGTCTTCCACCATCACGAGCGTCCCGAGATGCTCGCCGTGAGCCCCGCGCAGCGGCGAGACGTGCGCCGAGACGGACATCGTCGTCCCCGCGCGCTCCAGGCTCAGGTCGCGCCGCTCGTCCGACCCGCCGCGCGCCGCCACGTCCTCCACCAGCCGCCGCAGCGGGTCCAGGCCGGCGGAGCGGAGCGCCGCGGCGACGTCGTCCCCCACCGCGAGGGAGAGCCCGAGCATCGACTGGACGGCGTGGTTCGCGGTCGTCACCTTCCCGTCGCGGTCCATCGAGAGGACGGCGGTGGAGAGCTGCTCGACCAAGGTCTCGATGTACCGGCGCCGCTCCTCGAGGGCCTGGTTGGTCCGCCGGAGGTCCGCGGTACCCTTCGTGATCACCTCCCGGCTCTCCTGGAGCTGCCCCGCCATCTCGTTGAACGCGTCGACCAGCTGTCCGACCTCGTCGCCGACGTTCGTGAGCACGCGGACGCCCAGGTTCCCGGTCGAGATCTCCCGCGAGGCCGCCGCCATCTGCTCGAGGGGAACCGTGATCCGCCGCGACACGTAGAAGCCGATCCACGAGGCGACGAACACGATCGCGAGACCGACCAGCGCGATCAACGAGTAGTACAACCGCAGCAGCTCCCGCCGGACGCCGCGGAACTCGCCGTAGGTCCTCTCCGCCGCCTCGATCTGCTCCAGGCGCTCGCGGAGGTCGGACAGCACGATCGCGCCGACGACCGCCGCGCCCCGCTCCGGCGCGCGCGGATCGATCGGCGCCGCCCCCAGCAGCAGCACCGCGGCCCCGATCGGCTCCTGATCGAAGACCGGAGTTCCCGAGCGTGCGGCGACCGCTCCCGCCCGCTCGACCCCTCGCCGGACGGCGTCGCCGGAGAGCCCGGCGGTCCCCGGCCGGTCGCTCAGGTCCGAGAACACCTCGCCGGCGCGGGTGAAGCCGGCCACGTCGAACCCCTCGAGCTGCCGCCACTGGATGGCCGCCACGCGCCGCGCGGCCTGGCCCCTGTCGGGGACCGCCGCGAGCTTGGCCGCCAGGAAGCGGGCGTGGTCCAGCAGACGCGCCTCCTCGCGCCGCCCCTGCTCCTTCACGATCGCCTTGGCCTGCCGGCTCACCTCGTCGACCGAGCTGCGAAGCAGCCCCTCCACGGTCGTCTTGATGAACGCTCCCGCGCCGAACGAGAGCAGGAACGCCGGGAGGAGCACGAGCGCGAGGAAGAAGAACACCAGCTTCGTGCGGAGCCGCGCGCCCAGGATCCCCCGTTTGCGGTCGACGATGAGGCGGACGAGGTTCCGGACGAGGACGCCGACGAAACCCAGGGCGAGCACCACGATCGCGAGCGTCAACAGGGTCAGGAGCTGCTGGCTCGCGGCGATCTCGGGCCCCGCCTCGGCCACGCGGAGGCTGGAGCGATAGAACGCCCACAACGCCCCCAGCGCCACGATCGCGAGGGCGCTCCACTGGACCGTCCGGCGAACGCGCTTCACCGGCCGGCTCCCCTCACGCGGAGGGGCTCTCCGCGGCGATCTCGCTCCACGGCGCGAGGTACCAGGCATCGGGAGACTCCGCGATCGCCCGCGCAAGCCTCGAGTGCAGGTCGTGCCCCGCTCGATACGCGACCACGTGCCCGCGGAGCGGATGCCCGAGGAGCGACAGGTCCCCCGTCAGGTCGAGCATCTTGTGCCTCACGAACTCGTCGGGAAACCGGAGGGGCGGGTTGAGGATCCCGTCCTTCCCGACGACGACGGCGTTCTCGAGCGACCCTCCGCGAGCGAGCCCGCGGGCGCGGAGCGCCGCGATCTCGCTCTCGAACGTGAAGGTCCGCGCGGGGGCGAGCTTCTCCTCGAACTGATCGGCCCGCCAGAGGGACGCCGTCAGCTCCTGATAGCCGAGCGCCGGGTGCTCGAAGTCGATCGCGTAGGTGACGCGATACTCGGTGCAGGGGTGGACCGAGATGCGCTTGTCCTCGTGCGCGACCGTCAAGGGGCGCACGACGTGGATGTAGGCCCGCTCCGCGTCGTGCTCCCGGAACCCCGCGTCGAGGATGGTCGCCACGAACGGGCGGGACGACCCGTCGAGGATCGGAGCCTCCGCCGCGTCCATCTCCACCTCGAGGTCATCGACCTGCAGCGCGTAGAGCGCCGCCATCAGGTGCTCGATCGTGCTGACCGACGCGCCATCCTTTTGGAGCACCGTCGCGTAGAAGCTCGGGCCCGCGTTCTCGAGCAGCGCGGGGATCCGGACGCCGCCGAGATCGGCTCGGACGAACACGATCCCGGTTTCCGCGGCGGCCGGCACGAGACGGAGGCGGCAGTGCTCGCCGGTGTGCAGCCCGACGCCTTCGATGACCCGCTCCGCCGCGAGGGTGCGTCGCTTGATCACCGTCTCTCCGTTGACCGCATCATCGCCCCATGGTACAAGAGCGCAGTCTCCGGGGTGGCCTGAGCCGGGGTCCACCAATCCCTTGAGCCGCGAAGACCATTCGTCCGGTCCCCAGCCGCTGCGCAAGCATCCGGGGCCGCGCTCGGCGCGCCGCCCGGCGCTCCGCCGCGAGATGTCCGCGGACAGGCTCGTCCAGGAGGGCGTGGCGCGGTTCGAGCAGGGCGATCTCGAGGGCGCGATCGTCGCATGGCGGCGCGCGCTGGAGATCGACCCCGGGATGCCGGAGGCCTGGTTCGACGTCGGGAACGCCTGGCTCCGGCTCCGCTCCTTCGACGCGGCCATCGAGGCCTACCGGCGCGCCATCGCCGCGGGGGGCGACGATTTCGTCTGCTGGTTCAATTTGGGAAACGCTTACGCGGATGCCGGTGACTTCGACGAGTCCGTTCACTGCTACCGCAAGGCGATCGGAATCGCGCCCCAATCGCACCAGGCCTGGTACAACCTCGGATTCGTCTGCGCGGAGAGGGGCGATCAGCTCGCGGCCGCCGAGGCCTACCGACGCGCCTCCGAGCTCGATCCGGACGACTACCAGGTCTGGTACAACCTCGGGAACGCCTGTCTCGATCTGGGGCGGAACCCGGAGGCGGTCGCCGCGTTCGAGCGGGCCCTGCAGCGGCACGACCGCGATCACGAGGTCTGGAACAACCTCGGGACAGCCCTCGTGCAGCTGGAGAGGCGGCGCGAGGCGATTCTCGCCTTTCGCCGCGCGCTCGCGCTCGAGCCGGCGTACCATCCGAGCTGGAACAACCTCGGCGGCGCGCTCGAGGAGTCGGGCGTGCACGCGGAGGCACTGGAGGCGTACGCGAAAGCCGTCGAGATCATGCCGGATCGGGCCACCTACCGCTTGAACCTCGCGTCGGCCCTGGCGCGCTCGGGAGACCTGGACGGCGCGGCGCCGCACCTCTCGCGGGCGCTCGCGCTCGCGCCGGAGGTCCGGAGCCTTCTCCCGGGATTTGCGGAATTCGTTCCGTTGCTCGACGATCCGACTTTTCGCCCGACCGACGATTAGCCGCGGGCCCCCGGCCCGCCGAGGTGACGATGAGCCGCGACGCCGCCACGCTCGAGACGCTCGACCGGAAGCTGGCCGAGCTCGCGAGCTTCCTTTCTCCCTCCGAGATCTTCCGGGCGCTCCTCGAGGGGACCGTGGCCGGCGCGCCGCGCGCGTCCGTCTTCCTGCTTCGCGAGGGGCGCTGGAAGGGGTGGAGCTCGATCGGCTATCCCGCGCCGGCCGCCGCGCGGCAGCGTCAGATGACGACGCCGGCGGACGCCGGGTGGCTCGCCGCGCTCGCCGCCGAGGAGGACGTGCGCTGGAGATCGCTCACCGAGGACGAGGAGGTCCCAGACTTCGGACAGCCTCCCTCGCTCGACGCCGTCGGATTGCCGGTGCGCGTGGGGGGGAAGACCGTCGCGGTCGTCATCGCCGAGCGGAGCGCCGGAGAGTCCCCGTGGTCCCCCGCGGCGCTCTCGATCCTCTGCCAGGCCGCCAGGCTCCGGCTCGAGCTCGATCTGGCCTGGCGCCGTCTCAAGTCGGTGACCGCCGCATCCGCTCCGGCCGCCGCGCCCGTGGTCACCGCGGCGGCGGCGCCCCCGCCGGCGCCGATCGCGACCGCGATCGAGGCCGAGGCCATCCACGAGACGACGCCCTCCGCGCCGGCCGAGGCCGGGGCGGCCGCCGCTTCGGAGATGGCCCCGTGGTCGGGGGTGGCCGCGGGGACGATCGATGCGGACCCGCGCCGCGAGGAGGCGCGTCGCTACGCGCGACTCGTCGCGACGGATATCCGGCTCTACAACGAAGAGACGGTGATCGCCGGCCGCCGCCAGCGCGATCTCGCCGCGCGGCTGGCCGAGCAGCTCCAGAGGGGACGCGAGGCCTTCTCGCGCCGGTTCCCGGACCTGGGCGCCGACGGAGGCAAGCTGCTCGAGGAAGCCTACGTCCAGGTCCTCGGCGGGGGCGACCGCTCCCTCTTCTCCTGATCGTCGAGCGCGATGCGACGGATCGTTGCGGCGTCCGTGGCCGTCGCCGCGCTGGCCGCAGGCGCGGCAGGGGCCGTCTGGCTCGCCAAGCGCACCGTCCGGTGGAAGGACGCGCGCACGATGCCGCCGCCGCTCGAAGCCGCGGTCCGCGCGTACACGAAGGGGAATGACGACCGCGGTCTCGATTCGGTCCGGACCTTCCTCCGCCGGTACCGTGCGCCGGCCTGGGAGGCGCGCGCGCGCGTCCTCGGCGCGACGCATCTCGTCGCGAGCGGGCGCGCCGCCGAGATCCCCGAGCTCCTCCCGGCGGACCTCTCCGATTCCGATCCGCTCGCCGGCCACGCGCTGCTCCTCCGGGCGCGCGGCGCGCTCG
>DASRJG010000042.1:0-4219 GCA_035649595.1 Candidatus Polarisedimenticolaceae bacterium
AGCGGGCGCCCGGTGGAGGGGAGCACGAGCGCGCCGTCCGCCACCTGGATGTCCTGCGCGGTGAGGCCCAGGGCCTGGAACAGCCAGTTGGGGAAGGTGACCTCGGCCTCGCCCACGCGCAGGCTGGCGCGCCGGTACAGCAGGGCGATGGGGCCGGCCATGGCGCGCTCGACGGCCTTGCGCCGCGGGGTCCCCTTGGCCGTCAGCTCCCCGCGCTCGGCGTCGAGCTCGCGGTCCACCAGCGCGAAGTCCACGATCCGCTCGTAGGGGGCGAGGAACGCGTTGACCGAGGCGACGATCGAGCGGAAGTGCGACATCCGCTCGTCCGCGGACATCGACGCGAGGTCGATCCCCTCCGGCGCGGGGTTGGGCCAGATCAGGGCGGTGTTGTACTCGCGATGGTCGCCGACGAGGAACACGCGCCCGACCGAGGCGAAGTCGCGGAAGAGCCGCTCGATGCGCGAGGGAGCGATCGTCTCCCCCTTGACGTTCTTGTAGATCTCCTTCTTGCGGTCCACGAGCCGGATGTGCCCGTCGGCGTCCATCTCCATGAGGTCGCCGGTGCGGAACCATCCGTCAGCGTCGAGGGTCGATTCTCCCTCGGGCGTGGCGACGTGTCCCATCATCACGTAGGCGCCGCGCACCGCGAGCTCGCCGTCGGGATCGACGCGCAGCTCGATGCCGGGGAGGGCGGGGCCGAGGGAGTCGTCCTTGTAGGCCCCCGGTCGCGTCATCGTGATTCCGCCGGTCGCCTCGGTCATGCCGAAGCCGCTCATCAGGGCGACGCCGTGGGCGTGGAAGAACCGGAAGACCTCCGGGTCGAGATGCCCCGCCGCGGACAGCCCCCAGCGAAGGCGTCCGCCTGTGAGGCGGCGCGCGGCCTCGCGCACCCGCTCGTCCGCCGGGTCCTCCTCGCCGTCCCCGACGATCGCCTCGTGGAGCTGGATCCACTTCTTCGGGACGCTGATGAACACGGTCGGGCGGAAGCGCCGAAGCCCCGCGATCAGCGCCTCGACCGACGGGCTGTCGAGGAAGACGTAGGTCGCCCCCCAGAAGATGCAGCCGTACATCTCGAGGAAGCGACCGAACGTGTGGTAGAGCGGGAGGTAGCAGAGGAAGACGTCCTCCTCGCCGATCTCCGGGAGCGCGAGCGCGCGCGCGAAGCGCTTGAACACGATGTTGCGATGGGAGAAGCGGATCCCCTTCGGGGTGCCGGTGGTGCCGGAGGTGTACATCATCGTCGCGAGGTCGCCCGCCCGCGCCCCGAGGCGCCGGCGCTCGATCTCGGACGGCGGCGTCTCCTCGGCCCGCGCGGCGATCTCGTCGAGCGCGTCCAGCGCGAAGACGCGAGTCAGCGACGGCACGCTCTCCGCCAGCCGGCGGAGCATCGCGACGATCTCCCGGCTGCCTCCGAACGCGGCCGTGCACTGGGATTGCTCCAGCATGAACGCGACGTCGGCCTCGGTCGACTGCGCGGGGATCATCACGGACACGATCCCCGCGTCCTGGCAGGCCAGGTCCACGAGCGCCATCTCGAGCCGGTTCTCCGAGACGATCGCGATCCGCGGCGCGGCCCCCGCCGCCGCGGCGGCGAGCCCGCGGGACAGCGCGTCCACGCGCGCCGCCGCCTGCCGCCAGGAGACGCCGCGCGTCCCGCCGGCAGACGGCACCTCGAAGAGAGCGCGCGCGCCGTACTCCCGCCCCCGGCGGCGCAGGAGCGTCGCCATCGTCAGGTGCGAGCGGTCGACGAGGAGCAGGATCCGCTCCGCCCAGCTCTCCGTCTCGCGGGCGGCCTCGATCCGGCGCAGCACCGCGGAGCGGCGGAGGAGATCGAGGAGGTCCCACGCGTCCTCGCGCGCGTCCGCGGGGAGCGGGCGCTCGCCCGGAAGGCGGGAGGCGAGCCGCTCCGCGAGGCCGGCGAGCGCCTCGAGGTCGAGACGGTCGAGGATCCGGTCGCGACGCGGGGCGTCGCGGAGCGCGCCGAGCACCGCGCGATCGATCGCCTGCGCGCGCGCGACGTCCGGCTCGCGTCCCGCGGCGTCGAGCGCGCTCCCGAGGGCGGCGACCGCATCGGGCGAGGGCCGCGACCGTGCGGCGTCGATCCGGTCGAGGAGCCGGCGATGACCGTCCGGAGCCGAGGCCGCCGCGCTCTCCATCGCCGCGATTATCCCCGATTGCGGCCGGGGGCGGACTCCGCGTAGAGTGCGGCGGCCATGGACCTCCGCATCGCGATCGTGCCCGTCGGCCGCGTGGATGTCGCCGAGGTCGAGGCCGCGGCGGGGCGCCTCGCGAAGACGCTCAACAAGGCCGTGGAGCTACGCCGCGCCGCGACGGTCCCGAAGGCGGGGGACGACCCCGCGCGGGGCCAGCATCTCGCGGCGCCGTTCCTGGCGGAGCTGCGCGGCCAGCTCGCGCGCCTCCCGGTCGCGAAGCTCGTGGGGGCCGCCCCCGCCGCCGCCCCCGTCGCCACCGCGGCCGCTCCCGACGCGACGATCTTCGTGACCGACATCGACCTGTACCGGCCGCAGACCGACGGCGTGTTCGGCGAGATCGACGCGCCGGGGCGGGCGGCGGTGATCTCGATCCGCCGTCTGCGCGAGGCGTTCTACCGGAGGAAGGCCGATCCCGTGAAGCAGCGGGCCCGGCTCGTCAAGCTGATCCTGTACGCGCTCGGTCGCGCGCGAGGGCTTCCCGACTGCCCCGACGCCGGCTGCGCGATGTCCGCGACCGCGGCCCTGGCCGACGTCGACATGAAGCCGGAGAAGTACTGCGCCGCCTGCTGGCGCCGGATGACGACCGGGGCGTTCCGACTCTAGATTGAGGGCGGGATGAGCGACGCGGCCAGCCGGGAGCAGGAGGTCATCACCGTCATCCTCGGCGGCGGCCGCGGGAACCGTCTGGACCCGCTGACGCGCGAGCGCGCCAAGCCGGCCGTCCCGATCGCGGGGAAGTACCGGCTCATCGACGTCCCGATCAGCAACTGCATCCACTCCGGCATGGAGCGGATGTTCGTGCTGACCCAGTTCATGTCGGTCTCGCTCCACCGCCACATCGCGCGGACCTACAAGTTCGACCTGTTCTCCCGCGGCTTCGTGCAGATCCTCGCCGCGCAGCAGACCCCGCGCGGCGAGAGCTGGTTCCAGGGGACGGCCGACGCGGTCCGGCAGAACCTCGACATCATCATGGAGTCGCGCGGCGACCTCGTGCTGATCCTCTCCGGCGACCACATGTACCGGTTGGACTACCGGCGCCTGCTGCGGGAGCACGTCGCCGCCGGGGCCGACGTCACGGTCGCGGCGCTCCCCTGCTCCGAGGAGGAGATCGGCGGATTCGGAGCGATCCGGACGAGCGGCACCGGACGGATCGTGGAGTTCCGCGAGAAGCCCAAGGACGCCGCGGCGCGCGAGGGGCTCCGCAACGACAGGAAGGACCGTCCGTTCCTCGCGTCGATGGGGATCTATCTCTTCGAGAAGCGCTATCTCGAGGAGGTCCTGGCCGGCGACCTGCACGACTTCGGGCAGCACGTCCTCCCCGCGGCGGTCGCCTCGAAGCGGGTGCAGGCGTTCGTCTTCGACGGCTACTGGCGGGACATCGGGACGATCCGAGCGTTCTACGAGGCGCACATGGACCTGGTGCGCCCCGACCCTCCGTTCCACTTCAACGACCCCGACTGGCCGTTCTACACGCACCCGCGCTACCTGCCGGGGAGCCGCCTCAACGCCGTGCGGATCAACCGCTCGATCGTCTCGGAGGGGACCACGCTCGAGGAGTGCACGGTCGAGGACTCGATCGTCGGCGTCCGCACGACCATGACGCGGACGACGGTCAGGCGCTCCCTCGTGATGGGGGCGGACCCCTATCCGCCCTCCGGTCCGCCGGGATGCCCGCCGCTCGGCATCGGCGAGGGCTCGCTGATCCAGGACGCGATCATCGACAAGAACGCGCGGATCGGCCGGAACGTGCGGATCACGAACAAGCAGGGGGTCTCCGACCGCGACGGCCCCGGATGGGCGATTCGCGAGGGGATCGTGGTGGTGACGAAGAACGCGGTCATCCCCGACGGGACGACGATCTGACCCGAAAGACGTAGAGCGGAAGCCCGAGGAAGGTCAGCGACGTCACCAGCACGCCGGCGCGCCGCGCGGGGGTCCCGCGCCCGTACGCGAGCGAGACCTCGTGACGCCCGGCGGGGAGAACGAGCGAGAGGAAGCCGAGCGGC
>DASRJG010000043.1:0-6266 GCA_035649595.1 Candidatus Polarisedimenticolaceae bacterium
AAGTTGAGCCCGCGCAGGTTGGGGATCTCGTACCGCTCGACGCGGCCGCGCACGATCTCGCCGAAGTGCGCGCGGACCCTCTCGGCGTGGTTGACGCCGGATAGGGTCCGCGCGCACTTCGGCGAGATCGTGCGCGGCCGCGTCGAGCGGTACGAGATCCCCAACCTGCGCGGGCTCAACTTCATCCTGCACGACGCGCTCGGCGGCGGCGGCAGCGCCTCGCTCAAGACCGACGCGCAGGGGAAGACCCACGGCATGGCGATGCTCCGCATGCTGGTCGAGGTCCCGGACGACTACGCCCCTCCGGCAGTCGGCCCCTCGGGCCCCCTCGCCCCCGGAGGCGAGCTGTGAGCGCGCCCGTGCGGATCGAGAGCGCGGAGGACGGCGTGCGCGCCCTGGTGATCGACCGGCCGCCGGTCAACGCGCTCGGCCGGGAATTGGTGGAGGCGCTCGCCGCCGCGGCCGCGGAGCTCCGCGAGGACAAGGACGCGCGCTGCCTCGTCGTGCGCTCCGCGGGGAAGCACTTCTGCGCCGGGGCGGACCTGAAGGAGCGGCGCGGGATGTCGGTGGACGAGGTGAGGGCGTTCGTCCCGCGGCTTGCGGCGGCGTGCGCGGCGATCGCCGCCATCCCCTACCCGACGATCGCGGCCGTCCGCGGGACCGCCGCCGGAGGCGGGTGCGAGCTCGCGCTCGCGTGCGATCTCCGCCTCCTCGCCGCCGACGCCAAGATCGGCCTCCGCGAGACCGCGCTCGCGATCCTCCCCGGCGCGGGGGGGACGCAGCGGCTTCCCCGGATCGCCGGCCCCGCCGTCGCCAAGCGATGGATCTTCACCGGGGCCCTGTTCGACGCCGAAGCGGCGCTCCGGGACGGCGTGGCCGATGAGGTGGTGCCCCCCGACGCGCTGGACGCGCGGGCGGAGGCGTTGGCCGCGACGATCGCCGCGAACGGACCGGTCGCGGTCCGCCTTGCGAAGAAGGCGATCGAGGGAGGCGCGCACCTGTCGCTCGACGAGGCGCTGGCGCTGGAGTGGCGCTGCTACGAAGGAGTGCTCGCGACCTCCGACCGCGAGGAAGCGCTCGAGGCGTTCGCGGAGAAGCGTCCTCCGCGGTTCAGGGGGCGGTGACGATGCTGCGCTACGGAAGCCTCTCCGTCGATCCGCCGCTGGTGCTCGCGCCGATGGCCGGGATCACCGACCGGCAGTTCCGGCTCGTGCTCCGGCGCATCGGCGGGGTCGGGCTCGTCACGATGGAGTTCATCTCGTCGGAGGCGCTCGTCCGCGGGAACCGGCGGACCCGCGCCCTGATGCGCTACTCCGACGAGGAGCGGCCGCTCTCGATCCAGATCTACGGGAAGGACCCGGCGCACATGGCCGACGCCGCCCGCGTCGTCGAGGCGATCGGGGCCGAGGTCTGCGACATCAACATGGGTTGCCCGGCCAACAAGGTCCTCAAGGGGTGCGCCGGCTGTGCCCTGATGGGTGACCTCCCGCTCGCCCGCGCGATCGTGCGCGAGGTCAGGCGCGCGATCGGGATCCCGCTTTCGGTCAAGTTCCGGCTCGGCCTCGCCGACGACCGGCGCAACTTCCTCGAGCTCGGCCGCATCTGCGAAGGGGAGGGGGTGGACACGGTCGCGCTCCACGCCAGGAGCGCGAAGCAGATGTTCCGCGGGACTGCCGACTGGAGCGAGATCGGACGGCTGCGCGAGGCGCTCTCGATCCCGGTCGTCGGGAACGGGGACGTCGTCGAGGCGGGGGACGCGGTGCGGATGATGCGCGAGACCGGCTGCGACGGCGTCATGGTCGGCCGGGCGTCGATGAAGAACCCCTGGATCTATCGCCAGATCGCCGACCTGCTCGCAGGCCGCGCCCCCTACGAGCCGACCGTCGAGGACCGCCGCGACGTGATCCGCGCGCACTTCCGCATGGTGACGTCCGAGGAGGAGCCGGGATTCGCGCTGCACAAGCTGCGAACGTTCACCGGCTGGTACACGCACGGGCTTCCGGACGGCAAGCACCTCCGGGCGAAGATCGGCGAGCTTCCGACGTGCGAGGCGTTCCTCGAAGCCGTCGAGACGTTCTTCGCGGGAGCGACGAGGGCCGCGGCATGAAGGTCAGCAAGCGCGGACAGTACGGGATGAGGGCGCTGTGCCGCCTGGCGGAGACGCACGGCAGCGGGGTCGTGCAGATCCGCGAGATCGCCCGCCACGAATCGATACCCGCGAAGTTCCTCGAGGGGATCCTCCTCGAGCTCAAGCACGCGGGGATCGTCAGGAGCCGCCGCGGCATCGACGGGGGGTACGAGCTGGCGCGGGAGCCGGCGCAGATCCTGCTCGGGCAGGTCATGCGCGTCCTCGACGGCCCGCTCGCGCCGCTCGGCTCCGCCGCGGAGCTGCAGGAGCTGATGCGGACCGACCCGCGGCAGGCGGGTTTCTACTCGGTGCTGATGGACGTGCGCGACGCCGCGGCATCGATCCTCGACAAGACCACCCTCGCGGACGTCGTGGCGCGCAACGCGTCGCTCGACGCCTCGAGGTAGCGGAGGCCCGATGAACCTCTCCGCCATCCAATCCGCCCTCCGCGCCCGGGGGCTCGACGGCTGGCTGTTCTGCGATCACCACCATCGCGACCCGATGGCCTACCGGATCCTCGGGCTCCCCGAGCGGTCGATGGCCTCGCGCCGATGGTTCTACTTCGTCCCGGCCGAGGGGGAGCCGGTCAAGCTCGCGCATCGCGTCGAGCCGCGGATGCTCGACCCCCTTCCGGGGAAGCAGGAGCACTACCTCGCCTGGACCGAGCTGCACGCGAAGCTGCGCGCGATGGTCGCGCGGGCGCCGAGGATCGCCATGCAGTACTCGCCGAACAACAACATCCCCTACATCGGGCTGGTGGACGCCGGGACGATCGAGCTGGTGCGCTCCTTCGGGCCCGAGATCGTCACGAGCGCCGACCTCGTCCAGCAGTTCGAGGCCGCGGTCGGCGAGGAGGGGTTCGAGAGCCACGTCTTCGCCGGCGAGCGGGTCCAGAGGATCAAGGACGAGACCTTCGCCGCCATGAGGGAGAGCCTCGCCGGCGGGAAGGCTGTGGACGAGTACGGGCTGAAGGAGCGGATCGTCCGGCGCTTCGAGGAGGAAGGGCTCACCTGCGACGGCGAGAGCCCGATCGTCGGGTTCAACGACCACCCGGCCGACCCGCACTTCGAGCCGGTGCAGGCAACCTCGTACACCCTGAAGAAGGGGGACACGGTCCTCCTCGACCTCTGGGCGCGCCGTGCGGAGCCCCCGGGGATCTACTACGACATCACCTGGTGCGCCTTCGCGGGGGACCGTCCCCCCGCGAAGTACGTCGAGATCTTCCGCGTGGCGCGGGAGGCGCGCGACGCCGCGCTGGACTTCGTCTCCCGGCGCCTCGACGCGGGAACCCCGGTCCACGGCTACGAAGTGGACGACGCGTGCCGGAAGGTCGTCCGCGACGGCGGGTACGGCGACGCGTTCCTTCACAGGACCGGGCACTCGATCGGTACCAGCGTCCACGGGAACGGGGCGAACATCGACAACCTCGAGACCAAGGACGACCGGCTGATCGTCCCCGGGACCTGCTTCTCGATCGAGCCGGGGATCTATCTCGCCGGCTCGATGGCCGTGCGGACCGAGATCGACGTCTTCGTTCGCAGCTCGGGGAAGGCGGAGGTCGTCGGGGACCGTCAGACGGAGCTGGTCCTGCTGGGCTGAAGCATCTCCTCGACCGCCTCGACGACGCGCGCCGCAGCGTCCGCCGCCCGGCCCGGGAACAGGTGGGTCGCCCCCACCACGGGGGCGAGCCGGCCGCGCGGGCTCGTCGCCGCCAGCAGCGCCTCGACCTCCTCGATCGTCCCGAACTCGTCCCGGGTCCCCTGTACGACGGCGAGCGGCCGGTCCAGCCGCGCGAGCGGCGCGAAGTCGTACAGCCGCGCGGGAAGGCCGATCGCCACGACACCGGCGACCGCGGGATCGCGCAGCGCGTGCGTGATCGCGCAGTAGGCTCCGAAGGAGTAGCCGACAAGGAACAGGGGCTTCCCCGTGATCAGCCCGCGGATCCACCGCGCGGCGGCGGCGATGTCGTCCACCTCCCCGCGTCCCTCGTCGTGCGCTCCGTCGCTCCCCTCGACTCCCCTGAAGTCGAAGCGAAGGGTGCTGAGCCCCGCCGCGTTGAGCGCGCGGTCGGCGTGGAAGACGACCGGGTTGTGCAGCGTCCCGCCGTAGAGCGGGTGGGGGTGCGCGAGGACCGCGCCCGCGCGCGGCGATTCCGACACGCGGAGGGCCGCCTCGAGGCGCCCGGCGGGACCCTCGATCCAGAGCTTGCGCACGTCGGCCACGTCCTCATTCTACGGGCGGGGTGTCGTGCGGAAACCTGCTTGCACGCGTTGTCGGGGACACGGAACGGGTCGCGGACCGAGAATGCCTCAGGTCCCCGCGCCTCTCACGGAGCCGGCGATGGAACCCCTCGGCGCTCGTTCGCGGCGTGCGGCTCGCCGCGTCGCGGGAGGCGCGTGGCTCGCCGCCTGGTGCGCCGTCCTCTGGGCGGTCGCCGCCCCTTGGCGGAGCCTCGGAGGCCTGGAATCGGAGCGCCTGCGTTGGATGGAGTGGTGGGCGCTCTGCTCGGGTCTCGCGCTCGGCTACACGCTCGGTCAGGGAACCCGCGAGTGGGTCCTCGGTGGCGAGGGGCGGTCGCACGCCCGCGCGCTTCGGTTCGCCCTCTACCCTCCCGCGCTCGTCGCCGCCCTCGCGCTCGTCATGCTCTCGCTCTGGGGGGAGCGTGGGCCGATCGGCGTCGTCGCGACCGCGTTCCTGGCGTATTGGGCGGGGATGGACGTCGCGTTCGGCGCGGTCCCGCTGATGGAGGGGCGCTCCTACTCGCTCACGAGGCCGCTCGAGGCCGAGGCGGTGGACGACGGAAATCCCCCGCGACCGACGTGGGATCGCCTCTGAGCGAGCAGCGCGCGGGCGATCTTCAACGTCGCTCCCGAGACGGCCGCTTCCGGAAGCTGCGAGGTCTTCATCCACCTCAGCCCGGCGGCGCGTCCGGTCCCGCCGAGGAGCGACCCCCGCCGGACGGCGAGGCGCAGTCGAACGTCGAGGATCGCGTGTCGCGCGCGCGCGATCTCCCCGCCCAGCCGTACGCGCACGCCGTGGCGCGCCGAGAGCCCGCGCGCGACGGGCAGGTCCCAGCTCCCGCGGAGCGGGCCCTCCGGCCGGCGCCGCTCCAGAAGCACGCGACCGCGATCCTCGATCCACGCGAGCGTGACCTCGAGCGATCGCGGAGCCGCCGGCGCCGTCCGCGGGACGGGAAGCTCCTCGACGCGCCCCGAGCGTCGCGCGATGCACCAGCGGGCGAGCGGACAGTCCGGGCACCGCGGGTTCCGGGGTGTGCAGACGGTCGCGCCGAGCTCCATCACCGCCTGGTTCAAGTCCCCCGGAGCGCGTCCGCGCACGAGGACCTCGGCGATCGACCAGCAGCGCGCCTCCAGATCGCGCCGCGGCCCTTCCAGGGCGAACAGCCGCGCGTACACGCGCGCGACGTTGCCGTCGACGACCGGCCGGGGGAGGCCGAAGGCGACGCTCGCGATCGCGCCTGCGGTGTAGCGCCCGATCCCGGGGAGGGAGCGGAGCCGCTCCTCGTCGTGCGGAACCCGGCCCCCGTGCCGCTCCATCACCGCGATCGCGCCCTCGCGAAGCGCGCGCGCGCGCCGGTAGTAGCCGAGCCCGCTCCAGGCGCCGAGTACCTCCTCCTCGCTGGCCCGCGCGAGCGCGTCCAGGCCGGGGAAACGCTCGAGGAACCGCGCGTAGTAGGGGACCACCGCGGCGACCGTCGTCTGCTGGAGCATGACCTCGGAGACCCAGATCGCGTACGGATCGGAGGTGCGCCTCCAGGGGAGGTCGCGCCGCGCGCGCCGGTACCAGCGGAGTAGCGGCGCCCGTAGCGCGCGGATCCCCGCGACCGTGGCCCTCTCAGCGCTCATCGCGGGCGAGGATCGCGGCGCCGGCCGCCGTCCGGTGCGGGCGTGGATCGACCGCGATCGCGACGTCCGCCGCGAGCGAGATCCGAGAGGTGAGGTGCGGGGCGAAGGCGAGGCCTCCCGTCGCGACGAAGCGGCCGGGGAGGCTCGCGGCGCCCCGCAGGATCGCGGCGATCCGGGCGAAGCGCGAGGCGAGGTCGTCGAGCGTCCCGGCGACGATCTCCTCCGCCTTCCTCGCGCCGGACTCGACCTCGAAGCGCGGGGTGACGTCCCAG
>DASRJG010000044.1:0-7786 GCA_035649595.1 Candidatus Polarisedimenticolaceae bacterium
GCCGTTGGCCTTCTTCTTCGGCGTGCGGTTTTCGGGGTCGTACTCGTATTTCAGGCAGCACATGAGACGGCCGCACATCCCCGAGATCTTCGACGGGTTGAGCGATAGTCCCTGCGCCTTGGCCATCTTGATCGAGATCGGCTCGAATCCCTTCAGGAAGGTCGAGCAGCACAGCTGCTTGCCGCAGGGGCCGCACCCGCCCTTGAGCTGGGCGTCCTCGCGGTCCCCGATCTGCCGCATCTCGATCCGCGCGTTGTAGCGCCCCGAGAGGTCCCGCACGAGGTCGCGGAAGTCGATCCGTCCCTCCGCGGTGAAGTAGAAGGTCATCTTGCGTCCGTCGAGCTGCCGCTCCACCAACCCGAGCTTCAGCGGAAGGGCGCGCTCGCGGATCCTCCCCAGGCAGAACGCGCGCGCCTCCTGCTCCGTCGCCGTCTTGCGGGCGTACGCCTCCTCGTCGTCCCGATCGGCGCGGCGGATGACGCGAGGGAGCTTCGTTCCGGCCGCGTAGGAGGGGTTCGCGAGGATCGCGGCGACCACCGTTCCGAACTGCACCCCCTGATCGGTCTCGACGAGGCACGCCTCGCCGACCTCGAGAGGGAGCCCCGCGGGATCGCAGTGACGGGCGCGCGGTGTCACGCCCAGACGGATGCCGACGACGTCCATGCGGCGTGTACTATACCCGCCCCGTGGCCGCGAAAAAGCCGAAAGACGGGACCGAGGAGGCCGTGCTCGCGCGGAATCGCGCGGCGTCCCACGAATACCATCTCCTCGAGCGGTACGAGGCCGGAATCGTCCTCACCGGGACCGAGGTGAAGTCGATCCGCGCCGGCCGCGCCAATCTGAAGGACGGGTACGCGAAAGTCGAGCGCGGCGAGGTGTTTCTCCACGGAACGCACATCTCGCCCTACGAGCCGGGGAGCCGCGAGAACGTCGATGCGCTGCGCGTGCGCAAGCTGCTGCTCAACGCGCGCGAGATCCGCAAGATCGCGAAGGCGACCGACGGCGCGGGGGTCACGCTCGTCCCGCTGCGCCTCTACCTGAAGAGCGGGCGGATCAAGCTCGAGGTCGCGGTCGCCAAGGGGAAGCGCGCGTTCGACAAGCGCGAGGCGATCGCGCGGCGGGACGTCGAGCGGGAGATGGAGCGGGCGCGCGGCGCCACGCGGCGGACCAGCTAGGCGCCGCCCTTCATCACGAGCTGCTTGATCTCGGCGTTGTTCCCCGCCGCCTCCGCCTGGAACAGGATCGCCGCGTTCGCGCCCGGCATGTCCGGGATCTGGAACCTCGCCTCGACGCGGCCGTCCTGCGCCGTCGTCCCCGAGAACACCTCCTTGGGCTTCTCGCGCGTGGAGATCAGCTTCACCGTCACCTTGGCCCCCGCGACGGGACGGTCGGAGGCCTCCGCGAGAACCCGGAGGTTGAGCGTCGGCTCGGTCCCCTCGACGAACGTCTGCTGCTCGGCCATCTCGAGGCGGATCTGCTCGAGCCCGACCTCCCTCGCGAGGAAGTCGAGCACGACCTCGTCCAGGCTCCGGTTCGTGATGATGTTGTAGCCGAACGGCTTCGGGCCTTCGGGGTCGAAGCGCCCGGAGAGGATCTCGCGGATGATCGCCTGGTGCTGGGTCTCCATCCGGCGGGCGATCTCCTGCTCGGAGTACTCGTTCGCGCGGACGAGGTCGCCGTACGACGACCGGCGGGAGGTGATGATCTCCCCCCCGGTGTAGACCAGGCTCTCGACGACCGGATTGTCGAGCCCCTTGTCCTCGGTCTGAACGTGGAACACGCGTCCTTCGTACTGGACGTCCGTGTTGAAACCGGTGATCATCGCCGGCTAAAGGTATCGGTGGTCACGGATGGGGTCAAGCATAACCGGGGGTGTCCGCGTCCGTATACTGAGCCGGCACAGCAGGAGGAGGACCTCATGACTACCGCCATCGCAATCCGCGATGTCGTGAAGGCGTTCGGCGACTTCCGGGCGGTCGACGGCGTCACGCTCGACATCCCCGAGGGAGAGATCTTCGGGCTCCTCGGCCCGAACGGAGCCGGCAAGTCCACGACGATCCGGATGATCATGGACATCATCCGGCCGGACTCCGGCACGATCTCCGTCCTCGGGAAGCCCGCGTCGGACAACGTGCGGAACCACGTCGGCTATCTCCCCGAGGAGCGCGGCCTCTACCGGAAGATGAAGGTCCTCGACGTCCTCGAGTTCCAGGGGACCTTGAAGGGGGCCACGCCGCGCGACGCGCGCAAGGAGGCCCAGGTCTGGCTCGAGCGCCTCGAAATCGCCGACTGGGGGATGAAGAAGGTCGAGGAGCTGTCGAAGGGGATGCAGCAGAAGATCCAGTTCGCCGCCGCCGTCCTGGGGAACCCGCCGATCCTCATCCTCGACGAGCCGTTCTCGGGAATGGACCCGGTGAACCAGAACCTGTTCAAGGACCAGATCCTCGCGCTCCACCGCAGCGGGACGACGATCGTGTTCTCCACGCATCAGATGGAGACCGCGGAGCGCCTGTGCAAGGAGATCGCCCTGATCAACAAGGGGCGGCTCGTGCTCTCCGGCCCGCTCGCGCGCGTCAAGGAAGGGTTCGGGAAGAACTCCGTGCTGGTCGAGTACACCGGGGACGGCGCATTCCTCGCGAGCCTCCCCGAGGTGGCGCGGATCGACGACTACGGCGCCTACTCCGAAATCCGGCTGGAGGCCGGCGCGGATCCCCAGGGGATCCTCCGGGCCCTGTCGGGGCGCCTGCGCGTGACGAAGTTCGAGATCGTCGCCCCGACGCTCCACAACATCTTCATCGAGAAGGTCGGCGCGCCGGCGGTGCCGGCGCTCGAGAGGGTCGGCGATGCATAGCATGATGATGGTCGTCCGCCGCGAGTACCGCGAGCGGGTCATGAAGAAGTCGTTCTGGATCGGGACCGCGATCTTCCCCGTCCTGATGGTCGCGTTGACCGTCGGGCCGATGGCCCTCGTCGGTCTCTCGGGGAACAAGCCCCAGGCGATCGCGCTGGTGGACGGGACCAAGAAGCTCCGCGAGCCCCTCGTCCGCGAGCTCGGGGACCAGAAGCTGAAGGACGGGACGCCGCGGTACCGGATCGAGGACGTCCCGATCGCCGGGACGATCGACGCGACCCGCGCCTCGCTCGAGGGACGGGTGCGCAGCGGCGAGCTGTTCGGGGTGCTCACCGTCGCCGACGACATCGACGCCGAAAACGCGTTCAACTTCTACGGGAAGTCGGTCGGCGACATCCGGTCGATCGCGGAGTTCCAGGGGGCGCTCCGCAGGGCGATCATCGGACTGCGCTTCGAGAAGGCGAACGTCGCCGTGGACAAGGACGTGGTCGCGAAGCTGATGGCGCCGGTCGAGATGGAGACGTTCGAGGTGCAGCGCGAGGGGGGCTCCACGAAGAAGGGGTTCCTCGGCGTCTACTTCGGCACGTTCACCTTCGTCTTCATCCTCTTCATGACGGTGCTGCTCTACGGGATCGCGATGATGCGTGGGATCCTCGAGGAGAAGTCCAGCCGCGTGATGGAGGTCCTGCTCGGCTCCATCAGCCCCAACGAGCTGATGACGGGGAAGATCCTCGGCATCGGGCTCGTCGGTCTCACTCAGGTCGCAATCTACATGGTGACGGCCGGGGCGTTGCGCTTCTTCGTGATGGCGAAGTTCTCGGGGGCCGAGTTCTCGGGGGTCGTCTCCACGTTCACGCCCGCGAAGCTCGTGCTCTTCCTCGTGTACTTCATCCTCGGCTACTTCATGTACGTCGCCCTGTTCGCCTGCATCGGCGCGGTCTGCAACTCGGAGCAGGAGGCTCAGAACCTCCAGGCACCGGTGCAGATGTGCCTGATGCTCCCGATGATGGCGACGATCTTCTTCGTCGGCCATCCGGACTCGCTGGTGGCGGTGGTGCTGTCGCTGACGCCGATCTTCGCGCCGATGGTGATGTTCATGAGGATCTGCGTCCAGACGCCCCCTGCGTGGCAGATCGCGCTGTCGATCCTGCTCACGGCGGCGACGACCTGGATCCTGTTCCGCGCCGCGGCGAAGGTGTTCCGGATCGGGATCCTGATGTATGGGAAGCGCCCGACCGTCCCCGAGATCATGAGGTGGGCGCGGAGCTGATCCGGCGCTAGCGGGGAAAACGCAGGCCGATCAACTTGTAGGCCAGCCGCGCGGCGGCGAAGTCGGCGTGGTGCAATCCCGGGGCGGGCGCGAGCTCGACGACGTCGCAGGCGACCACGTTCGCGCGGGCGAACAGCCCATCGAGGAGCTCGAGCGTGGGCCACCAGGCTCCGCCTCCCGGCTCGGGGGTCCCCGTCGCCGGGACGATCCCCGGATCGAAGTAATCGACGTCCACCGTCAGATAGACCGGGTGGCCGTCCACCCCCTCGAGCGCGCGCTCGATCCGGGCGTGGTCCCGCAACTCCCAGCCGTGGACGATCCGGTAGCCCGGGATCCCCGCGCCGATCCGGCGCGCCTCGCCGGCGCTGTAGTTGCGGATGCCGATCGCGGTGAGCGTGACGCCGAGATCGAGGCATCGCGCCATCGCGCAGGCGTGGGACCACCGGTCCCCTTCGTACTCCTCCCGGAGGTCGGCGTGGGCGTCGAGCTGGACGACGCGAAGGCCGGAATGTCGCGAGGCCGCGGCGGCGACGGCGCCGGGGGTGATCGAGTGCTCCCCCCCGAGCATGAGGACCCACTTCCCCGCGTCCATCAGCCGCGCGACGCGCTCGCGGATCCTGGCGACGACCTGCTCGGTCGTCCCCGCGACGTCGAGCGGCGCGTCGGTCCAGATCCCGGCGCGGAACGGCTCGCGCCCGAGCTGCTCGTCGTACAGCTCGACCTGCGTGGACGCGTCGAGGATCGCCTCGGGTCCGCGCGCGGTCCCCCCTCCGTAGGAGACGGTCGCCTCGTAGGGGACCGGGAGCACGGCCGCGGCCGCGTCGTCGAACGCGGCGGCCGCCTCCGGACCGCCGAACGGAGGTGTCGCTGCGAATCCCCGCGCCATCCGCCGATTATAGGGAGGAACGGACACGGACCGGAGTCGCCTCCTCGAAAGAACCCCGGCCCGCGTCCGGCGGCGTGACGGTCCACCGGCTCCGGGGGTCCCGTTACCCGTCGCCGGCGGCTGGGAGTCTGGCCCCCTGCCGCGCGCCGAACGAGGGCAACGCGCGTGCCGGAAGGCCGAGCGCGGCACCGCCGCGTTTCATCGTCCGCCGGACGTCCGCGAGCGTCGCGTTGATACAATGCGCGCTCCGATGGCCAAGAAGACGAGCGCACGCGCGCGCGCCGCGCAGCCCGCACTCTTCGACGCGCCCGTCGCCACGCCTGTCGCCGGACCTCGCACCGCTCCGCGTGGCGTCCCCCCCGCGCGCGAGGACGCGACCACGATGGCCGCGCGGCAGCGGGAGATCTCGATCTCGGAGTTCTTCACCAAGAACCGCCACCTGCTCGGGTTCGACAACCCCCAGAAGGCGCTGCTCACCGCGATCAAGGAGGCGGTGGACAACTCCCTCGACGCCTGCGAGGAGGCGGGGATCCTCCCCGAGCTGATCGTGGAGATCCAGGAGCTCGGGGAGGAGCGGTTCCGGATCGTGGTCGAGGACAACGGTCCGGGGATCGTGCGGCAGCAGATCCCGAAGATCTTCGGCAAGCTCCTCTACGGGTCGAAGTTCCATCGACTCAAGCAGCAGCGCGGGCAGCAGGGGATCGGGATCTCGGCCGCCGGGATGTACGGCGTCCTCACCACGGGCAAGCCCGTGCGGATCGTCTCGAAGACCGGACCGAGGAAGCCGGCCCACCTCTTCGAGATCGCGATCGACACGCAGAAGAACGCGCCGGTCGTCCACAAGGACGTGGAGGTCCCGTGGGACCGGGACCAGGGGACCCGGGTCGAGATCGAGCTGGAGGCGACGTACAAGAAGGGCCGGCGCTCGGTGGACGACTACATCGAGCAGAGCGCGGTGGCCAACCCCCACGTCACGCTCCGCTACGTCGCGCCCAAGGAGGACGTCCGGGTCTTCGAGCGGGTCGTGCACGAGCTGCCGGTCGCCTCGAAGGAGATCAAGCCGCACCCCTACGGGATCGAGCTCGGGATCCTCCTGCGCATGCTGAAGGACTCGTCGCAGAGGACGGTCCGCGCCATGCTCTCCTCCGACTTCTCGCGCGTGAGCCCTGCGGTCGCCGAGCAGATCTGCCGGGCGGCCGGGGTGAGGCCGGACGCCGACCCGCGGCGGGTGTCGACCTCGCAAGCGGAGGCGATCTTCCGCGCCATCCCGACGGTCAAGATCATGGCCCCGCCGACCGCCTGCCTCTCCCCGATCGGCGAGGAGCTCCTGGCCAAGGGGCTGCAGACGCGCGTCCCGTGCGATTTCGCGACGGCGGCGACGCGGCCTCCCGCCGTCTACCGGGGGAACCCCTTCCAGGTCGAGGTCGGGCTCGCCTACGGCGGCCAGCTCCCGGGAGACGAGCTGATCGAGCTGTACCGATTCGCCAACCGCGTGCCGCTCCAGTACCAGCAGGGGGCCTGCGCGATCACGAAGGCGGTCCTCTCGGTGGACTGGAGGTCGTACGGGCTGCTCCAGTCCAAGGGGGCCCTGCCGACGGGGCCGATGATCCTCTCGGTCCACGTCGCCTCGGTCTGGGTCCCGTTCACCTCGGAGTCCAAGGAGGCGGTCGCCTCGTACCCGGAGATCGTCAAGGAGCTCAGGCTCGCCCTGATGGAAGCCGGCCGTCGGCTCGGCGTCTTCGTCCGCCACCGCCGCCGCGTGGCCGACGAGGAGAAGAAGCGCTCCTATATCGAGAAGTACATCCCGCACATCGGGGACGCGCTCCAGGCGATCCTCGGGCACTCCGACGCCAAGCGGAACCGGACGGTCGAGGATCTCAAGTCGATCCTCGAGCGCACGCGGAAGCCGTGAGCGCCGCGAGGGCGCGCGAGAAGCGCTCGCCGAGCGCCCCGCGCCTGGCCGGCGCGATCCGCGAGGCGATCCTGCGGGGCGTCTACCCGTCCGGGGTCAAGCTCCGCCAGGAGGAGCTGGCGGCCTCGCTCGGCTGTAGCGTGATCCCGCTCCGTGAGGCCCTGCACACGCTCGCATCCGAGGGGCTCGTGGAGTTCCTCCCGAACCGAGGCGCGCGGGTCCGCCCGGTCTCCAGCCGCGAGCTTCGGGAGATGGCCGACGTCCGCTCGACCCTGGCCGCGCAGGGGATCCGCCAGGCCTGGCCGCAAATGACGTCCCGGACGATCGCGACGGCACGGGCGATCGTCGTGCGGATGGACCGCGCCCGCGACCCCCTGACCCGGGTGCGCCTCTACGCCGACTTCCACGAGGCGATCCTGGCGCCGGCGAACCGGCCGTACCTGGTGGCGACGATCCGCGGGATCATCCTCTCCGGGCTCCGCTACATGCCGCTCTGGCTCGAGGCGTGGGAGGAGGCGGGGCTGGTGGAGGCCCCGGGCTTCTCGCGCGTTCTCGACGCGCTCGAGCGCGACGACCTCGCCTCCGCGCTCGAGCTGATCCAGAAGGTCTGGAGCGAGCAAGAGGGGATGCTCGCCGCGTTCCTGGAGCGGCGCGAGAACGCGGCCGCCGCCAAGCCGAAAAAAAGGGGCGGGCCGAAGAGGCCCGCCCCGCGGAAGTCACGCTAGCCCGATCGGCTATGGGTTCGAGATCTTCAGATCGTAGGAGCCGTAGATCGTGTACCCCCCCGACGCCCGCTTCGACCGGACATAGAAGAGGTCCGAGCGCGGAGCCGTCCACGTGATCAAGGACGACTTGTCCCCCGCCACG
>DASRJG010000045.1:0-14216 GCA_035649595.1 Candidatus Polarisedimenticolaceae bacterium
GCCGGACGGCAGCGCGAGCGTCCGGTGCTCGGTCGAATCGACGAGCACCACACGCGGCCGCGGCGGAGCGCCTTCGATCCTCTCGGCGACCTGCGCCGCGATGCGGTCGAGGTAAGGCTGCGCGGCCGGCGACGCGACGAATCGCCACCGCGACGCGAGCGCGCTCCGGACCTCGTTCTCGGCGGCGGCGGCGATGTGCCGGTCGGGAAGCTCGGGCGGGACCCGTCCGGAGGCGCAGGCGGCGCACTGGTGCTCCCCGTGGGGGAGCAGCGCTTGGGCGAGGAACGGAAGCCCGCAGGACTCGCAGGTGAAGACGATCTGCGGCGCGGCCGTTCCGGTGGCGACACGCGTGCCGCAGCGGCGGCAGCGATGGAGCGAGCGGCCGCCGAACGAGGGAGCGGTCACGAGCGAGGATCGCGTCCACGCCTCCCCGCACCTCGGACAGGACGCGGTATCGGTCCCTACTTCGGCGACGTCCATCGCGCCCACCCCCAAGCCGCCACCACGCCGGTCGCCGCGCCCGCCGCGACCCCCGTCAACGTCTCGCCTCCCGACATCCAGCTGATTCCGGTCCCCGCGATCGCGCCCGCGGCGACCCACATCGCAAGGGTCGCGATCGTCGCCTGCGATTCCGGAACGGCCTCCGCCAGCGCGTCCATATCGCCCTCACCGACCGTTTCAGGGAGGATATCGCTCTCGGCGACCGGCGGCACCGACGCCTCGAACGCTCCGCGGCGCGCCATCTCCGGGATCGCCGGAAGCGGATCGGGATCCTTCCAGAAATCGGGGACCGTCGCGGCCACGGCCGCCGCCGCGGCGCGCGCGACCGGCTGCGCGCGGCTCGCGTCCACGATCCGGTACGTCCGCTGGTGGGAGAGATCGACGTCCGAGTCGCATCGCCCACACCGCGCGCGCGCAGCGGTTGGAGGCCGATCGAGTTTGAAGTGCGTGCCGCAGCTCGGACAGTTGGCGATCACGACGGTGTCTCCCCGCGGACGAAGTCGGGCCGTGCGAGAACGTAGGGCCGCCGCCGAGGGGGGTCAAGAAAGCGCCGGGAACGGCGCTTTATTCGCCGGGATTTCGTGCCGGCGTGCTATCCTGGCGGCTTTCGTCGAAGGGGTCTCCGATGAAGATCTACGACGGACCGGACATCCGCAACGTCGCCCTGATCGGCCACGGCGATTGCGGCAAGACCTCCCTCGCTTCGGCGCTGCTGTTCGTCGCGGGGGCGGTCAACCGCCTGGGTCGCGTGGACGACGGGACGACGACGACCGACTTCGACGACGAGGAGATCGAGCGGAAGATCTCCCTGCAGACGTCGCTCGCTCACCTCGAGTGGCGGAACACGAAGATCAACCTGATCGATACGCCGGGATACGCGGCCTTCGTCGCCGACGCCAAGGCCGGCCTCTCGATCGCGGACGCGGCGCTGCTCCTTGTCGAGGCGGTCGCGGGCGTGCAGGTCATCACCGAGCGGGTCTTCAAGTATTGCCAGGAGTACCAGGTCCCCCGGATCTTCGTCATCAACAAGCTCGATCGGGACAACGCCTCGTTCGAGCGGACGATGAGCGCGATCTCCGAGCGCTTCGACCGTCGCGCGGTGCCGATCCAGGTTCCGATGGGCTCGGAGTCGGGGTTCGAAGGCGTGATCGACCTCATCACGATGAAGGCCCACCGCTACGCGAAGGACGGCAGCGGGCAGGTGACCTCGGGCGACGTTCCGGCCGACCTGCAGGAGATGGCGAAGGAGTATCACGGGAAGCTCGTGGAGATGGTCGCGGAGAGCGACGACTCCCTGATGGAGGTGTACTTCGAGAGCGGCGAGCTTCCGCACGACCGGATGGTGGCCGGGCTCCACAGGGCGTTCCTCGAGCGCAAGGTGTTCCCCGTCGTCGTGGCGTCGGCGACGCGCGCGATCGGCATTCGCAGCATCCTCGACGCGGCGGTGGAGCTGATGCCCGCTCCGTCGGAGCGCCCGCCGCGCGTCGGCGTCGTCCCGTCGACCGGGGCCGAGGACTCGCGCCCTCCGTCCGCGGAGGCGCCGGTCTCCGCGTTCGTCTTCAAGACGATCGCGGATCCCTACGCGGGGCGCATGTCCCTGTTCCGGGTGATCTCCGGCACGCTCAAGGGAGACACCCCCGTCCTGAACGTCAACCGCAACGTCTCCGAGCGGCTCGGGACCGTCAACCTGCTCCAGGGCAAGCAGCTCGTGCCGATCGCGGCGCTCCGGGCGGGAGATCTCGGGGTGGTCGCCAAGCTGAAGGAGACGCGGACCTCGGATACGCTCGCGGATCCCGCGGCTCCGATCCAGTACCCGCCGATCGCGTTCCCCGAGCCGGCGATCTCGTTCGCGATCGAGCCGAAGTCCAAGGGGGACGAGGACAAGATCTCGACCGCGCTCGCGCGCCTGATGGAGGAGGACCCGGTGCTCCGCGTCGCCCGCGACAGCCGGACGCACGAGCTCCTCGTCAGCGGGAACGGCCAGGTCCACGTCGAGGTCGCGATCGCCAAGATGAAGAAGAAGTTCGGGGTGGAAGCGGTCCTGAAGCAGCCGAAGGTCCCCTACCTCGAGACGATCAAGCGGAAGGTGCCCGCCGTCCAGGGCCGGCACAAGAAGCAGACCGGGGGCCGGGGCCAGTTCGGCGACTGCTGGATCGAGCTCGAGCCGCTCCCCCGGGGCGGCGGATTCGAGTTCGTGGACAAGATCTTCGGCGGCTCGATCCCGCAGAACTTCCGCCCCGCGGTGGAGAAGGGGATCCGCGAGTCGGCGGAGCGCGGCTGGCTCTCCGGGAATCCGGTCGTCGATTTCCGCGTGATCCTCACCGACGGGTCGTACCACGACGTCGATTCGTCGGAGATGGCGTTCAAGATCGCGGGCTCGCTCGCCTTCAAGGCCGCGATGGAGCAGGCCCGCCCGACGATCCTGGAGCCGATCAACAACGTGGAGATCACCGCGCCCGAGGAGAACATGGGCGACATCATGGGCGACCTCTCCTCGCGCCGCGGCAAGCCCCAGGGGATGGAGACGCAGGGTCGCTACCAGGTCATCAAGGCGCTCGTGCCGCTCTCCGAGATGCTCACGTACGCCTCCACGCTGAAGTCGATCACCTCCGACCGCGGGACCTATCACATGGAGTTCGACCACTACGACGAGGTCCCCGCGCAGGTGCAGGAGAAGATCGTCGCCGATTACGCCCGTCACCGGCAGCAAGAGGCGGAGAAGTAGAGGCGGCGTGACGCGCGACTGGGTCTACATCGGCGAGCTTGCGGATCACGTCGGAGCGAACGTCCAGCTGCGCGGCTGGATCTATCAGAAGCGCTCGTCGGGCAAGATCCGGTTCGTGGTCCTGCGGGACGGAACCGGATACCTCCAGTGCGTGGCGGGCATCAAGGACGTCTCCCCCGAGGTCTTCGAGGCGCTCGATCGCGTCACCGCGGAATCTTCGGTGGCGATCCGCGGCGTGGTGCGGAAGGACGACCGGGCGCCCGGCGGCTACGAGCTGGGGCTGACCGACCTGCGGATCCTGCACCTGGCCGCCGAGTATCCGATCCAGCCGAAGGAGCACGGGGTCGAGTTCCTGTTCGACCACAGGCACCTGTACCTCCGCTCGAAGACGCCCCACGCGGTCCTGACGATCCGCAACGAGGTCGTCCAGTCCTGCCGGGACTTCTTCTACCAGCGCGACTTCGTCCTGATCGATTCCCCGATCCTGACGCCGAACGCCTGCGAGGGGACGTCCACGCTGTTCGAGACCCCGTACTTCGACGAGAAGGCCTACCTGACGCAATCCGGCCAGCTCTACCTCGAGCCGGCCTGCATGGCGTTCGGCCGGGTGTACTGCTTCGGGCCGACGTTCCGCGCGGAGAAATCCAAGACGCGGCGTCACCTCACCGAGTTCTGGATGATCGAGCCGGAGGTCGCGTTCCTCGAGCTCCCGGGGCTGCTCGAGCTGGCCGAGGAGTTCGTCTCGTACGTCGTCGGCCGCGCGCTCGACCGCTGCCGGGAGAGCCTGAAGGTTCTCGAGCGGGACACGTCGCTGCTCGAGCGCGTGGTCCCCCCGTTCCCGCGGATCACCTACGACGACGCCGCGCGAGCGCTCGCGGAGCCGGAGGCCCAGGCCAAGATGCGCGAGGCGGGGGCTCCCGCGTTCGCCTACGGGAACGACTTCGGCGGCTTCGACGAGACGCTCCTGACGCGGCGCTTCGACCGGCCGGTGATGGTCACGCACTGGCCGGCGGAGATCAAGGCGTTCTACATGCAACCCGACGCGGACGACCCGACGAAGGCTCTGTGCGTGGACATGCTCGCCCCCGAGGGGTATGGCGAGATCATCGGCGGCAGCCAGCGGATCCACGACCACGATCTGCTCGCCAAGCGGATCGCCGAGCACGAGCTCCCCGAGGCTGCGTTCCGCTGGTACCTCGACATCCGCAAGTACGGGACGGTCCCGCACTCCGGGTTCGGAATGGGGATCGAGAGGTGCATCACCTGGATCACCGGGCTGCCGCACCTCCGCGAGGCGATCCCCTATCCGCGGCAGATCAACCGGCTCTACCCATGAGCCGCACGCGCGTCGGCGTCGTCAGCCTCGGCTGCTCGAAGAACCTCGTCGACACCGAGGTGATGCTGGGGCATCTCGATCGCGCCGGGTGCGCGTTCGTGACCGACCCGGCCGAGGCCGACGTCGTGATCGTCAACACCTGCAGCTTCATCGAGGCGGCGCGCGAGGAGTCGGTCCGCGCCATCCTCGACGCGGCGTCGATGAAGGAGTCGGGGGGCGTCAAGCGCGTGGTGGTGGCGGGCTGCATGGTCCAGCGCTACCGCGAGGAGCTCGCGCGCGAGCTCGCCTCCGACGTGGACGCATTCGTGGGGCTGGACGAATTGGACACGATCGTCGCTGCGGTCGGATTGGCGCCGAAGCCCAAGAGCGATCTGCCCCTGTTCGACGACCGGGGAGCCCGCTACCTCTACGACGCCGCCACGCCCCGCAAACTGGCCACCCCGCCGTGGACCGCGTACGTGAAGATCGCCGAAGGCTGCGATCACACCTGCTCGTTCTGCGCGATCCCGGCGTTCCGGGGCGCGTTCCGATCGCGCCCGCGGGCGGACGTCGTCGCCGAGGCGGAGTCGCTCGCGTGCCGCGGCGTTCGCGAGATCAACCTCATCGCCCAGGACTCGAGCCATTACGGGCGGGATCGTCGGGACGAGGGCGGCCTGCCCGAGCTTCTCGAGGCGCTCGACGGCGTGCCGGATCTCCGCTGGGTGCGCGTGCACTACCTCTACCCGAACACCATCACGGACCGGCTCGTCGAGACGATGGGGCGCTGCCGGACCGTCGTGCCGTACGTGGACATCCCCCTGCAGCACGCCGATCCCGGCGTCCTCCGCCGGATGCGCCGGGGGGGCTCCGCGGAGAGCCACCTCGCGCTCCTCGACCGGTTCCGCGCCGCCATCCCGGGGGCCGCCCTCCGCAGCACGTTCATCGTCGGATTCCCCGGCGAGACCGAGGCCGAGTTCGAGGCCTTGCTCGCGTTCCTCGAGGCCGCCCGCCTCGACCACGTCGGCGTCTTCACCTACTCACACGAGGATTCCACCTCCGCCCACGCCCTGGCCGACGACGTCCCGAAGGCGACCAAGGCGCGACGCCGCGCGCGTGTGATGGAGGCGCAGCAGGCGATCGCGTTCGAGAAGAACCTGCGCCGCGTCGGCTCGACCGCCGAGGTCCTGGTCGAGGGAGCGCACCCCGAGACCGAGCACCTGCTCGTCGGCCGCATGGCGACCCAGGCGCCCGATGTCGACGGCCAGATCCTCATCAACGACGGCCACGCCGCCCCCGGGACGTTCGCGCGCGTGACGTTCACCGAAACCGCGGGGTACGACCTCGTCGGACGCATCGTCGGTGCCGCGTAGCGACAAGGTCGCGGTCGCGCTCGCGACCGGCCTCGGCATCGGCTACGCCCCGATCGCCCCGGGGACGTTCGGGTCCCTCCCCGCGCTCGCGATCGCTTGGGCGCTCGATCGCGCGGCGGGAGGGTTCGGCGTCGCCGCGGGGGCCGCGCTCTTCGCGCTCGTCGGCACGTGGGCGGCGGACCGTGCGGCGGCGCATCTGGGCGCCTCCGATCCCGGGCCGGTCGTCGTCGACGAGATCGCGGGACAGCTGGTGACCCTGATGTTCGTGCCGATCGCGCCGCGCGTCCTGATCGCCGCGTTCCTCCTGTTCCGCGCGCTCGACGTCATCAAGCCCTGGCCCGCGAACCGTCTCGAAGCCCTCCCCGGTGGCTCGGGTATCATGGCCGACGACCTGATGGCCGGGCTCTACGCGAATCTGCTCGTCCAGGGGCTCGTCGCGTGGCGTCCCGCTTGGCTGGGCCTCTCATGAACGTCTGGAACTCCCTGGATGCCTTCCCCACCGGACGCGAGCCGGTCGTCGCCACGATCGGCAACTTCGACGGCGTCCACCTCGGTCATCAGAAGATCCTCGCGAGCGTGGCGCAGGCGGCCGCGGCGCGATCGTCCCCCTCGCTCCTCGTGACCTTCGAGCCGCACCCGCTGGCGGTGGTGGCCCCCTCGCGCCGGCCGAAGCTCCTCCAGACGCGGCGGCAGAAGATCGAGACGCTCCAGGCGACCGGCCTGGACGGCGTCCTGATCCTGCCGTTCGACCGGGAGATGGCGGCGCTCGACGGCGAGGAGTTCTTCGGCCGGTACCTCGGGACGCGGGTGCGCTTCGCCTCGGTCCACGTCGGGAGGAACTTCCGGTTCGGGCACGCGCGCGGCGGCGACATTCGCCTGCTGGAGTCGGTGGGCGCCGCGCAGGGCTTCTCCGTCGTCTGCGTCCCTCCGGTCGAGGTGGACGGCGAGACCGTCTCGTCCTCCGCGGTGCGCACGGCGGTCGAGGACGGGGACGTGGCGCGGTCGTACCGATTCCTCGGCCGCCCGTTCGCGGTGTCGGGCGAGGTGATCCGCGGCGCGGGGCGCGGGCGACTGATGGACTTTCCGACCGCCAATCTCGCCGTCGAGAACGAGATGATTCCGAGGCGCGGGGTCTACGTCACCGAGACCCTCGCGTTCGCCTTCCGCTATCCGTCGGTGACGAACGTCGGCGTGCGGCCGACGTTCGGCGGCACCTCCCTGTGCGTCGAGTCGCACCTCATCGACGCGGACGAGGACCTCTACGGCGAGCGGATCGAGGTCCGCTTCCTCGCGCGGCTCCGGGACGAGATGACGTTCGAAGGTCCCGCGCAGCTCGCCGATCAGATCGCGCGCGACCGGGCGGCCGCCGTGTCGTACTTCTCGAGCCCGAGCTTGTCCCGCTCCTGACCGCGCGCCTACCGCCAGACGCCGCCTTCGGCGAGACGGAACCCGAGGTCGAAGTGCGTGTACGGCTGCTGGTAGAGCCAGTCCCGTCCGAACGTCTGACACGACAGCTCGGGGCGGCCGTCCACGCCCTGCATCACGCCGTCCCAGGGGGCCCGGTAGGAGCCGCCGCGGACCACGTGGCACCGCCCCTTGAGCCGGCTCCGCTTCCACGGCGAGATCAGGGTCGCGTAGTTCGCGAAGCCCGAGGGGCCGGTCGGGTCCTTGCGCGGGGACTTCGCGTAGTACCGCTCGTCGTACCAGTCGGCGGTCGCCTCGGCGACGTTTCCCGCGATGTCGTAGAGGCCGTAGCCGGTCGGCGGATACGAGCCCACCTCCACCGTCCCCTCCGACCAGGTCAGGAAGATGCGCGCGCGATCGCGCTCGCGCTCCGGCCCCCAGGGGTACTCGACGCCCTCCCGGCCGCCGCGCGCCGCGCGCTCCCACTGGGCCTCGGTCGGCAGGTGGAAGTCCCGTCCGGTCCGATCCGACAGCCACGCGCAGTACGCCGCCATGTCCGACCAGCTGATCATGACCACCGGGTGGCGCGGGTGCTCCGTGACGTAGTTCTTCCCGAGAGGGTTCACCTCCGCGAAGTCGGGGTCGGGAGGCGAGGGGCGCCCGGTCGCGTCGCAGAAGCGCTCGTACTCGGCGTTCGTCACCTCGTAGCGCGCGAGGCGGAACGGGGAGATCTCGACCGCGTGCGCGGGACGCTCGATGTCCCGCCCGCGCGCGTCGTCCCCCATCGTGAACGTCCCACCGGGGATGTCCACCATGTCGGGGAGGATCGGCTCGACGTCGTGACGCACCTCGCGATACGTGACCGGGTTCTGCTTGATGGCGGCGACGGCGACGAGCGCTGCGACCGCGATGGCGGCCAGGATCGCCGCGACGCGAAAGCTCTTGGCTCCCATCGGCGCCGAGAATAGCATCGCAGCGTGGCGCTCCACGACGACACGCTCGCCAGCGGATCCGCGGGGCCGGGGCTGACGCCCGTGACGCAGGTCGATCCGCGCCTGCTCGCCTCCACGCGGCCGCGCGGCTACTTCGTGACGTTCGAGGGGATCGAAGGCTCGGGAAAGACGACGCAGATCGCGAGGCTCGCGGAGAAGCTCCAGGGCGCCGACGAGACGGTCGTCGTCACGCGCGAGCCCGGGGGAACGAGGGTGGGGCGCGGGCTCCGCGCCGTGCTCCTCGGCGACGAGGTGCTCCGTCTCTCGCCGCTGTCCGAGCTGCTGCTCTACGTCGCGGACCGCGCGCAGCATCTCCACGAGATCGTCGAGCCGGCCCTGGCGGCGGGAACCCACGTCCTGTGCGACCGCTACCTCGACGCCACGCTCGCCTACCAGGGGTACGCGCGCGGGCTCGACCTCGACCTCATCCGCCGCTTGCACGAGCATCCGCCGCTCGATCGCCGCCCCGATCGCACCGTGCTCCTCGATCTGGATCCCGAGCTCGGGCTCGAGCGGGCACGACGTCGCAACGACGAGCTCCGGCTCGAGCGGGCGGAAGGGCGCTTCGAGCGGGAGCCCCTGGACTTCCACAGGCGCGTCCGCGACGGCTACCTCGCGCTGGCGGAGGCCGAGCCGTTCCGCTTCCGGATCATCGCCGGCGAAGGGAGCGCGGAGAGCGTCGGGGCGCGCGTGGACGACCTCTTGTCGGACCTCTTCCCCGCCCTCGACTCGGACGAGCCCGCATGATCGCCCCGGAGGTCCTCGGCCACGAGCACGCCCGGACGGTGCTCGCGCGCCTGCTCGCCTCGGGGCGGCTCCCGCATGCGTTCCTGTTCCACGGCCCGGAGGGGGTCGGCAAGGGCCGCGTCGCGCTCGCCCTCGCGCAGGCGCTGGTCTGCGAGTCGCCCACGGCGCAGGGCGAGGCCTGCGGGACGTGCCTCGGATGCACGAAGGCCTCGCACGGAAACCACCCCGACCTCATGATCACGACCCGGCTCCCCAAGAAGGAGAAGCGTGGAGCCGGGCGCGGGGGGGAGGAGCCCGACGAGGAGGACGACGGTGTGCCGGAAACCGGGAGCGGAGACCTGCGCTCGTTCATCGTCGTGCCCCAGATCCGCGAGCTGACCCGTCACGCCTCGTTCACCCCGCGCGAGGCGGGCCGCAGGGTGTTCATCGTGGACCCCGCCGACCGCATGAACGCCGAAGCGCAGAATGCCCTGCTCAAGACGCTCGAGGAGCCGCCCGGGGCGGCGGTGCTGATCCTCGTCGCGTCCCGTCCTCACCTGCTCTTGCCGACCGTGCGCTCGCGCTGCTTCCAGCTCGGCTTCGGCCCGATGCCGCCGCAGGACCTGGCTCGGGCGCTCGCGGCGCAAGGCATGCCCGACGGCGAGGCGCGGGCTCGGGCGGCGCTCGCGGAGGGCCGCCCCGCTCGCGCCGCCGCGCTGGACCTCACGCGGCTGGCCGAGCGCCGCGACGCGCTCCTCGATGCGCTCGAGGCCCTCGCGACCACACCCGCGCGCGCGGCGGACATCCCGGCGGTCGCCGCCGCTCTCGCCGGCGAGGACGAGGCCGATCTCCTCGAAGGCCTCGACCTCGCGGCCGCGCTGCTCAGCGACGTCGCACGCCATGCATCGGGACGGGGCGCGCTGCTCCACGGCGACGCCGTCGATCGGATCGCGACGCTGGCCCGCGCGCTCGGCGCCGAGCGCGCGGCCGCGATCGTCTCGCTGATCGACCGCACGCGGGGCGACCTGCGTCTCAACGTCAACAAGGCGCTCGCGCTGGAGACGATCCTCGCCGCGGTCGCCGGAGGGCCTACCGCCGCCTGAGCCAGGCCAAGGCCTCGACGTGCGCGGTCTGCGGGAAGAAGTCGTAGGGCGCGACGCGCTCCAGCACGTAACCTCCCGCGGCGAGCGCGGCGGCGTCGCGCGCGAGCGTCGCCGGGTCGCAGGACACGACCGCGATCCGCGGCGGGCCCCAGGTCGCCAGCCGGGACGCCACGCCTCGTCCGAAGCCCGTCCGCGGCGGGTCGGCGACGACGAGCGCCGGAGGCGCGTTCCCGGCGCGCGCCGCGAGGAAGCGCAGGACGTCCGACCGGACGAGCGCGACGTCGAGCCCCAACCGCCGCGCCGCCTCGTCGCCGCACGCGATCGCGTCGGGGTCCGCGTCCACGAGCGTCGCCCGTGTCCCGCGCCGGGCCGCCGCGAGGCCGATCGCGCCGACGCCGGCGTAGAGCTCGACGAGGTCGTCCGGATCGCCGGCCTCCTCGAGGAGCCGGCGGCCGAGGGCCTCCGCCGCCGCGGCGTGCACCTGGAGGAAGGTGCCGCCCGGGACCCGGAACGTCGTTCCGAGCACCTCCTCCTCGATCCAGCCCCGACCGGCGACGACCTCCGTCCTCGATCCGCCGCGGCGGCCGGGGGTCGACACCAGCCGAACCACGCCGACCAGGTCGGGATCGGCGGCCATCGCCGCGCGCGCGAAGGAGGCGATCGGCGGGACCGAGCCCGCCTCGCCCCGCAGCGCGAGCAGTTTCTCCGCGCTCGATCGGGAGACGCGGAGGATCAGGCGCGCATCTCCGGAGGCGTCCGGAGGCCGCGAGCGGACGAAGTCCAGCAGAGGCTGGAGAGCGGGGTGCGCGATCGTGCAGGACGGCACGTCGAGGATGGCCTGCGGATCGTCCACGCGGTGGTATCCCCAGCGCGTTCCGCCTCCCGGAACCCTCGCCGGCGTCAGCTCGATCCGGGTGCGGTAGCCGAGCGCCGGGTCGATCGGCACCAGGTCGGCGACGGGGACGTCCCGGAACCCTCCCAGCCGCTCGAGGGCGTCCACGACGAACCGCCGCTTGGCCTCACGCTGGGCCGTCTCGGCGACCGGCATCATCGGGCACCCTCCGCACCGCGACTGGAGCGGGCACGGGGGCACGCGCCGGTCCTGGGACGCGTCGAGGAGCCGGCGGACCACCGCGTCCACGTGCCGTCCGTGATCCCGGATCGGGAGCGCCTCGACCCGGTCTCCCGGGACGGCCCCCGCGACCATCCAGACCTTCCCGGCGACACGTCCGAGTCCCCGGCCCCCGGCCGCCCAACGATCGATCGTTACGCCGGTAACCCCATTGGGTTGGGTGGAGGGACGATCGGGACCCGACATCTTGTATTTTCCTGTTGACATCCCCGCCACCCGGCGTTAGGGTCGCGTTGCGTTCGGCACGGCTGTCTTGGAGTGGGGTGCTGATGGAAGCGTCGTCGGACGTTGCTCGCTCTCCCCGGCGGAGGGTCATCCCAATTCGACTCGACCCGCCAACATCCACCTTTCGGTCCGTCGGTAAGACGAGCCGGAGGGTCGGTCCCTGTGTACCCACCCTCGATATCTCGACCCGTGCCTGGGAATCCCGATACCGGGGGGAGCGAACAGCGTCCGACGGATTCTACACGCCTGGCGACGGGACTCAAGTCCTTCCTTAGCGCGCGCAGAATCCGTCCTCGAAAAGTCAGAATACGTCCTTTCGCGGCGCTTTACGCCTCCTTCGCGTCGCCGTACATCTTTGCCGGCGCCTGGATTCTAGGGGGAGGCCAGGTGGCCTCTGGGAGCCGCGAGATGTCGGGCGAACCGGGGGGTAATCGTCGGCATCGCGCGGCTCCGTTCTTTTTCGGGGCTCAATAGCCGCGCAGCCGCTCCAGGAACGCGTCCACGTTCGCCCGCGTCTCGGTCAGCGCGTCCCCGCCGAACTTCTCGAGCAGCGCGTCCGCCAGGACGAGCGCGGCCATCGCCTCGCCGACCACGCCGGCCGCGACGATCGGCACCGTGTCCGTTCGCTCGACGTCCGCGGTGAAGGCTTCCTTGGTCACCAGATCCACCGACGGGAGAGGCCGCGGCAGCGTCGCCAGCGGCTTGAGGTACCCGCGGAGGCGCACGATCTCGCCGTTGGTCATGCCTCCCTCGATCCCTCCGGCCCGATTGCTCGCGCGCGTGAAGCGGCGGGTCCGCGCGTCGTATCCGATCGGATCGTGGGCCTCGCGCCCCGTTCCCGCGGCGACCTCGAGGCCGGCGCCGATCGAGACCGCCTTGACGGCCTGAATCGAGAGGATCGCGCCCCCGAGCCGGGCCTCGATCCGGCGATCCCAGTGGACGTGGCTCCCGAGACCCGGCGGGACCCCGCGAGCGATGACCTCGAAGCAGCCGCCCACCGAGTCCCCCGCCCGCCGCGCGGCATCGACCTCCGCGATCATCGAGGCGACGGTCTCCGTGCTCGGGGAGCGCATGGGGGCGTCGTCGGGGAGCGCCAGGAGCGCGTCCACATCCTCCCCCTCCGCGTCCGGGGCGGTGACCCGGCCCACCGCGACGGTGCGGCTGGTCACCACGGCCCCGATCTCCCGGAGGAGCGCCTTGGCCAGCCCCCCGGCGGCGGTGCGCGCCGCGGTCTCCCTCGCGCTCGCCCGCTCGAGGATGTCGCGCGCGTCGTGCGTCCCGTACTTCTGCGCGCCGGCGAGGTCCGCGTGCCCCGGACGCGGACGCGTCACGGCCCGGAGCTCGTCCCCTCCGGGAGGATCGCCCTGGGTCGCCATCGCCTCGGCCCAGCTCGCATGGTCCCGGTTGCGGATCACGAGGGCGATGGGCGACCCGAGCGAGCGGCCGAACCGGACTCCTCCGAGGATCTCGACCTCGTCCGATTCGATCCGCATCCGGCCGCCGCGGCCGTAGCCCCCCATGCGCCGGACGAGGTCGCGATCGAGCGCGGCCTTGTCGATCGGAACTCCGGCCGGAAGGCCCTCGACGATCACCGACAGCGCGGGCCCGTGCGATTCGCCGGCGGTCAGGAAGCGAAGCGGCATCGGCGAGGGACGTTAGCACGTCGGCCGCGACGGTCCCGCGAAGACACGATATCGTGCGCGATCGTGGAGATCCTGACCGGCCGCCAGATGCGAAGCGTGGACGCGCGCGCGATGCGCGAGCTCGGGATCCCGAGCGAGCGACTGATGGAGTCCGCCGGGCGCGGCGTCGCGGAGTCGCTGGTCGAGGAGGTCCGTGATCTCGCCTCGCGGGAGGTCGTCCTCGCCTGCGGCAAGGGGAACAACGGCGGGGACGGGCTCGTCGCGGCGCGCCACCTCCGGCGGCTCGGTGTCGCCGCGGCGGTTCGGCTCGTCGCCGACGGGCCGCTGTCGGCGGACGCGGCGCGCGAGCTCGCGCGAGCGCGAGAGGCCGGCTGCCCCGTGGAGGAGATCGGCGACGAAGGGGCGTGGTCGCGCGCGTTCGGGGCGCTCGACCGCGACGCCGTGGTCGTCGACGCGCTCCTCGGCACCGGGGTGCGCGGGGGCGCCCGAGGCCTGATCTCCCGCACGATCGAGTGGATCTCCGATTCCGGGGGGACCGTCGTCGCCGTCGACCTGCCCTCCGGCGCCGACGCCGACTCCGGGAGGCTCGAGGGGCCGGTCGTGCGCGCGCACCGGACCTACACGCTGTGCCGGCCGAAGCCCTGCCTCGTGCTCGAGCCGGCGGCGTCCCACGCCGGAACCTGGACGGTGATCGACATCGGCATCCCGGACGCCGCGGTCGCCGCCGAGCGCGCCGAGCTCGCCTGGCTGGACGAGGCGGGCGCCGCCGCGCTCTACGTGCCCCGCTCTCCGGACGCGCACAAGGGCGCGATGGGGCGCCTGCTCGTCTTCGCCGGCTCGCGCGGGAAGTCGGGGGCCGCCGTCCTCGCCGGTCGCGCGGCGCTCCGCGCGGGCGCGGGGCTGGTGACGGTCGCAACCCCACGGTCGGTCCAGGCGGTGGTCGCGGGCGCCCAGGCGGAGCTGATGACCGAGGGGCTGTCGGAGACACGAGCGGGGTCCGCGAGCCGCGCCGCCGCGGGGGCCGTCCTGGCGCTCGCCCGCGACCGGACCGCGCTCGCGATCGGACCCGGCTTGGGCACC
>DASRJG010000046.1:0-5259 GCA_035649595.1 Candidatus Polarisedimenticolaceae bacterium
GCGCCGCCGCGGTCGGAGCGGCGACGAGGCGCAGGATCTCCGCCAGCGCTTCGTCGGGCGTCCTCATCGCCCTATTCGTAGCGCAGCGAGGCGATCGGATCGAGGCGGGCGGCGCGGTTGGCCGGGTAGAGGCCGAAGACGAGACCGAGCCCGGCCGAGACGCCGACGGCGATCACGATCCAGAGCACGGGGAGGACGAAGGGGAACGCGATCAACTGCGTCGCGGCCTTGGCGAGAGCGAGCCCGCCGCCGATCCCGAGGATCCCGCCGATCAGCGTGAGGACGGCGGCCTCGAGCAGGAATTGCCACAGGATCTCGCGCCGCGAGGCCCCGACGGCCTTGCGCAGTCCGATCTCGGCAGTCCTCTCGGTCACCGAGACGAGCATGATGATGAGCACGCCGATGCCGCCGACCATCAGCCCGATCGACGAGATGATCACGAGCACGAGGGACACGGGGCCGGTGATCTTCCCGACGAACTCCATCGCGGCGTCCGAGGTGAGGATCGAGAAGTCGTCCTTCTCGGCCGGCCCGAGGTGGTGCCGGGAGCGCAGGATGGCGCGGGTGGCCTCGACCGCGGGCTCGACCGCCTCGGGCCCCACGGGGAAGCAGTTGATCTGCGGCGACTCGTCGCGCCAGGCGTAGCGGCGCTCGTAGGTCGTGTACGGGATCACCGCGAAGTTCTCGGCGATGGCCCCGAACAGGCTCTCGTACTTCCCGAAGACCCCGACGACCTCGAAGTCCGTGTCGTCGATCCGCACCTTCCGGCCGATCGGGTCCTCGTAGGGGAACACCTCCTGCGCGGTCCGCTCCGCCAGCACGCACACGTCCTGCGCGGCGAGCTGCTCCCGCTCCGTGAAGAAGCGCCCGCCGGCGATGTCGACGATCGCGAACTTCTGGAACGACAGGTTGGTCCCGCGCACGAAGATCAGGCGCGCGAGGTTCTTCCCCTGCCGCAGGACGCGCCCGTCGCCCTCGCCGTAGGCGATCTCGACGGCCTCGATCTCCGGGAGCGCGAGGATCGCGTCCGCGTCGTCGGCCGTGAGCACCGGGCGATGGAGCATGTCCCGCCAGTCCCCGCCCTCGACGTGGTCGAAGCGCGAGATCGAGAACGTCGGCGTGTCCCCGCCCTTCACGTCGGCGACGATCTTCGCCTGGAGGCCCGACAGGATGGCCACCATCCCCATCAGGGTCGCCACGGCGATCGCGACGCCGAGGATCACGAGCGAGGAGCGCAGGCGGTGCGCGAGCAGGGCGTCGAGCGCCAGGCGGGCCCCCTCGAACAGGTGCGCCGTCGTCAGGCGCTTGCGGAAGCGCGGGTCACTCATGGCGCAAGGCGACGACCGGGTCGAGCCGCGCGGCGCGGCTGGCCGGGTAGATGCCGAAGAAGATGCCGACGGCGAAGACGATCACGAGCGCGATCAGGATCGACCAGGGGTTCACGGCGTAGGGCAGGGGCGTGAAGGCCCCGACCAGCGTGGCCGCGAAGATCCCGAGAGCGATCCCGAGGATCCCCCCGACCGTCGTCAGCGTGACGGCCTCGACGAGGAACTGGAAGAGGATCGCTCGCCTCTGCGCCCCCAGGGCCTTGCGGATCCCGATCTCGCGCGTGCGCTCGGTCACGGAGACGAGCATCACGTTCATGATGATGATCCCTCCGACCACCAGGGTGATGCTGACGATGCCCGTCAGCGTGAAGAAGATCCCCTGCGAGAGCTTCTCCCAGAAGCTGACCAGCTGCTCCGCGGTCGAGATGTTGAAGTTGTCCTTCGCTCCCGGCCGGAGCCCCCGGCGCACCCGCATGATCGTCCGGGCCTCCTCGATCGCGGCTGGGAAGGCGTCGAGCGCGCTCGCCTTGACGTAGACCCGCAGGCTGCGGCGCGCGCCGAAGTGCTGCAGGAGCGTCGTGATCGGGATGATCGCGAAGCTGTTGCGGTCGTTGCCGAGGACGTTCGCGCGCTCCCGGAAGGTCCCGACGACGTCGTAGTGCCGCCCCTGGATCCGGACCTTGCGTCCGACCGGGTTGACGTCGGGGAAGAGGAGCTCGGCGACCTTGCTCCCCAGGACGATCGAGGGGCGGTTCGTCTGGACGTCGACCAGCGTCAGGTGGCGTCCGAGCTGGAGGTCGACGTCCTCGACCCCGGGGTACTCCTCGCTCCGGCCCATGACCTCGACGTCCTGGACGGACCGGTCGCCGACGAAGATCTTCTGGCGCGTCCGGTAGCCGGGGTCCACGTACTGCGCCAGCCCCATCTCCTCGCGCAGCGCGCGGGCGTCCGCGAGCGTGATCCGCGGGCTCTTCAGGGACTCGAGGAAGGCGTTGAAGTCCGTGAAGATCTCGAGCTCGTTCGCGCGCTGGAGCGTGAAGACGTTCGTCCCGGCCTTGGCGACCTCCTCGCGCACGTACTTGTCCATCCCGTCGAGGACGGAGACGACGGCGATGATCGAGAGGATCGCGATCACGACGCAGCTGAGCGTCAGGAAGGAGCGCAGTTTCTGGGCCCAGACGGCGTCCAGGGCGATCCGGACGCCCTCCGTGATCGCGACCGACTCCCGCGCGCGCAGCCCGATCCTCGGATCGCCCATGGGAACGGCGCCCCGGCGGCGGCTAGGCGCGCCTCTCGTCGGACTCGATCAGCCCGTCGCGCACGCGGATCGTCCGGCGCGCGCGCTTGCCGACCTCGGGATCGTGGGTCACGAGCAGGATCGTGTGGCCGCGCGCGTGCAGCTCGTCGAGCAGCGCCAGGATCTCCCCGCTCGTCCGCGAGTCGAGGTTCCCCGTGGGTTCGTCCGCCAGGAGCAGCGAAGGCCGGTTCACGAGCGCGCGCGCGATCGCCACGCGCTGGCGCTCGCCGCCCGACATCTCGTTCGGACGGTGCTCGGAGCGCGCTCCGAGGCCGACCAGCTGCAGGAGCTCCTTCGCCCGCGCCCGGCGGTCGGCCGCGCGCATGCCGGCGTACACGAGCGGCAGCTCGACGTTGCGGGCCGCGGTCGAGCGCGGCAACAGGTGGAAGGTCTGGAAGACGAAGCCGATCTCGCGGTTGCGGATCTGGGCCAGCTCGTCCTCGGAGAAGCGCGAGACCTCCTGGCCCCGCAGGAAGTACTGGCCCGAGGTCGGCGTGTCGAGGCAGCCGAGGAGGTTCATCAGGGTCGACTTCCCCGAGCCCGAGGGACCCATGATCGCGCAGTACTCGTTGGCGCGGATCACGAGGTTCACGCCGTCCATCGCGCGGACCTCGGCCGCGCCCCGGTCGTAGACCTTGCGGAGGTCGACCGTCCGGATGATCTCGGTGTCCTGGACCGCCGGAGCCGGCGCCTCCGTCTTCGCCGCCGTCACTGCCGCTGCGTTCGCCATCCGCGTGCCGGCTAGGCGCCCGCCGCGCCGTCCTTCGCGGCTTCGGGCTCGTCGCCCTCTTCCTCGGGCTCGCCCGGCTTCTTCTCCCGCTTCGCCGCGGCCTTCACGTGGTCGCCCGTCTTGAGCGTCCGCAGCGCCTTGAACGGCCCGGTGACGATCACGTCCCCCTTGGAGAGCCCCGAGAGGATCTCGAAATCCTTCTCGCCGGTGATCCCGACCGTCACGGGCTGGAAGGTGGCGACGCCCTCGCGCACGACGAAGACGCCCTCGACCTTGCCCTTCTCGTCCTTCTTCTTGATCGGGCCCCCGGCCGGGTTCCCGTTCTCCGGGACGTGCGGGTCGGCCGCGGCGGTCCCCCCCACCTCCGGCTCGTGCCGCGGCGAGGCCGCCTGCACGAGGTCGCCGTCGCTGGCCGCGCCCGCGGTGGTCTTGGCCTCGGTCCCGTCCGGCTTGCGGAGCGTCAGCGCCTGGATCGGCAGCGCCAGGGAGCCGGGGCGGTCCGCCGTCTTGATCTTCGCGCTGCAGGTGAGCCCGGGGCGCACCTCGGCGATCGCGTCGAGCACGGAGATCTTGACCTTGAACGCGGTGCCCTCGCGCTCGCCGCCGGTCTGCAGGCGCAGGGGGCTGTGCCCGACCTCGGCCACGCGGCCGTGGAAGACCCAGCCCGGGTGCGCGTCGACCTCGACCTCGGCCGACTGGCCGGGCCGCGCCAGGACGGCCTCGGTCTCGTCCACCTCGACCTCGGCCTCGATCACGGCCAGGTCGGCGATCGTGATGAGCACGGTCGCGGGGTTGTTGAACGCGCCGACGAAGGCGTTCTCCCCGGCCTCGATGTTCAGCTCGACGACCGTCCCGTCGATGTCGGCCAGGACGTCGACCTTCTCGAGCTCGTGACGCGCCTCGGAGAGGTTCGCGCCCAGACGGACGAGCTCCTGTTGCGCCCCGCGGACGCGGGCCTTCTCGACGTCGTCCGTCGTCCTGGCCTTCTGCACGTCGTTCAGGGAGACGAGCTCTTGCGCGAAGAGGTGCTCGAGGCGCTCGCGCTCCTGTCCCGACTGGCGCACGCTCGCCTGCAGCTGCTCCAGCATCGCGCGCGCCGACTCGATCGCGGCCTCGAGCTGCTGGACCTGGGTCTGGAAGGGCTTGGGATCGATCCGGAGGAGCAGCTGGCCCTGGTGGACCGTGTCGCCCTCCTTCACGGCGACCTCCAGCACCTTCCCCGAGACGGCGGCCGAGACGTCGACCATCCGCTTGGGCCGGATCTTCCCGGAGGCCTGGATGATCGACGCGATGTCCTTGCTCGCGATCGTGTGCAGCTCGACCTCGACGGCCTCCTTGCTCTTGAGCATCCGGTTGGCCCCGACCGCCCCCGCGACCACGGCGAGGACCAGGACAGCGAGGACGATCTTCGAGCGCTTCTTCACGCGACTGCTTTCCTTTCCATCTCGGCGAACGCCTCCGATCCGCGGGGATCCTCCAGCCGACGGGACCGAGCGGACACGGCTCGACCCCGGGCCGCCGGAGCGGGCGCCTCTGAGTCGAACGGGGATCCCGACGCGTCCTGGCGAAGCACCCGCGGAGAGCGTTCTCGGTCCGGAGGAATTTTCTGGGGATCGGAAGAACCTGGCGGCTCCCCGCCATCGGATTGTACCCGCGCCGCGCGGGAGCTTCATCCGGACGCTAGACTCTCCGGTCCGCCCGCGACGATCCGCGACCGATGAAACGCTCCCCTCGCACGAAGGAAAGGCCCCGCCTGAAGCGCCCCGGCGCGCGGATCGCGGCGGTCGTGTCGCGTTTTCACGCGGATCTGACCGAGCCGATGCTCGCGTCGGCCAAGCGGGAGCTCGCCGCCAGCGGCGTCCGCGAGAGCACGGTCCGCGTCGTCTGGGTGCCCGGCTCCTTCG
>DASRJG010000047.1:0-45002 GCA_035649595.1 Candidatus Polarisedimenticolaceae bacterium
CGTCGGTCTTTCCCCACGCCAGGTGGGCCTTGGAGCCGTTCTTGTTGGGATCGATCACCTCGACGTCCGCGAACCGGACCGGCTGGTTGACGACGACCCCGGTGAAGCCCGTCTGATCCCATTCTCGATGCTGGTAGAGGACCTGACCGGACGCGGTCCAGTTGGCGTGCGCGGGGAACGCAGCCACGAGCAGGGTAGCCAGAAGAGCGAGGCGGAGTGCGGCGCGGCGCATCACTTCACCTCCTGCAGTGGGAAGTTCGCGTAGGTGTTGTCCGCGTCCTCGACCGGCAGCCCGTCGGGAACTCCGAGGGCCACTCGAAGGACCCCCTCCGTCGCGATCGGCTCGCCGTCGACCGTCCCGAGGATCTTGATGACGATCTCGTGGATCGCGGCCCCCTCGAGCGGAACGGCGATCTCCGTCCGGATCGCGCCACGCGCCGGGACCGTCGGTCCGGCGGCGTCGGGCTCGAACGGCTCCCCTCCCGGATCCGTCCAGGTGAGGTTGGTCGCCGCGAAGGGACGTGACCGGAACGTCCACTCGGTCCCGTCCGCCTTCACCACCGCGAGCCTGATCCCCTGGGTCGCGCGGAACGCCTCGACGAGGATGTCGATGCGCGCGATCCCGCTCGCGGACGATCCGGTCTTGACCGCACCGGGGACCGTCTCGACGAGCCGAAGTTGGACATTGAGGTCGCCCTTTCCTTCGAGCGCCTGCGCAGTATGGGTGGTCGCGCCGAGCGCGATCGCGTAGGCGGCAAGAAGGATGCCCACTCTTGCCGTTATGACCGGTTTACCTCTCATGACCTCCCCCGAACAATGAGATACAGCAATGGACACGGACCCCTCTGGAACTTGTACGCGGCGACCAAAGGTGCGTCAAGCTTGATTCTTGGCGAGCTGTTCCCAATCGGTATACAGAGTCTCAAGGCGAGACACATTTGCCGCCCGCTCAATCGCGAGCTCCTTCGCCCGCGCCGGGTCGCGATACAGCTCGGGCTCGGCCTGGAGGGCGTCGATCGCCTTCTGCCGCTCCTCGAGATGATGGATCTCGCGCTCGATAGGACCGATTCTTTCCTCATAGGCCTTGCGCTCCCGGTACCGCCGGTTCCGTTCCTCCGCCTCCGCGCGCCGGACCTCGCGCGCGGGGGCCCGGCTCGCCTCCGCCGGACGCTGGACCTCCGACGACGGGGCCGCAGGGGTCGCGTGCCGCTCGAGAAAGGTGTCGTAGTCCCCCGGATACAGCACCGCGCGCCCGTCACCGACCTCCGCGATCGACGTCGCGACGCGATTGATGAAGTAGCGGTCGTGCGAGATCGCGACCAGCGTGCCGTCGTACTCGTCCAGGGCGTCCTCGAGCACCTCGCGGCTGGCGAGGTCGAGGTGGTTGGTCGGCTCGTCGAGGAGGAGCAGGTTCGACGGCCGGACGAGCATGCGCGCGAGCGCCAGACGCGCCTTCTCGCCCCCCGAGAGCACGCCGACGCGCTTCTCGACGTCGTCCCCCGAGAACAGGAACCCGCCCAGGAGCGTGCGCAGCCGCTGGCGGGCCCCGGGCTCGGCGACGCGCTCCAGCGTCTCGATGAGCGTGTCGCCGGGATGGAGCGCCTCCAGCTGGTGCTGCGCGTAGTACTGGACGATGACGTTGTGCCCCAGCTCGAGCTGGCCGGAATCGTGGGGGATGCGTCCCGAGAGCAGCTTGAGCAGGGTCGACTTCCCCGCGCCGTTGTCGCCGACGAGCGCGACGCGGTCCCCGCGCCGGATCAGCAGATCGAGCGTCTCGAACACGACCAGGTCGTCGAAGCGCTTGGCGACCGCCGCCGCGCGCACGACGACGTCCCCGGCGCGCGGCGAGGGGGGAAAGCCGAAGCGGACCCGCTTGCGCTTGCTCGGCGCGACGATCCGCTCGACCTTCTCGAGCGACCGGATCCGGGACTGCACCTGACGCGCCTTGGTGTTCTTGTAGCGGAACCGCTCGATGAACCGCTCGACGCGCGCGATCTCCTTCGCTTGATGCTTCGCGGCGTCCTCCTGCGCCTCGGCGCGGCGCTCGCGCTCGGCGAGGTAGTCGTCGTAACCCCCCGAAAACTCGGTCAAGCGTCCCCGGTCCAGCTCGGCGATCCCACGGACCATGCGGTTCAGGAAGTAACGGTCGTGGGAGACGACGATGAACGCGCCGTCCCAACCGTCGAGGAACGACTCCAGCCAGTCGATCGCCCCGAGGTCGAGGTGGTTGGTCGGCTCGTCGAGGAGGAGGAGATCCGGACGCGAGAGGAGCTGGCGCGCCAGCGCGACGCGCATCCGCCAGCCGCCGGAGAGCGTCTCCAGGGAATCGTGGAACCGGGACGCCGCGACGCCGAGGCCGCCGAGGATGACCCGGGCTTCCGCCTCGATCCGATCGCCGCCGAGCGCCTCGAAGCGATGCCGGAGCTCGCCGTAGGCGTGGCTGAGGTCTGCGAGCTTCGGATCGCCGGGCGGGAGCTCGGCGAGCCTGCGCTCCGCCTCCTCGAGCTGCCGCTCCATCCGCCGGATCTCCCCGAACCCGTCGAGCACCGTGGCGAGCACGGTCCCTTCGCCGAGCGTCTCGACCTCCTGGGGCAGGTAGCCGATGCGCACGACCCCCGTGCGATGGACGCTGCCGGCGTCCGGCAGGTCCTCGCCCGCGAGGATCCGGAGGAGGGTCGTCTTTCCGGCGCCGTTGGGGCCGACGAGCCCCACGCGCGCGCCGCGCGGGATCAGCCATGAGAGCCCCTCGAACAGGACCCGCGGGCCGAAGCGGCGCTGGAGACGGTCGAGATGGATCACATAGGGCCTGGAGGTCGCGAGCGAACACGGTTGTGTAATGGCGCCGCGCTGGCTCCCGAGACGTCGAGAATTATATTCGCCGCGATGCGCTGGACCGCCGCCGCCCTGCTCCTCGCCGCGTGTCTCGCCGCGTCCGTCGTGCGGGGAGCCTCGTCGGAATACGGCATCACGGTGAGGGACGGCCAGGCGGCCACCTTCGAGCTCCCGTTCACGATCGAATACGCGGGAGCGGTGACGCTCGAGGCCGAGTGGACCGGGCCGCGGCTGCTGTTCTTCGGCGTCGAGGGTCCGGGGCGCGTCTCGCTCGCCCGCCGATCCGGCCCGTCCCCTCAGCGTCTCGATCTCCGGCTCGAGGCCGCGTCGCTCGCGCGCGGACCAGTCGAATGGAAGCTGACGGTGAAGGCCCTCCCGACGCGAGGCGAGGCTACCGGCGTGATCCGGATCACGCTTCCCGATTCCCCCGAGGTCGTCGCGCGGCGCGAGGCGCTGCTCCACCCGCCCCCGCCGCCTCCCCCGCCCCCACCGGCCTGGTCGCTCCCTCGCGCGGTGCCGGTGGGAGCCTCCCCCGATCTCGCGAAGGTCTTCGCCGCGGTGGAGAGCTATCGCGCCGCGGTCGTGGCCCCGAAGGACGCGCGGATCGACGACTGCAAGTGGCAGATCCCCTTCCTCGTCTATGCCGCTGCGGTGCGCGACCGGCTCGCCGGCGGCGGGCCCAGGCCCGACCTCCCCGCGGGCCGCTACTTCAGGCGGATCGCGGAAGCGATCCGCGTCGTGGACGGGCTGCGCGCGTCGAAGGACCCGGTCCTCGCGGGGCCGGTCCCCGAGGACCGCGACGCGCGTCGGGCCTGGCTGATCGCCCGCTACGAGCAGGTGCGGCCGATCGAGCGGATGCTCGACGAGGTCGCCGAGCAGCTCAGGAGCGGTCACGCGCCGTCTCTCGAGGACGAGGCCTGGCTCCCGCGATTCAACGCGTGCCTCACCGCCTGCGAGCGGTACTTCGACGAGCGGGTCCGCTTGGGAGGGGAGGCGGTGGCGCCGAACGAGGAGCTGGCGGCGGCGCAGTGGGACCGCATCCTCGCGGCGGGCCGCGTCTTCGACGCGCTGCGCTCCCCCGTCCCCTGACCCCCGGGCCCGCCCGCGCGGGCTTGCGACGGCTCTCCCGAGCCTCTACCTTGATGGGCCCATGAAAGCCAAGGTTGCCGTTCTCCGCGTCGAGCCTTCGCGCGTCCTCTCCCAGATCGAGACCCTCTGCGAGCTCGCCGGCATGCGCGACGCGCTCGCCGCGGGACGCACGACGATCCTCAAGGACAACATCTCCTGGCACTTCCCCTTCCCCGCCGCGAACACGACCCCCTGGCAGCTCGAGGGGACGATCCGCGCTCTGCGGGGTGCCGGGCTCTCCGACCTCGTCTGCGTCCAGAACCAGACGGTGGTGACCGACGCCTTCAAAGGGGAGGACCTCAACCACTACCTCCCCGTGCTCCGGTCGTTCGACATCCCGATCCGCTACAACTTCCGGCCGCAGGACATGACCTGGGTCCCCATCCGCCCGAAGGCGCGGATGCACGTCCTCGACACGATCTTCCCGGAAGGGATCCACGTCCCCGATTTCTTCTTCGGCAAGAACATCGTCCACCTCCCGACCGTCAAGTGCCATATCTACACGACGACCACGGGAGCGATGAAGAACGCCTTCGGCGGTCTCCTGCACAACCACCGCCACTACACGCACTCCTGGATCCATCGGACGCTGGTGGACCTCCTCGCCATCCAGAAGGAGATCCACACCGGGATCTTCGCGGTCATGGACGGGACGACCGCGGGGAACGGCCCGGGACCCCGGACGATGTACCCGGAGGTGAAGAACGTGATGCTCGCGTCCGCCGATCAGACGGCGATCGACGCGGTCGCCGCGCGGATGATGGGGTTCGATCCGATGTCGCTCGAGTACATCCGGGTGGCGCACGAGGACCGGCTCGGCGTCGGAGATCCCCGCGACATCGAGATCGTCGGCGACGCGGACGCGGCGAGCGAGTCGTGGGGCTTCAAGGTCGGGGACAACGGTGCGAGCCGCGTGGGCGACCTGCTGTGGTTCTCCCCCCTCGCGCGATTCCAGAAGCTGTTCTTCCGGACGCCGCTCGTGAACCTGTTCATCTTCGGATCGGAGACGTACCACGACTACTACCGGTGGCCGCTCCGGGACCGGAAGGTCTTCGAGAGCTGGCGGACCGGGACCGCGTGGGGGCGGCTGTTCGACAGCTACGACGCGAAGGCGTCCGAATCCGGCAGCGGCGTCCGCGCCTCGCTCTCGTAGAGGTAGGCGTCGATCGCCCGGCGATCCTCCGGGCCGAACCGCTCGAACTCGACCCCCATCCCGGCGGACCGCGTCGGCGCCGGGGCCGCGACCGCGAGCGGGACCGTCCGTACGACCCGGCCGATCACGTGCACGTTTCCCTGCGCCGTGGGGAGCGGGAACGACAGCGCGCAGCGCATCCCGACGTCGATCGGGGCGGAGGTCGCCACGAACAGGCCGCTCGGCGAGAGGTCTTGCGTGTAGCCCAGGAGGAGCGGGGCGGCGCCGTCGAGATAGACCGGCGTACGTAGCGGGACGCGCGGGCGCCGCGTGTAGCACCAGACCCGGTTGCGTCCGAGCGAGCGCGCCTCGTCGAGCGCCTCCTGCGCGCGGCTCACCAGGTCGGCGGCGCTCTCGGCGTCCGTCGGGTACGAGGCGGCGCCGAGGCTCATCGTCACGCCGAACGACGAGGTGTCGTCCCACGTCGCCGTGAACCGGAACCGCTCGACGGTGGAGCGGAGACGCGCCGCGACCTGCCGCGCGCTGCCGCGGCCGAGCCCGTTCAGGATCACCGCGAAATCGTCCTCGGCGATCCGGGCGACCAGGTCCTCCTCGCGGACCCCGGCGCGGAGGATGCCGGCGAGCTTGCGGAGCACGGACGCCGCCGCGTCGCGCCCGCGCGTGTCGGCGACCTTGCGCAGGTGATCGACGTCGGCGAGCACGAGGGCGAGCGGCCGCCCGCCCGAGGCCGCCGCGCGCATCTCGACGTCCAGCCTCTCGAGGAAGCTCTCGCGGCTGGCGAGGCCCGTCAGCGCGTCGCAGCCGGCGAACGGGGCCAGGCGCCCCGCGTCGCTCCGCGCGACGACGCGCAGGATCGAGACCGTGTAGCGGTTCCCGAGCCCGCTCTCGCGCACGACCGCGGCCTCCACGTCGAGCACGCTCCCGTCTCGCGCCATGAGCGCGATCTCGGTCGTGTCGGCGACGGCGGAGGGGATCGACGCGACCCCGTCCACGAGGATCGGGGCGCCAGCGACGCGCCCGACGACGTCCGCCGCCGTCCAGCCCGTCAGCCGCTCCATCCCGCCGTCGAACCCGACGATCGTCCCGTGACCGTCGATCAGGAACGCGCCCCCGTCTCCGCCCCGCACCGCGCCGCGCGCCTCGCGCGCCCCATCCTGTCGAGCTTCGTGCCGCATCGTCCCCCCTCCACGAACCCGATTCGGATTTCGTAATCGATCCGCAACATAGGTCCCGAAAAACAGGGGGGCAACTTAGAATCCGGCGCCATGCGATGGGCGCGCTCGATCCTGTGGATCGCGATCGCCGTGGCCGGATCCGCCGCGTTCGCGGCGATCGCGGGCTCGCGCGGAGAGCGCGTGTCGGCGGGGCATTTGCTGCTGGCCGCGGTGTGCGTCTACGCGCTCGGCTACCGCTTCTATTCCCGGTTCATCGCCGCGCGCGTGCTCCAGCTCGACGACCGGAGGACGACGCCGGCCGTCCGGCTCGAGGACGGTCGCGACTTCGTCCCGACCAACCGATGGGTCGCCTTCGGACATCACTTCGCGGCGATCGCGGGGCCCGGGCCCCTCCTGGGGCCGACTCTCGCCGCGCAGTTCGGCTACCTTCCGGGCACGATCTGGATCCTCGCCGGCGCGCTGCTCGCGGGAGCGGTGCAGGACTTCGTCATTCTCGGGGTGTCGCTCCGACGTGACGGCCGCTCGCTCGCGAAGATGGCGCGCGATTACCTCGGCCCCGCCGGGGCGCTCGCCGCGACCTCCGGGATCCTTCTGATCATGCTGATCCTGACCGCCGTGCTGGCGCTCGTCGTCGTCAACCTCCTCGCGGAGAGCCCGTGGGGACTCTTCACCTGCGCGGCGACGATCCCGATCGCGATGGTGATGGGAGGCGTCATGCGCGGCGGCGGCGGGGAGCGCGTGATCGCCGCGACGGCGCTCGGGCTCGTCCTGCTCGGGGCCGCCCTCGTGGGCGGCCACGCCGTCGCAACGGACGCCGCGCTCGGCCCGCTCTTCACGCTCGGCCCCTTGCCCCTCGCGTGGCTCGTCATCGCCTACGGCCTGGCCGCCTCGATCCTCCCCATGTGGCTCCTCCTCGCGCCGCGCGACTACCTCTCGACTTTCGTGAAGCTCGGGACGATCGGCGTGCTCGCGGCCGGCATCGCCTGGGTGCGCCCCGAGCTGAAGCTCCCCGCGATCACGCCGTTCGCCTCGGGGACCGGACCGCTCTTCGGCGGCCGCGTCTTCCCCTTCTGCTTCATCACGATCGCCTGCGGCGCGATCTCCGGCTTCCACGCCCTCGTCGCCAGCGGCACGACGCCGCGGCTCCTGACGCGGGAGACCGACGCCCGGCGAGTGGGCTACGGGAGCATGCTCCTCGAGAGCTTCGTCGCGATCATGGCGATGATCGCGGCCGCGTCGCTCCCCCCCGGGCAGTATTTCGCGATCAACTCGCGCATGACCCCGGAGTGGATCTCGGGCCAGGGTTATCCGGTGACCCGAGCGGAGATGGACGCGCTCGCCGAGAGGATGGGCGAGACCTCGCTGATGGGGCGCACCGGCGGATCGTCGTCCCTCGCCGTCGGAATGGCCTCGATCTTCCACGGCTGGACCGGGGGAAGCCGGGCGGCGGCGCTCTGGTACCACTTCGCGGTGATGTTCGAAGTGCTCTTCATCCTCACGACGCTCGATGCCGGGACCCGCGTCGGGCGGTACCTGATCCAGGACGCTCTCGCCCGCGCCTCGCCGCGGCTCGCGGGGAAAGGGTGGGGCGCGAACATCGCCACCAGCTGCCTGTTCGTGGCGGCGTGGGGATACTTCCTCATCGGCGGGGTGACCGATCCCCACGGCGGGATCCGCATGCTATGGCCGCTGTTCGGGCTGTCGAACCAGCTCCTCGCCGGGACCGCGCTCGCGGTCGCCACCACGGTGCTGGTCCGCACCGGGCGCGCGCGATTCGCGTGGGTCACCGCGGCGCCGCTGGCGGTTCTCCTCTCGATCACGATGAGCGCGGGGGTGCAGATGATCGCGAGCCCGGACCCCGCGCTCGGCCTCCTCGCCAAGGCGCGCGCGGCGACCGTCCCCGCGGAGGCGTTCAACGCGAGGTTGGACGCGGGGATCGCGTTGCTGTTCCTGGTTCTGGTGGGGACCGTCGTCGTCTCCGCCGCCGGTCAGTGGAGGGGCGTGCTCTCCGGACGGGTGCCCGTCGAGCCCGACGCGCCGCCGCGCGGCGGAGGCGGGAGCGCGTTCGGCGAGGTGCCGCCGGTCGGCGGACGGACGAGGTGTTGCTAGACTGGCCCGGACGAGGTGACCCGATGTCGCGCGATGGCACGCTTTATCACGAGAAGCTGGGCCAGGTCCCCGGGATCTTGGACGAGCTCGGGCTCGACGCGTGGATGCTCTTCGCGCGGGAGAGCGCGACCGTCCACGATCCGTCCTTCGACCTCGTCGTCGGCACCAACGTCACCTGGCATTCCGCGTTCCTGCTCACGCGGTCCGGGGACCGGATCGCGGTCGTCGGGAGCCTCGACGCGGAGAACGTCCGCGCGGGAGGGCTCTACCCGGAGATCGTCACCTACGTCGGCGGGATTTCCGCCGTCCTGCGGGACGTGCTCGCCCGCCTCGATCCGCGCCGCATCGCGATCGATTACTCGGTGGACGATCCGGCCGCGGACGGCATCACCCACGGCCAATGGCTCGCGCTGGTCAAGTGCCTCGAGGGAACGCCCTACGGGTCGCGCCTGGAGAGCGCGGACCGGCTGGTCGCGGCGCTGCGGGGCCGGAAGACCGTGCTGGAGCAGCGGCTGATCCGCGAGGCGTGCGAGGCCACCGTGGGGATCTTCGAGGCGGTGACGCCCCGGCTGCGCCCCGGCCTGACGGAGAAGCAGTTCGCGGCGCTGATCGTCGGCGAGATGAAGCGCGCGGGCCTGACGCCGGCCTGGGACGCCGAGCAATGCCCCGCTGTCTTCACAGGCCCCGATTCCGCCGGCGCGCACGCCGGCCCGACCGACCGTCCGATCGAGCCGGGGCACATCGTCAACGTGGACTTCGGCGTGCGGAAGGACGGGTTCTGCTCCGATCTCCAGCGGACCTGGTACGTCCTGCGCCCCGGGGAGACGGAGGCGCCGCCCCCCGTGAAGAAGGGGTTCGACACCATCCTCGCGTCGATCCGCAAAGCGGCGGCCGCGATCGAGCCTGGAAAGACGGGGGCGGAGATCGACGACGTCGCGCGCGGCGTGGTGACGTCGGCCGGGTACGACGAGTACCCGCACGGGACGGGGCATCAGATCGGACGCGTCGCGCACGACGGGGGCGGAGGCCTGATGCCTCGTTGGGAGCGCTACGGGAACACCCCGTTCCTCCCGATCGAGGTCGGCCAGTGCTTCACGATCGAGCCGCGGCTCACGGTAGCCGGGCACGGCATCGCGACCTGCGAGGACATCGTGGTCGTCACCGAGCGCGGGGCCGAGTTCCTCTCGCGCTCGCAAGACCGGCTCTGGCTGGTGGGGGCGGTGTAGACGGATGCACCCGGCCGTCATTCATTCGGTCGAGACCTCGCTCCGCTGGAAGAACCGATTGATCGGGGTCGGCCGGCATCGCGAGCCGTTGCGGCACTTCGGCCCCGGGGGGGTCGAGGAGTCCGAGCGCCTGTGCGTCGAGGCCGGGCGCGATCTGCTGGGGTTCGTCCGTGCCCCCGCGCGCGTGCCGGCCGGGAACCTCACCTTCGTGCAGCTCCCACGGTCGCGGCGCGGGACCCTCGAGATCCGCTTCGACTCTCCGATGCCCTCCGGGCGGCCGCGCAACGATCGGGTCGTCGCGCGCATCCTCCCCGCCCGCACGCCGCGGACCGACGGCCGCGCGCTGGTCTTCCATCACGCGCTGCTCCAGAGGTTCTGGGGGGTGTGGGAGTGGTTCCTCGCGCCGTTCGCGGAGCGCTACCCGGTCGTCATGATGGCCGCCCCGTACCACTTCGATCGCGTGCCTGTCGGTTGGTTTCCGGGGGAAGGGACCGTCAACCCCAACCCGTGGAGGCTGTACGAGGCGTTTCGGCAGTGGTCCTGGGATCAGAAGGCGTTGATGCAGGCGCTGCCGGACGTGACGGGCCTTCAGCCCGCGGCCGTCATCGGCTTCAGCCTCGGCGCTTTCCAATCCCTGCTCGTCGCGGCGGCCGGCGATCTGAAGACCCTACCCTTGGTCTCGGTCGCCTCGACCAATCGTTACGGATTCGGCCTGCGCCACGGGGCGCTCGGCCGGGCCGCCCTCGAAAGCCTGCGGCGCGCGGGGATCGAAGGGGACCGGCTCGACCGGATGGTGGACCCGATCCAGCTCGAGCGCTACGTCGCGCCGCTTCGCGGGCGGCCGATCCTGTTCATCGCGGGGCATCACGATCGCGTCGATCCTGCGCCCTCCTCGCAGCGGCTGGAGGCCGCTCTCGCCCCGACGCGCTCGGTCTGGCTCGACTCGGGGCACGGGACCGTCCTCCTGGAGCGCTCGCGGATCGCCGCGGAGGTCTTTCGCTTCCTCAGCCCCTAGGCTCCGGGAACACGAGCGCCGCCACCCCTCGGTGGACGGCGAGCTCCACGACGCCGACCCCGACGTTGGACAGCCCCAGCGAGCCGGGCGCGAGCTCGCGCCGCCGGAGTGTCCACCGCGTCCCGCGCAGGCTCACCTTCGCGGCGCCGCCGAGCGCGAAGACCGAGACCGTGCGGCCGCGGAGCTTGCGGACACGGGCGCCGCGAGCGGTCACGACGACGAGCCCGCGGGACGACGGCGCCAGGATCCCCGCGAAGCCCGGCGCCGCCGCGCCGACCTCGAGGAGGTTCCCCCACTCGTGGTCGAGCCGCCCTCCGAGCACCCCGGCGACCACCACGATGTCGACCCCCATCGCGCGCGCCTCGGACAGCGCTCCCGAGAAGTCGCTGAAATCCTTCTCCGCCGGGTAGATGACCGCGCGCACGCGCGGGGGGGGCGTCCGCGCGGAGTCGAGGTCGCCGACGAAGAGATCGGGCCGCCGGCGAATCGCGCGGCACGCCGCGATGCCGCCGTCCACCGCGAGGAGCAGGGGCGCTCGATCGTAGGCGCGCGCGTACTCGAGGGCGAGCCGGAGGTCGAACGGGCTTCCCCCCTCCAGCGCGACGACGGCGGCGCGCCTCCCGCGGCGCACCAGCCGGACGTCGATCGTGATTCGTCGCTTCATGATCGTCGGTCGAAAAAAAACCCCGGGGCGCCCCCCGGGGTTTTTCGCTCACGAGCTCGTTTCCGATCAGCCGACGCGAACGACGTTTTCGGCCTGCGGTCCCTTCGGACCTTCCTTGATCTCGAACTCGACCTCCATCCCCTCGTCGAGAGTCTTGTACCCCTCGGCGTGGATGGCGGAGTAGTGGACGAACACGTCGGGGCCGTCTTCCCGGGCGATGAAACCGTACCCCTTGCTATTGTTGAACCACTTCACTTTTCCCTTGGCCACCTTCGGAACCTCCTTGCTTGAATCTCGGACGCCACACCTCGTTCGGGACGCGGCCTTCCAACGTCCCGGGTCGTCGTCGCGCGTCTGCGCCCGCTAAAGAAAAAGGCCACCTGGTCGTCTTGTTGCTCGCGCCAGGTGACCCCTCCGTCCCGGACGAAAACCATTGCTCCGACGCTCCGGCGTCAGTGTAAAGCCATCGATCCGGACGCGCAAGGACGAGCGTCAGCCCTCGGTCTCGATGGGCGCGCGCATCGCCGCGGGCTCGTAGTCCCCGACCACCTCCTCGTCCCGCGTGGTCGGAGGCTCCGGCTCGGACGGCGTCTTCGCGTCGGCGAGAAGACGCGCCCGATCGCGCAGCGCCGGGCCGAAGGCGATGTCGAGGACCTGATCGATCTCCGACACGAACTTGAACTGGAGCGCCGCGCGCACCGCGGCCGAGACGTCCTCGAGATCCTTCTCGTTCTTGTCGGGAAGGATCACGCTGACGATCCCCGCCGATTTCGCGGCGATGACCTTCTCCTTGATACCGCCGACGGGCAGGACCTTGCCGCGCAGGGTGATCTCGCCGGTCATCGCCATGTCGCTCGGCACCGGCATCCCGGTGAGGAGCGAGACGAGCGACACGGTGAGCGTCACGCCCGCGGAGGGCCCGTCCTTCGGGGTCGCCCCCGCCGGGACGTGGATGTGGAAGTCGCTCCGGTCGAACAGACCGTCATCGATGCCGACCGCCTTCGCGTTCGAGCGGATCCACGACAGCGCGGCGAGCGCCGACTCGCGCATGACGTCCCCGAGCCGGCCGGTGATCGTGACCTTCCCCTTCCCCCGCATCCTCGTGGACTCGACGAAGAGGATCTCGCCGCCGACCGAGGTCCAGGCGAGCCCGATCGCGACGCCGCTGCGGTCGGTGCGCTCGGCGATCTCGCGGAAGAACCGCGCGGGCCCGAGGTACTCCGAGACCGTCTCCGCGGTGATGACGACCTTCTCCTGACCCCCTTCGACGACCTTGCGGGCGACCTTCCGGCAGACGTTCGCGATCTCGCGGTCGAGGTTGCGGACGCCCGCCTCGCGCGTGTAGTCGTTGATGATCGCCCGCAGGCCGGAGTCCTCGAACACGAGGTGGTCCGCCGCGAGGCCGTGCTCCTCGATCTGCCGCTTCACGATATGCGCCTTGGCGATCTCGAGCTTCTCCTCCTCCGTGTAGCCCGGGAGGCGCAGGATCTCCATCCGGTCCCTGAGGGCGGGCGGGATCGTGTCGAGCACGTTGGCCGTCGTGATGAAGAAGACGCGGCTCAGGTCGAACGGCACCTCGAGGTAGTGGTCGGAGAACGCGTGGTTCTGCTCCGGATCGAGCACCTCGAGGAGCGCGGACGACGGGTCGCCGCGGAAGTCCATGCCGACCTTGTCGATCTCGTCGAGGATCAGGACGGGGTTCTTGGTCCCCGCGCGCTTGAGCCCCTGGATGATCCGACCGGGAAGCGAGCCGATGTAGGTGCGGCGGTGGCCCCGGATCTCCGCCTCGTCGCGGATGCCGCCGAGGGAGATCCGGCCGAACTTCCGCCCCATCGCGCGCGCGATCGACTTGCCGAGAGAGGTCTTCCCCACCCCCGGCGGGCCGGCGAGGCAGAGGATCGGACCCTTCAGGTCCTTCTTGAGCGCGCGGACCGAGAGGAACTCGAGGATCCGGTCCTTGACCTTCTCGAGGTCGTAGTGGTCCTCGTCGAGGATCGTCCGCGCCTCTTTGACCGAGAGCTTGTCCTCGGTCTCGGTGGACCAGGGGAGCGACACGAGCCAGTCGAGGTACGTGCGCGAGACCGTGTACTCCGCCGCCTGGGGTGGCATCTTGCTCAGCCGGTCGACTTCCTTCTCCGCGGCCTTCTTCGCCTCCTCGGGCATCCCGGCGGCCTCGATCTTCTTCCGGAACTCGTCGATCTCCTGCTGGCGGTCGTCGTCCTCGCCGAGCTCCTTCTGGATCGCCTTCATCTGCTCACGCAGGTAGTACTGGCGCTGCGTCTTGCCAACCTCGTCGGCGACCTGCGACTGGATCTTGCTCGAGATCTCCTGCAGCTCGACCTCGCGTGTGACGATTTCCACGAGCTTCTGGATCCGGTCCTTCACGTTGTTCCGCTCGAGCAGGCCGATCTTCTCCTCGACCGGGATGTTCAGCACCGAGGCGGCGAGGTCCGAGAGCCGCGCCGGGTCGCCGGCGCCCGCGGACAGCACCATGTCGCCGAGATCGTTGGAGATGTTCTGCGAGCTCTGCACCAGCTTCTGGAACTGGTTGATCAGGCTCCGGACGATGGCGTCGAGGTCCACGCCCCCCTCGACGTGCTCCTCGAGCGACGTGACGGACGCTTTCATGAACGGCTCGGTGGCGGTGAACCGGTCGATCCGGATCCGGCGCAGACCCTGGATGATCAGGTTGACGTTGTTGCCGTTGAGCTTGACGACCTTGAGGATGCGGGCCGCGGAGCCGACGCGGTACATGCCGGCAGGATCCGGGTCGTCCTCCGAGGCGTTGCGCTGCGAGATGACGGCGATCAGCTTGCTCTCGCCGACCACGTCGTCCAGCAGGTTCAGCGTCTTCCTCCGCCCCACGGAGATCGGCATGATCGCGTGGGGAAAGAGCACGCTGTTCCGCAGCGGTAGGACGCCGAGCTCGGCGGGGACGATCACGTTCTCGATGGATGTCATGCGCGGCCTCCTCAAGATAGTAAACGCCCTGGCGGGGGTGATCCACCGCCAGGGCGCCAAAATCGTGCGCGGCCCGAAGCCGCCGGGCTCAGGCCGCTCGGATCTCGACCCGCTTCGGCTTCGCCGTCTCGGCCTTCGGCACGCTCACCTCGAGGATGCCGTCCTTGTAGGTCGCGGCGATCTTCGAAGCGTCGACCGTGGTCGGGAGGGTGAAGCTGCGCGTGAACGAGCCGTAGCTCCGCTCGATCCGGTGCGTGTTCCCCTCTTCGACGTCGGCCTCGCGCTTGCGCTCGCCGTGCAGGGTCAGCACGCCGTTCTCGACCCGGACGTCGAGGTCCTCGCGCTTGGCCCCGGGGATCTCCGCCCGGATCACGAGATGGTCCTGCTTCTCGAAGATGTCGACCGGCGGTACCCAGGCGCCGAAAGCGTCCTCGGCGCGGTCGGAGAAAGAGTCGCCGAGGGTACGGTTCAGACGATTGCTCATCGTCACGAGCTCCCGGAACGGATCCCAACGAACGAGATTCATGGTGTCGTCCTCCTTCAGGCGTCGCGGCATCGGTGTTTTTCGCGACGCCGATCGGGTTAAGACCCGACCGCGGAGGTGTCAAGCGTCAGCCGATCAGCTTCTCGTGGTGGAGCGCCGTGAGAGCGTCGGGGAGGGGGCGGTAGTCGAGCGGCTCCAGGGAGAACGAACCCCGTCCCTGCGTGTGGGAGCGGAGAACGGTCAGGAACCCGAACATCTCGCCGATGGGCGCCACGCCGCGGATCACGGCGGCGTTCCGCGCGAAGCCGGTGTCCTCGACGATCGCGCGACGCTGCTGGAGCGTCTTCATCACGGCGCCCACGTACTCCTCCGGGACCCGGATCTCCAGGCGACCGTAGGGCTCGAGGACGATCGGCCCGGCCGCGCGCAGCGCCTCCCGGAACGCATGGCTCGCGGCCGAGTTGATCGCGATCTCCGGCTGGCCGGCCTCGGCGAACTCGGTCTCCTCCACGCTCGCGTGGACGCCGGTCACGGGATAGCCGAAGACGCCGCCCCCCTCCGCGGCGTTGGCGACACTGTCCCTGAGCGCCGGGACGAACGCGCTCGGGATCGCCCCTTGCGGAAGCGCCACGGAGACCTCGGTCCTCGCGCCGGCATCCTCGAGCGGCCGCACCGCCAGGCGCACCCGCGCGTAGAGCGCTTGGCCCGCCACCTGGCGCTGATAGGTCGCGCGTCCTTCGGCCGCGGCGCGGATCGTCTCGCGGAAGGCGACGCGCGGCTTCCCGAACCCGAGCTTGATCCCGAAATCGCGCTCGATCCGCTTGAGCGTGACATCCAGGTGCAGCTCCCCCATCCCCGAGAGGAGCGACTGCCCGGTGTCGGGGTCCACGGAGCTCGTCAAGGTCGGGTCCTCCCGCTGGAGGCGCGGAATCAGCTCCGCCAGACGGTCGCGGTCGGCGCTCGTCTTCGGCTCGATCGCGATGGAGACGACGGTGTCGGGGAAGCGGATCGGCTCCAGGAGCACCGGCTTCGCCTCGTCGCAGAGCGTGTCGCCGCTGATGGAGCGGTGGAGCCCGGCGACGGCGACGATGTCCCCCGCCTCGACGCTCTCCAGCGGCTCGCCCCGGTCGGCGTGCATGCGCAGCACGCGCCGGAGCCTCTCCCGCTCCCCCGTCCTCGGGTTCCAAGCCCGCTCCCCGACCTCCAGGCGCCCGGAGTAGACCCGCGTGAAGAACAGGTCGGCCGCGGACGAGGCCTGCACCTTGAACACGAGCGCCGAGAACGGCGCGCGATCGGACGGCTCGCGCGAGACCGGCGATCCGTCGCGCGGATCGGTTCCGTGGGCCGGGCCGACGTCCTCTGGGGACGGCAGATACCAGCAGACCGCGTCGAGCAGCGGCTGCACCCCGATGTTCCGAAGGGCCGCGCCGCACAGCACGGGCACCGCCTTGCGCGCGACGGTGGCCGCCCTCAGGGCGCGCCGCAGGTCCTCGATCCCGATCGGCTTCTCCCCCAGATAGAGATCGCCCAGCGGCTCGTCGAGGTCGGCGAGGCGCTCGATCAGGGACGCGCGCCGCGTCGCCGCCTCGTCGCGGAGGCGCTCCGGGACCGGTCCCTCGGCGACCCCTTTCCCCTGAGTCCCCTCGTCGAAGGTCAGATAGGTCTCGGTGACGAGGTCGACGATCCCCGCGAACGTCTCCGCCGAGCCGTCCGGCATCTGCACCGCGACCGGGGTCCCGCCGAGACGTCTCTCCACGTCCCCGACGGCGCCGTCGAAGTTCGCCCCGATCCGGTCCATCTTGTTGACGAACGCGACCCGCGGCACGCCGTAGCGGTCGGCCTGGTGCCACACGGTCTCCGATTGCGGCTCTACCCCTTCCACACCGTCGAAGATGACCACCGCGCCGTCGAGGACGCGCAGCGCGCGCTCCACCTCCGCGGTGAAGTCCACGTGCCCCGGGGTGTCGATGAGATTGATCCGATGGTCGAGCCAGGCGAGCGTCGTCGCCGCCGCCGAGATCGTGATCCCGCGGTCGCGCTCGTCCTGGCGGAAGTCCATGACCGCCTGGCCGTCGTGGACCTCCCCCATCTTGTGGCTGCGTCCGGTGTAGAAGAGGAAGCGCTCGCTGGTCGTCGTCTTCCCGGCGTCGATGTGCGCGACGATCCCGATGTTGCGGATGCGCTCCTTGGGAAAAGGCGGCACCGGACCGGCTCCGACCCTAGTTCAGGTAACTGCCGCCGTCGCGGTCGGTGCCACCGCCGGGACCGTCGGCTTCCGGCTCGGACTCCATCCTGCGGCGCTCGTCCTCGATCGCGCGGAGGATGTCCTCTTCCTCGGGAATGCGCACGTTGTGGATCGCGCCGAGCAGGAGCACGCCTTGCCCGACCAGCGCCGGATCGTCCTCCAGCCACTCCCGGAGCGGATCGATCAGCTCCTGCGTCCCGAACAGGCTGACCCACTCCGCGGTGGACCCGGGGCCGATCTCCTCCATGAACCAGTCCAAGTGCGAGGTCACCGCCTCGTACGCGCCGCGGGAGCCGAGGTCGCACAGGAGGACCAGCAGGCTGTGCACCGCGTCGGGATCGAGCGAGCGCGCCTCGAGCTTCGCCCTCGCCGGGGCGACGATCGCCTCCCCCATCGACGAGAGAGCGCGCTCGGCCGCCCCGTACACGTAGGAATTCTCGTCGGACAGGTACTCCATCACCTCGGGGATGAAGTGGACCGCGCGGAGCTCTCCGAGGGTCTCCAGCGCGATCACCTTGGGGAAGAACGGCCCCTGCGCCTCGAGCATCCGCAGGCACCAGTCCTGCGCCTTGCGCGCCCGCTTGTCGTCCTCCCGGCAGAGGACGGCGACGGCCGACGGCAGATCCTGGAGGAGGAACGCGGTCTCCACCTCGGCGAGCTTGAGCAGGCGGTCCAGGTCGCCGCGGGCCCGCTTGAGCGCGAGCTCGGGGTTCATGTAGCGCGCGATCGCGAACGCCGCGGAGAGCTCGAACCCGACGACCCATTGCTGGAACTGGTGGCCGAGCTTCTCCGACCCTTCGAGGATCGGCGCGACCGCGAACGCGCCGACGGCGGCGGACAGCCGCGCCGGAACGTGATCCTCCGGATCGGGACGGAGCTTCGCCGCCGCCGCGCGGGTCCAGTCCGAGATCGCGCGCACGATGTCGGCATGATCCCCCGCGCGGAAGCGCTGGGCGATCTGCTTGATGGTCGTCTCTCCCATCGCGGCGAGGATGTCGCAGTCGTAGCCCGACTCCACGGCCTTGACCGTCTTGCGCAGCTCGATCCTCCCCGACGGGCCGGTCCGGAAGCACCATCCGCAGTCGTCGATGCCGAGCGCGTCCATCAGCGTCCGGAACCCTTCCCCCGCGCGGTGCGCCCCGCGCCACTGGAGCGCGGTCATGAAGCGGGAGAGCACGTCGGGGATCTCCGACGCGTCGACGACCTTGAGGACCCCTCGGAGCGCCTGGGGCTCCGCGAGCAGCTCGGGCTTCTTCTGGACGAACTCCCGAACGAGATCGCGCGCGAGCACGGTCCCGAGGTCCGCCAGGGACTCCACGATGATCGCGACCGCGTCGTCGTTCAGGTCGCCGCGGTGCAGCACGGTCGCGGCGAGGTCCACGGTGCCGGGATAGCCCAGTCGCGCGAGCGCCTGGAGGCAATAGCCGGGAACGGTGCCGCGCAGGAGCTTGAACCCCCGGAGCAGGATCGCGTGATGGGCGGTCCCGCCGTGCTCGCCGAGGTGGCGCGCCACGCGCTCGGGGGTAGCGTCGTGATCGTCCATGACGAAGCCGGCCACCGCGTCGCAGCACTCCTCGGGGAAGTGGCGGATGAGGCGATCGATCGCCCAGTAGCGAACCTCGGCGTCCTCCCACTTCGTGAACCGGACCAGCTCGTCGAAGCTCCAGATCAGCTCGGACACGTCGGGCCCTCCGCGGCATCGATTCTATCAGTCCGCGCTGTTAGCATGACGCCATGCGCTGGGTGGTGGGGGACATCCACGGCTGCGCGCGCGAGCTCGAGGACCTCCTCGAGACGATCCGATTCGACGCGGGTCGCGACGAGCTCTGGAGCGTGGGCGATCTGGTCAACACCGGACCCGACTCGCTCGAGACGCTGCGGATCTGGCGGGACGCGGGCGGGCGCGCCGTGGTCGGGAATCACGACATCTACGCGCTGCTCGTGCGCTCCCGGCGGGCCCCCCGCCGATCCGACCGGCTGGAGGCGCTCCTCCGGGCCGCCGACGCCGAGCCGCTCCTCGCCCGCGTCCGATCGTCGCCGGCGCTCGCGGCACTCACGCGCGCGATCGAGCCGCGAGCCGTCTGGCTCGTCCACGCGGGGCTCCACCCGCGCTGGAACGACATCGCCGCCCTCGCCGCGCGCCTGGAGGCCCAGCCGCACGACGACGACTGGCTCTCCGGCGAGGAGGTGTCGTTCATGACCCGGGTGCGGTGCTGTGACGGGTTCGGCGAGCGCGTGCGGTTCACGGGACGCCCGGAGGACGCGCCCGCGCCCTATCTCCCCTGGGACGCGTTCTACGCCGGGGAGGCGCTGGTCGTGCACGGCCACTGGGCGATGCGCGGGTTCTATCGCGGTCCGCGGACGATGGGGCTGGATTCCGCATGCGTCTACGGCGGACGCCTCACCGCCTGGTGCGTGGACGACGACCGGATCGAGAGCGTTCCCTGCCGCGTCCCCCGCGGGTATCTCGTCTAGGCCTTCCGGATGTACTCGAAGTCGATCGGCTGCCCCTTGACCCCGCGCTCCGGGACCGCGATCCACTGCGCCATCTTCCCGCGCTCGAGGACCGGCTTCATCAGATTGCGGACGTAGTCGCGGTCGGCGTCGCGCGGGAGCCAGTCGTCCTTCCGCCGCACCCACTCCTCCGCCGAGATCGGCGACCCCTCGGGATCGAAGTGGTGCCCCGCGTAGATCCCCATCGTCCGGTTGAACCGCCGGCTCGGGAGCGTGATCGTGTAGCGGACTCCGGCCTCCGCGATCATCCGGTTCCAGCGGTCCACCCCGCGCTGATTGTCGTCGATGTAGGCGTCGCGGAGCACCTCGTTCATCGCGTTGCGCATCGGGATGTCCCGCTCGACGACACGCCCGTCGTCGATGACGGGCAGCCGGTAGGATCCGGTGAGCGCCACGTGGTCCGAGAACTTCTCCTCGTGCTCCCGCCCCTTGAGCCCCGAGGCGAAGTAGTCCGCGGCGTTGGTCGAGATCTCTCCGCCGAAGAGGTCGAGGCTGGAGGAGTACCAGAAGTTGACGTACCTCTGGACCGTGTCCAGGTCGATCCCGCCCTGCGCGCGCGCGTCCTCGTTGGGATCGCTCTTCATCAGCTCGCAGGCCCGCTTGACGATCCTCCCCACCCCGGTCTCGCCGACGAACATGTGGTGCGCCTCCTCGGTGAGCATGAAGCGGGTCGTGCGCGCGAGCGGGTCGAAGCCGCTCTCGGCGAGCGCGAGGAGCTGGTACTTGCCGTCCCGGTCGGTGAACATCGTGAACATGAAGAACGACAGCCAGTCGGAGATCGGCTCGTTGAAGGTGGAGAGGATGCGCGGCTTGTCGACGTCCCCCGAGCGCCGCTCGAGGAGGTCCTCCGCCTCCCCCCGGCCGTCGCGGCCGAAGTAGGCGTGCAGGAGGTAGACCATCGCCCAGAGGTGCCGCCCCTCCTCGACGTTGACCTGGAAGAGATTGCGGCAGTCGTACATCGACGGCGCGCTGTTGCAGAGCATCCGCTGCTGCTCGACGCTCGCGGGCTCGGTGTCCCCCTGCGTGACGATGATCCGCCGCAGCGCGTTCCGGAACTCCCCGGGAACCTCCTGCCAGGCGGGGTTCCCGAAGAAGTCGCCGAAGCCGATCCGCCTGTCCTGCTCGGGCGGCGTCAGGAAGATCCCCCACTTGTAGTCCGGCATCCTCACGTAGTCGAAGTGGGCCCAGCCCTTCGCGTCCACGGAGATCGCCGTGCGGAGGTAGATCTCGTTCGCCTGGAAGTCGCTCGGCCCCGCCTCCTTCCACCACCGGAGGTAGTCCGGCTGCCACTTCTCGAGCGCGCGCAGGAGCCGCTTGTCCTGCGAGAGGTTGACGTTGTTGGGGATCTTCTCGTGGAGCTGCATCAGGTTCTCCTGAAGTCGAACAGGGGACGCTCGGGCTTCCCGTACAGGGTCAGCGCGCCCCGCTCGCCGACGGCGTTCGGGCGCTGGAAGATCCAGTTCTGCCAGGCCGACAGCCGCGCGAAGATCTTGCTGTCGCCGGTCTCGGGGCCCGGGAAGCGCAGCGACGCCTCCATCCCGGTGAGGGCATCCGGCGAAAGGCTCGCGCGCTCCTCGACCGCGACGCGAACCTCGTCCTCGTAGTCGATCTCGTCGGCGACGACGGTCACCAGCCCCGCCTCCTCGGCATCGGTGGGGTCGTAGACGCGCGGCTCGGCCGCGAGGCGCGCCGCGGTCTCCGGGTCGCCGAAGAAGCGGACGGCCAGACGCGCCGGGCCGTGCGTCATCGGATACGCCCCGGCGTTCATCGGCGAGATCGCGACCGACACCGGGCGGTCCTTGTCGTAGAGCATGTAGGAGCGGTCGGCGGCGAGGGCCAGCTCGAACAGCGTGCCGGCGAAGCACGAGCCCGGCTCGATCAACGCGTACAGCGAGCGCGCGGTCAGGTCGAGCCGCCTCAGGGTCCGGGCGATCATCGCGCGCACCTCGGCGACGAACCAGTCGTCGGCGCGGCTCGCGAGGACGCGATCGACCGTAAGCGCCGCCTCGACGTCCCCCTCCGTCTTCAGGAGGACGAGCCCGATCTCCTCTTCGTTGTGCCGCAGCTCCAGCAGCGCCTCGTCGAGCTCGCGGAACGCCGCGAGCGGCCACCACGCGGCCCCTTGCGCGCGGATCCCGGACGGGCTCTCCGGAAGCCCCTTCGCGGGGCCCCTCACGGTCAGCGTCGCGGTCCGCTTCCCGCGGTCGATCGCGAGGGTGACGTGCGTCCACCGGAGCGTGTCCCCCTCCCGCGTCCGCGACAACGGAGGAAGCGCGACGCCCTTGGTCTCGCGGGGCGGGGACGACGCGACGAGCCGGCTCGCGCGCCGCGCGATCGCCTCGGAGAACCGGCTCTTCGTGGCGACCTCGTCCACCAGGTTCCAGGTCACCGCCCGCTTTCCCTTGACCCCTTCGGCGATCGTGCAGAAGACGTCGGCCAGGTCGCGCCGCACCTTCCGCTTGTCGACGATCCGCGTCAGGCCGCCGGTCCCGGGAAGCACCCCCAGGAGCGGCACCTCGGGAAGGCTGACGGCGGAATTGCCGTCGTCCACGAGCAGGATCTCGTCGCAGGCGAGCGCCAGCTCGTAGCCGCCGCCGGCGCAGACTCCGTTGAGCGCGGCGAGGTAGCGCTGACCGGAGAGCGCGGAGGCGTCCTCGATCGCCAGGCGCGTCTCGTTGGTGAACTTGCAGAAGTTGACCTTGAAGGCGTGGGTCGAGCTGGCCAGCATGTTGATGTTCGCGCCGGCGCAGAACACCCGGTCGAGCGCTCCGGTGATGACGACGCAGCGCACCTCCGGATGCTCGAAGCGCAGGCGCTGCACCGCGTCGTGAAGCTCGAGGTCGACCCCGAGGTCGTACGAGTTGAGCTTCAGGCGGTACCCCGGCCGCAGCGGGCGATCCTCCTGCACCGCCATCACGAGCGTGGCGACCGGCCCGTCGATGCTCAGTTTCCAATGGAGATAGCTCTCGGGGGTCCGCCCGAAGGTGATCGGCTCGACCGACGTCGTGGTGTCCAAGGGAGTTCCTCCGTCCCGGTGCGCACGAACTATACTGCACGCCGGGCCGCTCGGCTTGTAGAGTTTCGTGCACTATAGTGCATGCCATGGTCACGCGAGGCGCGATGGCGGCGGCCCTCCTCCCGCTCCTGGCGGGGCGCGTGCGGCGGCTTCGCGAGGAGCGCGGGTGGAGCCGCGCGCAGCTCGCGGAGCGATCCTGCCTCTCGGTCCGGTACCTCGCCAGAATCGAGGGAGGGGACGGGAACGTCTCCCTCTCCCGGCTCGCCGACCTGGCGGAGGCGCTGGGGACGACGCCCGAAGCGCTCCTCCGGGCGCCCCGACCCCGCGGCGCGGTCATCGCGCTGGTCGGCATGCGCGGGGCCGGCAAGAGCACCGTCGGACCGCTCCTCGCCGGATCGCTCCGCCTCCCGTTCGTCGAGATGGACGCGCTGATCCAGGAGGCCGCCGGGCTACCGCTGGACCAGATCTTCGAGCTTCACGGCGAGCGCCACTACCGCAGGCTCGAGCGGGAGACGCTCCAGACGATCCTCGCGGGGGCGGGTGCGGCGGTCGTCGCGGCCGCGGGGGGCGTGGTCAACGAGCCGTCCACCTGGAAGATGCTGCTGGAGCGCACGACGGTCGTCTGGCTGCGCGCGCGCCCCGAGGATCACTGGAGGCGCGTGATCGCGCAGGGCGACCGGCGCCCGATGGCCGATCATCCCGACGCGATGGCCGAGCTCCGCCGCATGCTGGCGGCTCGCGAGGATCGGTACGCGCAGGCGCACCTCGCGGTCGACACGACCCGCCGGACGCCCCGGGCGGTCGCCGCGGCGATCGAGCGGCGGCTCGCCGAGACCACCTGATAGACTCCCCCGCCGTGGGCACGCCCGAGACAGGATCCGGTCCTCGCGTCCGCGTCTCGGACGCCGTCGCGGAGATCTTCCCGGCGCAGGCTCTGTCTCCTTCCGTCCTCCGGGACCTGGCGGACCTCGCGAAGCCGAGGATCACCGCGATGGTCGTCTTCACGACGGCCATCGGGCTATGGCTCGCGCCGGGATCGATCGGCCTCGCACGATCCGGGCTCCTGCTCTTCGGCACCGCGCTCCTCGTCGGGTCCGCGAACGCCCTCAACTGCTGGTACGAGCGCGACTCCGACGCGCTGATGGTCCGCACGCGCAACCGCCCGGTCCCCGCCGGGCGCGTCGACTCGTGGACCGCGCTCGCGCTCGGGGTCGTCGCGGGGGCCTTCGCGATCCCGATCCTCGCGCTGGCGATCAACCCCCTCACCGCGCTGCTCGGAGCGATCGCCCACGCGACCTACGTGCTCGCCTACACGCCGCTGAAGAGGGTGTCGCCGTGGGCGCTCGAGGTCGGCGCGGTCCCCGGCGCGATCCCGCCGCTGATGGGTTGGACCGCGGCGACCGGGTCGCTCGGGCTCCCGGGGCTGTTCCTCGCGGCGATCCTCTTCTTCTGGCAGATCCCCCACTTCCTCGCGATCGCGATCTACCTGGAGGAGGACTACCGGCGCGGGGGGATCAAGGTGTTCTCGGTCGAGCGGGGCGCCCGCCTGTCCGCCTTCCGGCTCGCAGTCTACACGGCCGCGCTGGTCGGGGTGAGCCTGCTCGCCCAGCCGCTGGCGATCGCGGGGCTGCCGTACACGATCGCCGCGGCGGCGCTCGGCGCGGGGTTCGTGGTCTACGCGCAGCGCGGCTTCACCGGGCCGGTCGAGGGGGCGTGGGCACGCCGCACGATGCTCTACTCGATCGTCTGGCTGTCCGGCGTGATGGTCGCCCTGGTCGCCTTCGCCCGCTGATCCCTTCCATGCCTCGCCCCACCGTCGTCGTCATGCCCGGAGACGGCATCGGGCGGATCGTCGTGCCCGAGGCGCTCGAGGTCCTCGCCGCGTCGGGCTTCGAGGCGGATTTCGTCGAGGCGGAGATCGGCTGGTCCTGCTGGGCGCGCGACGGGGACCCGCTCCCGCCCCGCACGATCGAGATGCTCGACCGGCACCGGCTGGGGTTCCTCGGAGCGGTCACGTCCAAGCCCCCGGGGGCCGCGGAGGCGGAGCTGCCCGCCGCGCTCCAGGGGCGCGGCCTCGCCTACCGCAGCCCGCTCCTCACGCTGCGGCAGCGCTTCGGCCTGGAGATCTGCCTCCGCCCCTGCGCCGGCGTTCCCGGCAACCCGGCGAACTTCGTGCGGCGCGGCCCCGACGCCACGATCGACGAGCCGCCGATCGACATCGCGGTCTTCCGCCAGAACACGGAGGGGCTGTACGCGGGGGTCGAGTGGACCGATCCGCCCGCCGAGGTGCGGAGGGCGCTCGCCTCTCACCCGAGTTTCGCCCCCTTCCGGGAGATCGCCGGGCGCGACCTCGCGGTGGCCGCTCGCATCGTCACGAGGGGGGCCTGCTTCCGGATCGCCGATGCGGCGCTGCGCTACGCCTCCGAGCGGGGCATCGGCACGGTCACGCTCGCCGAGAAGCCGAACGTCCTCCGCGAGACCTCGGGGTTGTTCGAGGACGCCGCTCGCGAGGCCGCCTCCCGTTGGCCCGGGATCGCGCTCCGCTCGGTGAATATCGACGCGCTGCTCCTCGACCTGGTCCGACGTCCGGAGGAGCATCGCGTCATCGTCGCCTCGAACCTCTTCGGGGATCTGCTCTCGGACACGGTCGCCGGGCTGACCGGGGGCGCTGGGTTCGCATGCTCGGCGAACCTCGGAGCGGACGCCGCGATCTTCGAGCCGGCGCACGGGTCGGCCCCCCGCCACGCCGAGCGGTCCCCCTCGATCGTCAACCCGATCGCCGCGATCCTCACCGGCGCGCTGCTCGCGGAGCGGGCGGGGGCGCGCGCCGCGGCCTCGCGCGTTCGCCGGGCCGTGGGCGCGGTCGTCGCGGCGGGAAAGGTCCGCACCTACGACATGCTCGGGCTGCCGTCGCGCGAGGACGTGCTCGCCCGCGGAGCCTCCCCCACCCGGCGGATGACCGAGGCGATCCTCAAAGAGCTCGGCTGATAGCATGCGGCGGTGATCGGGATCCGCCGGGAGGACAAGAACCGCTGGGAGCGGCGCGTCCCGCTCGCCCCCGACCACGTCGCGGAGCTGATCCGCCACGGGATCGACGTCGCGATCGCGCCCTCCCCGATTCGCGCGTTCCCGGACGATGCGTATCGGCGCGCGGGCGCGCGGGTCTCGGAGGACCTCTCCGCCTGCTCCCTCCTCGTCGGCGTGAAGGAGATCCCGGTCGCGGCGCTCCGGCCGGAGACCGCGCACCTCTTCTTCGCTCACGTCGCGAAGGGGCAGCCGGCCAACATGCCGATGCTCCGGCGCCTGATCGAGATCGGGGCGACGCTCGTCGATTACGAGAAGATCGTGGACGATCGGGGCGGCCGCCTGGTGTTCTTCGGCCGGCACGCCGGGTTCGCCGGGATGCTCGACACGCTCTGGGCGCTCGGCCGCCGGCTCGAGTGCGAAGGGATCGTCTCGCCGTTCACGCACCTCCGCCCGGCGCACGCGTACGCCGACCTGGAGGACGCGCACGCTCACCTGGCGGCGGTCGCGACGGCGCTCCGGAGGGACGGGGTGCCGGCGCCTCTCCACCCGCTGGTGGTGGGTTTCACGGGATCGGGGAACGTCTCCCGCGGCGCGCAGGAGATCTTCGACCAGCTCCCCCACGAGGACATCCTGCCCGAGGACCTCGCGTCGTCGATCGAGGACGACGACCTCCCCCGGAATCTCCTCTACAAGGTGACGTTCGGCCGCGCCGACCGGGCCGCGCGGATCGCCGACGGCGGCTTCGATGCGGCGGAGCTCGTGCGCCGGCCGGAGCTCTACGGGAGCGCGATGGCGTCGCACCTGGAGTCGGTCACCGTTCTCGTCAACGGGGTCTACTGGGAACCGGGGCAGCCGCGCGTGGTCTCGATCGACGACCTGCGGGGGCTCTGGAGCGGCCCCTCGGCACCGCGGCTCCGGGTGATCGGCGACATCGCCTGCGATCTCCACGGCTCGATCGAGGCGACGATCCGGCTGACCACGCCCGGAGACCCCGTCTTCGTCTTCGATCCGCGCTCGACGACGGCGATTCCGGGCCTGGAAGGGGACGGGCCCGTGATCCTGGCGGTGGACAACCTTCCTTGCGAGCTTCCCGTGGACGCCTCGCAGCACTTCGGCGACGCTCTCCTCCGCTTCATGCCCGCCCTCGCGCGGTGCGACTGGACGCGGGATTACGAGGCGCTCCCGCTCCCGGCCGAGATCCATCGGGCGGTCATCGTGCATCGCGGCCGTCTCACGCCGCCCTTCGCCTCTCTCGAGCGGCACCTCGCGGCGGGGCGTCGCGCATGAAGCGGGTGCTCGTGCTGGGTGCGGGGCTGGTGAGCCGGCCGCTGGTCCGTCATCTCTCCGGCTTCGACGACGTCGCGCTCACCCTCGCCGACGCCGACATCGCGCGGGCCGAGGCGGTCGCCGCGACGGGTCGCCGCGTCCGGCCGATCCCGCTCTCCGCCGAGGATCGGGGCGCGCTCGACGCGCGCGTCGCCGAGTGCGACCTCGTCGTCAGCCTGCTTCCGGCTCCGCTCCACCCCGCGGTCGCGCGCGCGGCGATCGCCCACGGCGTCGACCTGATCACGACCTCCTACGTGTCCGACGAGATGCGCGCGCTCGACGCGGCCGCCAAGGACGCAGGCGTGCTCCTCCTCAACGAGACCGGTCTCGACCCCGGGATCGACCACATGTCGGCGATGAGCGCCATCGCGCGGCTCCGGAGCGAGGGGTTCCGGATCGTGTCGTTCCGCAGCGTCTGCGGCGGCCTTCCCGCGCCGGAGGCCAACACCAACCCGTGGGGGTACAAGTTCTCGTGGTCGCCACGCGGCGTGCTCACGGCGTCGCGCCGTCCCGCCCGCTGGCTCACCGACGGGCGGATCGTGGAGGTCTCGGGGGACGAGCTGTTCACGCGAGCGGAGCCGTGCGAGATCGGCGGCCTCGGCCGGTTCGAGGTCCACCCCAACCGGGATGCCATCCCCTACGCGGCCTTGTACGGGATCGAAGGGGTCCTGACGATGTTCCGCGGAACGCTGCGCTACCCGGGCTGGTCGGAGACGCTCCTCGCGCTCGCGCGACTGGGTCTGCTGGACGACCGGGAGCGCGCGTGGCGCCCCGGGACGACGTACGCCGGTCTGATGGAGTCGTTCGCGGTCGAGGGGACGGGGGTCGTTCGCGCGCGCGTCGCGGCACGCGCGGGAGTGCCCGGCGGCGGCGCGGTGATGGACCGGCTGGCGTGGGCGGGACTCTTCTCCGATCGCCCGATCGGCGCGACCCGCGCCGCGCCGATCGACCTCCTCTGCGCGCGCCTCCAGGAGGCCCTCACGTACGCCGAGGGGGAGCGCGACATGATCGTCCTCCGTCACGAGCTGGGCGTCGTGGACCCCCAGGGCCGCGAGCAGTCGAGCGTGTCCACGCTGGTGGCGATGGGCGAGCCCTCGGGGGACACCGCGATGGCGCGCACCGTGGCCCTCCCGGCCGCGATCGCCGCGCGGACGATCCTCGACGGCGAGCTCGACCTCACCGGGGTGCGGATCCCGGCCCATCCGGAGATCTACGAGCCCGTGCTCGCGTCGCTCGCGACGATGGGGATCGATCTCCGCGAGACGCGATCTGCGCCATAATCCGGCCACATGCGGATTCTCGGGGCCGATCTTCGGGAGATCGACGGATCGGGAGGCGGCGGCACCGTGGTCGCGCTCGACGCAGCGGGCTCCGTCGCCGTGTTCGCGCGGATCGAGGACCCGGCCGCGCTCGCCCGCGAGACCGGGCGTCTGGCCTCGGGGGAACCGTTCCTGCTCGCGGTCGACGTCCCGGTGGCCGGGGACGGTGGCGGCAAGCCGCGACGGGTGGACGGCTGGCTGCACCGCCGCCTCGGCGTGCGGATCGCGCCGAGGAAAGGGGGCGCGGCCGCGCGGATCGCCGGGCCGGAGCTGCTCGCGGCGCTCGCGACCTCGGGGCATCCGTGCCTCCCCTTCCCCGACCGCGACCGGAGGCGATCGGGGCTCGCGGAGGTCCACCCCGAGCCGGTCCTGAAGGCGATCGTGTGGGAGGCGTCGGCCGCCGCGCAGGCGCGCGAGATCCCCGACCGGGAGGCGATCCTCCGCGCGCTTCCCATCCCCGACTACCGGGGGTCGAAGCCTCGAGCGTCCTGGGCCGATCGCTTCGGGGCGCTCGACGCCGCGCTCCGGATCGCCGGCGCGTCGGAAGCGTTCGACCTGAGGCCCGCTCGCGAGGAGCTGCAGCGCGCCTCGTCCGGGCCGACCCTCGCGGCGGCCGCGTCGCTCTTCGACGCGACGCTCCTCGCCGGCACCGCGCGGCGCTACCTCGAGGAGCCCGAGAGATGCGCCTTCGCGGGGGAGCGCGACTCGGGGTACGTCATCCTCCCGGCCGACGCGTTCGTGCGCCGGGTGGTGCTGCGCGAGCCGTCCCCCGCGGGGGAGCGCGCCGCGCTCTTTCCCCGGGCGACGCTCGAGCAGCGGCTCGGCCCGCACGCGGCGATCCGCCCGCTCGATCTGATCGACATGCCGGGACGCTCGCCGCGCCTCGAGGCTGTGTTCGCGTCGCCCCCCCTCTACGAGTTCGACAATCTCGACGAGATGATGTGGTGGAAGCATTGCCGCCACCTCGCCGGCCCCGAGGTCCCGGCCGACGGGCTCCAGGAGATCGTCGTCCGGCTCGACGGGGACGACGCGCGCGGGACCTCCGGCTTGCGGCTGGTCCGCAGCCGGCACCGGACGCTATCGTTCCGCTTCGAGCCCCCCTCCGCCTGGCGTCTGCGCGTCGCGCCCCGCGACGGCAAGACCTACCCGTTCCGCGTGCTGCGCGCCGTCTTCGACGCGGCCCGGCCTCACTCGTAGCGTAGGGCGTCGATCGGGTCGAGCCCGGCCGCGCGCACCGCGGGGTAGATCCCGGAGGTGAGCCCCACGGCGACCGAGACGCCCGTCGAGAGGGCGATCGACGTGATCGTCACGACGGTCGGCCATCCCGCGTAGGCCGCGACCGCCTTCGCGATGACGAGCCCGACGGCGATCCCCAGCACGCCTCCGAACGCCGAGATCGAGAACGACTCGATGATGAACTGGTTGCGGATGTCCAGGCGTCGCGCCCCGACCGCGCGGCGCACGCCGATCTCTCGGGTGCGCTCGAGCACGGTCGCCAGCATGATGTTCATGATCCCGATCCCGCCGACCAGGAGCGAGATGCTGGCGATGCACCCCATCACGATGCTGAACAGCCGCTGGGTCTTGCGGTTCTGATCGAGCAGCGCCTCCGGCACCACCAGATCGAAGTCGCCCGCGCCCCCGTGGATCCGCTCGACCAGCTCCCGCACGATCCCGGAGGCCGCGCGCGGATCGGCGCTCGGGTCGAGCCGGACGATCAGCTCGTCGAGGGGCGCTTTGAGCGGCGGCCTGTCGAACTTGCGGCTCGCCGTCGTCACCGGGACGTAGACCTCGTCGGCGGTCGAGCCGAGCGAGACGCCCTCGAAGGCGGCGCCTCCGCCGGCGTCCTGGAGCACGCCCACGACCGTCAGCCACACGTCGTTGACCTTCAGGTCGCGTCCGACCGCCGGGCCGTACCCGAAGAGGTCGCGGCGGACCGCCGGGCCGATGACGCACACCTGCGCGTGCGACCGCTCGTCCAGCGCGTCGAAGAACCGCCCCTCGGCGAGCGTCATGCGGGAGATCTCCGCCTGCCGCCAGGACACTCCATAGACCTTCGCCTTGGTCTTCGCCGCCGTGGCGATCACCTTGTACGGCTCGATGGCGAGCCTGCCCGCGACCAGCTCCACTCCCGGGATCGCGTCGCGGATGGCCTGGGCGTCGCGCCAGGACAACCCCTGCGACTTCTTGCGGACCTCCTCGAGCTCGTCGTCTTTCATCTCCTTCGCGCGAAGGATGACGTTCCGGAGCCCGAGGCGCTCGATCATCTCCAGCGCCTGCCGCTCCGCGCCGGCGCCGATCGACAGCATCGCGATCACGGCGCCGACGCCGAAGATCATCCCGAGCATGGTCAGCGCGGAGCGAAGCTTGTGCGCGGCGAGGTTCCCGAGCGCGCTCCCGAACGACTCGGGAAGGGTCACGAGCCGCCCCCCAGCGCGGTCGGGGAGCTCCCGTTCGCCGCCGGCGCGTCGGGATCCACGGCCCCGGTGGGGTCCCGAAGCGCGATCTCATCCCCCGGCGAGAGCCCCGTCTCGACGATCACCCGTCCGACCGCGGCCGGGCCGAGCGCGACCTCGACGGGCGTGAACTCGGACCCGGAGCGCCGGTAGACGATCTTCTTGCCGTCTTTCTCGAAGACGGCGTTCCGGGGAATGCTCAGCGCGTCCTCCTTCGCGTCGAGCTTGAGCGTCGCGCGCACGCGCTGCCCGGGCTTCATGACCAAGGGATCCGTCGCGAGCTCGAGCGTGGTCCCGAAGTACTGGACGGGGATCCATCCCGTCCGCCGCTTGGCGAGCGTGTCCACCTTCTTGATCTTCGCGGGGTAGCTCTTTCCGGGGTGGGCCTCGACGACGACGGTCGCCGCGAGCCCGGGCGCGAGCCCCCCGGCGTCCGCCTCGAGCACGAAGACCTTCGCCTCCATCGTCGAGAGGTCCGGGATCTCGGCCAGCGGCTCGCCGGGCCACACCGTATCGCCGACCTTGGTGATGTCCCCGCGCCAGTCGCGCTTGTAGATGAGGATCCCGTCGTGCGGAGCGCGGATCTCGAGCGCCTCGAGACCCTTGGTCGCGCGATCGATCGTCATCCCGGCCTTCCGGCGCTCGATGTCGAGAAGGTCGAGATCGACCTTGACCGCGCCCTGGCGGATGGTGCGCACCTTGTCGGAGCTCGCGATCCGCTGCGTCGCCAGCGTCCGGTCGATGTCGCTCCGGATGATCTCCTGGCGGGAGAACACGTCGGGGTCCTCGATCTTGTACCGGTCGGCGGCGGCCAGCTCCTCGCGCGCGAGGGCCGCATCCCGCTCGAGGTTGCGGATGACGCCGCCGCTGTCGGCCCGAAGCCCGGTGATGCGGCTCTCCGTGGACGTCCGGTCCGAGCGGCCGTCCTCGAGGGCCCGCTCGATGTCCGCGGGGTCGAATCGCACCACGACGTCGCCGCGCTTGACGCGCGTCCCGTCCGACACCAGCCAGGCCACCTTGAGCGCCTCCTCCGCCTCGAGCGGCGCCGTGACGGGCGTGGCCTCCGCGGCGTCGAGGTTCCCCTCCGCGATCACCTCGCGCGCGAACGGGGCGCGCCGCACGATCAGCGACGGAACGTCCCCCCGCACGCCGACCGAGCGGAGCCACACCCCGCCGAGCAGCGCGATCGCGATCGGGGCCACGGCCGCGGCGACCGCCCGGTTCCGGCTCAACGTCCCCCCCGCTCGGCGGCGTCGAGATCGCGCCGCGCGACCCGGTCCCCCTCCTCGAGCCCCTGCTTGATCTCGACCGAGGTCTCGTTCCTCGCGCCGAGCGTGAGCGCCGCGCGCTCGTAGCCGAAGGCCGTCTTGCGGAACGCGACGGGCCCCGCCTCGGTCGGGAAGACGGCGTCCGCGGGGACGAGAAGCGCGTGGGGCACCCGATCGGTCTCGATCACGCCGCGGAAGCGCATGCCCGGGCGCATCTTGCGAGGATCGGTCGCTTCGAGGTTCACGACGAGCTTCATGACCTTGAGCGGATTGCGCCAGGACTGCTGCTGCACCGTGCTCCAGATCGACCCGACCTTCCCTGGGAACCAGAGGTCCGGATGGGCCTCCAGCCGGAGCCGGACCTTCTGCCCGACGCGGATCCGGCCCGCGTCCGACTCGTCCACCTCTCCTTGGGCGCGCATGGCCGTCAGGTCCGGGATCTCCAGGACCCGCTCTCCGCGCCAGGCGGAGTCCCCGACCTTCTTCTTTTCGTCGCGCCAGCCGGTGGCGTAGACGACCGTCCCGGCGCGATTCGCGCGGACGGTCATCGCGTCGATCGCCTCCTTGATCTCGCGCACGCGACGATCGGCGGCGGCCTTCTGGTTCCGCAGCGCGGCGAGGGCGACCGCGTCGGCCGCGCGGGCGGCCGTGAGCTTCGCCTCCAGGTAGGTGATCTCCCGCTCGGCGTCCTGCAAGTTGAGCCGCGACTCCTGGAGCTGCCGGCTCTTGACCAGGTCCTCGGGGACGTCGAGCTCGAGCGCGGTCTTGCGCTGACGCGAACGGGCCTCGGCCAGCTTCAGCTCGTCGGTCTCCCGCGCGATCTGGGAGTCCTTCTCCTTCTTCTCGATCCGCTTGCCGGCGGACTCGCTCTCTGCCGACTTCTCCATCAGCTTCCGCTGCAGCTCGCTCGCGTCGAATCCGAGAACGGGCTCCCCCGCGGCGACGTCCTTCCCTTCGGGGGCCATCATCGCGATCTTGAAGTCCCATACGTCCGGGACCTGCGGCGGACCGACCGCCTCGCTGGTGACCGCCTGGAGCGTCCCGGTCACCTCGACGGTCAGCGGGAGGTCCCCGCGCTCCGCCGTCGCCCAGACCGCGCGCGGCCCATCCGAACGGCCGAACGCGAGCCATCCGGCGATCAGGACGACCGCCGCCCCCGCGCCCCACAGGATGCGCTTCCTCATCCACGGCTCCTGAGGATCACGCCCTCCTCGACGCCCCCTTCGACCACGCACTCGTCGAGGTTGCACGGCCCCAGCTTCACGTCGACCGGATCGCCTCCGGCACGCCGGGCGCGCGGCGACGGTCCCTCGAGATCGAGCCCCTCGCGCGGGGCGAGCAGCACCTTCTCCCGTGGGGGCGGGAGGACCTCGACCTTGACCGACATCCCCGGGCGCATCCGCTCGGGGTCCGAGGCGTCGAGCGCGATCCTCACGTTGTAGGCCCGCCGGAGCGATCGTCCCGCCTCCTCCTGGGCCACGGGCGTGACGTCCTCGATCCGGCCCGTGTAGACACGGTCGGGATAGGCGTCCATCACGCAGCGGGCCGGGAGGCCGGGGGCAATCCGCCCGTCATCCACGTCGGAGAGCTTCCCCTCGACGCGCATCACGGAGAGGTCGGGGATGCTCGCCACCGGGAGGCCGACCCAGACCGAGTCCCCGACCTGGAGCTTTCGCCCCTGACGCGGATCGTTCATGACGACCAGGATCCCGTCCTTCGGCGCGGTCAGGACCATCCCCTCCATCGCCTCGCGGGCGGCCGCGACCTCGCGGAGCGCCTTCTCGAGGGCGATCCGCTTCTGTCGGAGCGATTCCGCCGACGAGAGCAGGAGGGCGGCGAGATCCTCCTTCGCCTTGTCGCGCTCCGTCTCGGCGCGGCGGAGCGCCATCTGGTTCTCCTGATAATCCTTCCCCCGGAGGAACTCCGCGGGAATCGTGGCGTTCAGGGCGGCCTTCTCGACCGCGATCTCCTTCTGGGCGAGCTGGAACTCCTTGTCGGCCTTCTGGATCGCCCCGTCCGCCTCCGCCTGCTCCAGATCGCTCCCCGCCTGGTCCCTGTTCAGGAGCTTCTCGCCGTAGTCCTGCGCGAACGACGACGTATCGAGCTCGACGACCTTCTGCCCGGCGCGGACGAGAGTCCCTTCCTCCTCGAGCCAGCGAACTGTGGTCTGCCAGGACGGGATCCGCGGAACCGCGAGGTTTTCGGCGTTGACGGCGGCGAGCTGCCCGGTGAGGACGAACCGGTCGGCGAACTGCCCGCGGTGGACCCGGAGCTCCTGCGGGCGGGCGGGTGAGGCGGTCGAATCGGGATCGTTGGCCCGGCCGGTCGAGCAGCCGGAAGCGACGGCGAGCCACACCGCGGCTGCGGCCGGCGCGAGCCTCGCCGTCCCCTGGTAACCTGTCACCGGCATCCGCCGTTCTCCATACGCGCCCGGGTGCGTCCCATGAGTATCCCGAACGAAGGGCGCACCCGTCAAACCGCGCCGAGGAACCTGGGGCCGGGTCCGGGCGTATTACGATCAGTTCCCCGTCGCCGAAACACAGGAGAGGGAGTCGTCATGGGCAAGGTGGTCAAGATCCTCATCGGGCTCGTCGTCCTCAGCGTCGCGGTCGTCGGCGCGTACGCGTGGCTCCAGGGACGGGACGGGGCGGACGACGGCCTCAAGAAGATCGAGGTCGTCACCGGCTCGATCACCGACAAGGCCGTCGCGGTCGGGAAGATCGAGCCTCGACTCAAGTTCCACGTCAAATCGAAGATCTCCGGGATCGTCAAGAGGTGCCACGCCGAGGTCGGCGATCGCGTGACGGCCGGCGACCCGTTGTTCGACATCGTCCCCGACCCGACGCCGGCCGAGCGCGTCGAGGCCGAGCGCAAGGTCGAGCTGGCGCAGAGCGCGTTCGACCAGGCGCAGCGCGATGCGGAGCGCGCCGACGAGCTGTCGCTCTCGGGGATCCTCTCCAAGGGGGACCACGACATCAAGCGCCAGGTGCTCGACCAGGCCCGGATCTCCCTCGCCCAGGCCAAGGACAACCTCGAGCTGCTCAACAAGGGCCGCATCCTCGGCGGCGGCGCGGGGATGGAATCGGTCGTCCGCGCGCCCGCCGCAGGGACCCTGCTCGAGCGACTCGCGAATCCGGGCGACCCGGTCGTCCCGCTCACGACCTATCAGGCCGGTACCGACCTCGCGACCATCGCCGAGATGGGCGACCTGATCTTCAAGGGAACGGTGGACGAGATCGACGTGGGCAAGCTCGCGGTCGGCCTGCCAGCGCGTCTGCGCATCGGCGCGCTCCCCGACGCGAAGATCACCGGCAAGCTCACCCGGATCGCTCCGCAAGCGACCGAGAAGGACAACGCGAAGCTGTTCGAGGTGGAGATCGAGCTGGACCCCGGCCACAAGACGGTGCTGCGCGCCGGGTACTCGGCGAACGCGGATCTCGTGATCAAGGAGAAGAAGGACATCCTCCTCGTCCCCGAGCGGGTCATCACCTTCGAGGACGGCGGGAAGAAGGCGTTCGTCCAGCTTCCGGGTGACACGCCGAAGGCGCCCCCGAAGAAGGTCGAGATCACGACGGGGCTCTCCGACGGGCTCAACTGCGAGGTCGTCGCGGGACTCAAGAAGGGGGACATGGTCATCCAGCCGCCTCCGAAGGACTCGTCGGCGTTCTGATGGCCTTCCTGCTCCAGCTCAAACAGCTCCTCCGCGACCTGAGGTCGCAGAAGCTCCGCACCTTCATGACGGTCTTCGGCATCGTGTGGGGGACGACCGCCGTGAGCCTCCTGCTGGCCTTCGGCCAGGGGATGCACAAGCAGATCTACAAGAACTCGGCCGGCCTCGGCGAGAACATCTGCATCGCCTGGCCCTCGCGCACCTCGATGGTGTTCGAGGGGCTCGGGAAGGGGCGCCGGATCCGGCTCGACGAGGACGACATGGCCCTCATCGAGGCGAAGGCCGACGGCCTGGACGCGATCAGCGGCGAGTACGAGCAGCAGTTCAAGGTCGAGTACGAGAAGAAGATGGTGGCGGTGGACGTCCACGGGATCACCCCGCAGTGGGCGGACCTCCGCTCGATGCGCAGCCAGCCCGGCGGCCGATGGATCAACCCCCTCGACATGGACACGCGCCGGCGCGTCGTCTTCCTCGGGGACGAGGTCGCCGGCACGATCTTCGGCGGAACGGACCCGGTCGGGAAGACGATCCGCATGAACGGCTCCCCCTTCCTCGTCATCGGGGTCATGGTCGCGAAGGAGCAGGACAGCAGCTACAGCGGACGCGACAAGGGGAACGCCTTCATCCCCTCCTCGACGTTCCGGTCCCTCACCGGCCAGAAGTACGTCGACGAATTCATCTTCAAGGCGAACGCGAGCAAGGACACCGAGCGCCTCAAGGCGCAGGTCCTGGAGATCACCGCGGGCCGTCACCGCTTCGACCCGAAGGACAAGGAAGCGCTGGCGATCTGGGACACGACCGACCAGTTCAAGTTCATCGACGCGTTCATGCTCGGATTCCGCCTCTTCCTCGGCATCATCGGATCGCTGACGCTCGTCGTCGGCGGGATCGGCGTGTCGAACATCATGAACGTCGTCGTCGAGGAGAGGACGCGTGAGATCGGGATCAAGATGGCGCTCGGCGCGCGCCCCGGCTCGATCCTCCTGCAGTTCATGCTCGAGACGCTCCTGCTCACCGCGGTCGGGGGGGCTTTCGGGATCGCGATCACGGCGGGGCTCTGCGCGCTCTTCCCCGTCTTCAAGCTCACCGAGTTCGTCGGGAACCCGACCCTGTCCCCGCTCGTCGCGAGCGTGACCGCGGGCCTGCTCGGGACGATCGGGCTCCTCGCGGGTTGGTTCCCGGCGCGCGAGGCCGCGAACCTCGACCCCGTCGTGGCCATGAAGCTCTGAAGGATCCATGCGAAGCCTTCCGGTGATCGTCAGCCTGTTCCTGCGCGCCTCGCGCCTCCAGAAGAAGCGCGCGGTGCTGACGATCGCGGCCATCGCGTGGGGGTCGGTGTCGCTCCTCCTCCTGCTCGCCTTCGGCGAGGGGCTCAAGAACCAGATGGCGACGGCGCGGCGCGGGATGGGCGAGGGGATCGCGGTGCTCTGGGCCGGGCAGACGACGAAGGCCTGGCAGGGGCTTCCGCCGGGGCGCCAGATCAACTTCGCCATCGACGACGTCGAGATCCTCCGCTCGCGCGTGCCGATCCTCGACGGCGTCATAGGCGAGAACCGGACCTGGAGCGCGAACTTCGTCGTCGGCAAGACGACGCTCAACGCCCAGATCAACGGCGTGCACGCCGACTACGGGCGCCTGCGCAACCACGAGCCCGCTCCCGGCGGCCGCTTTCTCAACGACCACGACGTCGCGCTGCGCCGGCGCGTCGTCTTCCTCGGCGACAAGCTCGCGAAGGACCTCTTCGCCGCGGAGGACCCGATCGGCCGCGGCCTTCTCATCAACAACGTCCCCTACACGGTCATCGGGGTCATGAAGCATCGGATGCAGATGGGGACGTACGGCGGCCCGGACGAGGGCCACGCCGTCGTCCCGATCACGACCTTCCGCGCCCAGTTCGGCGACTGGCCGCTGGCGAACTTGGTCATCCGCCCGAAGGACCCGAACCAGATGTCGCTGGCGCTCGCGGAGGTCCGCAAGGTCCTCGCGGGGAAGTACAAGTTCGACCCCGAGGACACCCGCGTCATCCAGGACTGGGACACGGTCAAGGGCGCGAAGGTCATGACGAACATCCTCCTCGGGATCCAGATCTTCCTCGGGATCATCGGGGGGCTGACGCTCATGATCGGCGGCGTCGGTGTCGCCAACATCATGTACGCGACCGTGAAGGAGCGGACGCGCGAGATCGGCGTGAAGATGGCCCTCGGCGCGCGACGCTCGTGGATCACGGGGCCGCTCCTCCTCGAGGGGCTGGCGTACACGGTCGTCGGAGGCCTCTTCGGCGTCGTCATCGCGACGGTGCTCATCATCCTCATGGGCTTGATCCCGACCCAGGGGAACCAGGCGCTCGAGTTCCTCGGCAAGCCCACGCTCTCCCCCGCCGTCGGGCTCGTCTCCGCGGCGATCCTCGGGCTGATCGGCCTGATCGCGGCCTACTTCCCGGCGCGCCGCGCCGCTTCGATCGACCCCGCGCAGACCCTGCGCTACGAGTGAGGAGCCGATGAGCCTGACGCTGGCCCGCAACGGAACGCCGGTCGCCGACGCCCCCGCCGCGACCGACGTCATCAGGATGGCCGGGATCACCAAGATCTACGACACGGGAAAGATCCGCGTCGAGGCGCTCCGCGGCGTGGATCTGTGCGTGCGCGCGGGAGAGTTCGTCGCGATCGTCGGTCCCTCCGGATCCGGGAAGTCCACGCTGATGAACCTCGTGGGATGCCTCGACACGCCGACGGGGGGGACCTACCTCCTTCGGGACAAGGAGGTCGCAGGGCTCGACAAGAACGACCTCGCGAGGATCCGCAACGAGCGCGTCGGGTTCGTGTTCCAGAACTTCAACCTCCTGCCGCAGATCACCGCCTACGAGAACGTCGAGATGCCGCTGCTGTTCGGCGGCGTGCCCAAGCGCGAGCGGAAGGAGCGAGTGCACGCCCTCTTCGCGAAGGTGGGGCTCGCCGACCGGATGGACCACCGGCCGACCGAGCTCTCGGGGGGTCAGATGCAGCGGGTCGCGGTCGCGCGCGCGCTGTCGATGAACCCGGACATCGTCCTCGCCGACGAGCCCACGGGGAACCTCGACACATCCTCCGGGGGCGACGTCATGTCGCTGTTCGAGGAGCTCTGGAAGCAGGGGCGCACGCTCATCGTGATCACGCACGACGCGGCGCTCGCGCGGCGCGCGGGACGGATCGTGGAGATCCGGGACGGCATGATCGTGCGCGACGGCGCGCCGGTCCCGGCCTAGAGCCCCAGAAGCAGCACGCCCAGGCCGCAGGCGGCGATCACCCCGCCGGCGAGCGCGTGCGACCAGCGGGTGAGCGGTCCCCAGGGGAGGCGGGCGACGCCGGCCGAGGCGAGCACGACCAGCCCCATCATCGCGGCGACGGTGACGATCGAGAACACGAGCGCCGTCCATCCTGCGAGCGCCCACATCCCCTTGCTCGCGGGCAGGACGAAGAGGGGGATCAGCGGCTCGCAAGGCCCCAGCACGAAGATCGCGAAGAGAGTCCAGAAGGTCGTCGGCGCCGATGGGTGCGTGTGGCGCACGTGTCCGCCGCGGTGCAGGTGGACGGTCCCGCCGTGCTCGTGCGCCACCAGCCCCTCGCGGCGCACGATGGCGCGACGGACCCCCCAGAGCCCGTAGGCGCAGCCGAAGGCGACGAGCGCGTAGGGGCCGACGCGTCCGCGCGCGGCCTCGATCCCGGCGATGCGCGCGGCGCCGTGGCCGAGCGAGAGGCCGAGGATCGCGAGCGTGAGCGACGAGGCGACGTGACCGAGACCGGCCCAGAAGGTGACCGTCATCGTCTTTGCACGCCCCCAGCCGCGGGCCTTCGCCAGCAAGGAGAACGGGAGCCAGTGATCCGGCCCGAGCGCCGTGTGGATCACCGCGATCGCGGCGGAAGAGATCAGAAGGCTCGCGGAAGCGCCCGGCATGGCGGCGTATCGTATCAGGGATAGACTGCCACGATGCCGCTTCGCCCCCCCCGAATCCTCGCCGTGGCCGCGATCGCCCTCGGCTCGATCCCGGCGAGCGCGGGACGCGCGGGGGACGTCCGCAAGGAGGCGTTCAAGCTCCTCAACGAGGGGGTCGCCGCCTACAACAAGGCGGACTATCGCGCGGCGATCCCGCCGCTCCAGCGGGCCGCGTCGATCAGCCTGAACTCGTTTCGCGCGCATTACTTCCTCGGCGCCGCGCTCGCGGGCGACCGCCGCTGGAGCGATGCGGTCCAGGCCTACACCACCGCGCTCGACCTCGACCCGTCGCACCTCCAGGCGAACGTCGCCCTCGGCGACGCGCTGCTCGCGCTCGGCGATCTCGACGAGGCCCGTCCGTACTACGCGCGCGCGCTGAAGCTCCGGGCGGAGTTCGCGCCCGCCCTCGACGGCCAGGCGCGTCTCGCCGAGGCGCAGGCGGACGAGAACCAGGCGATCGCGCTCTACGAGCGGGCGATCGCGAGCGACCGCGGGTTCGCCGACGCCTACACGCACCTGGGCGACCTGTACCTGCGCCGGGGGAAGCTCGACGACGCGGTGAAGCTGCTGGCGGAGGCGGTGTCGGTGAAGCCGGACTTCGGGCCGGGGCTCGATCGGCTCGCGGTCGCCTACGGGCGGCTCGGCTTCTCGAACGAGGCGGTCGCGACGATCCGGAAGGCGATCGACCTCGAGCCCAAGAACCCCGAGCACCGGGCGACGCTGGGCGAGGTTCTCCTCGGGATGGGTCTCGCGACCGGCGCCGAGGAATCGTTCCGCGCGGCGATCGCCATCGACGACGCCCAGCCGCGCGCGCGAGCCGGCCTCGCCGAGATCGCCCGGCGGCACGGCAGCTACGACGACGCTCTGGCAGAGCTCGATGTCGCGCTCGCCGATCCGCGGCTGGACGCGGGGAGCCGGGCGAAGCTCGACGCGCGGCGCGCCGCGATCGTCGAGGAGCGGGGGCGCACCGGCGCGCTCGAGGCCCGCGTCGCGGGGGCCGCCGCGACCGCTGCGGATCGGATCGCGCTCGCGGAGGTCGCCGCCGGGCGCGGCGACTACGGGCGCGCCGCCGATCTTCTCGCCGAAGCCAGGCCCGGGGGACGCGACCGCGAGCGTCTCGCCTACTACGCGTTCCGCGCGGGGCGCTTCCGCGACGCGCACCAGATCTACGCCGAGCTCGCCCGCGGCGGCGGCCGCGCCGATCTGGAGGTGAACGACGGGGCCGCGCTGGCGCGGGCCGGAGACGACGCGAAGGCGAAGGAGGCGTTCCTGCGGGCCCTCGCCGTCGATCCCGAGCACGAGCTCGCGAAGCTCTACCTCGGGAACGCCCTGCTCCGGCTGGGGGACGTCGAAGGCGCGACGCGGACCTATCGCGAGTACCTCGCCGCCCACGCGACGGGGACCTCGTCGGAGCAGGTGCGCCGGATCCTCGCGCAGCTCGCTCCTGCGACGGAGACGAAGCCGTGACGGCGCGCGGACGCCTCGCGCTCGTCGCCGTCCTCGCCGCGTGCGCGCATCCCGCGGCCGCGCAGGATGCGGTGCTGCGCCGCGGGTTCTCCGTGAAGATCACGGCCCCCGCGCCGGACGACTTCGTCGTCGGCCGCACCAAGATCCAGGCCGACGTCCGGTCCCCCTCCCCCGGAGACGTCGATCGCGTCGAGTTCCTCGTGCAGGACAAGGTGATCTTCGTCGATCGCGAGCCGCCGTTCGAGTGCGTCCACGACTTCGGCGAGGAGAGCAAGGCCTGGGTGATCCGCGCGCTCGCCTACCACCGCGAAGGGTTCTCGGTCAGCGACGTCGTGGTCACGCGGAAGATCACCGTCGAGTCGTTCGAGCAGGTCAACCGGGTCATCCTGTGGGTCACGGTCACCGACCGCTCCGATCGCCTTGTGTCCGAGCTCAAGAAGGAGGACTTCACCGTCTTCGAGGACGGCGCGCGGCAGACCATCAAGGACTTCATGCTCGAGGACCGGCCGATCACGATGGCGATCGTCCAGGACAGCTCCGGCTCGATGCGCGACGCGATGGGCGACGTCCATCAGGCGGCGGCGTCGTTCGTGGAGACGCTCCGGCCGCAGGACCGCGCTCTCGTCATCGACTTCGACGACCACGTCTTCCTGCTCCAGGAGCTCACCGCCGACCAGGCTCTCCTCAAGGAAGCGGTGACCAGCACGGAGGCGCTCGGCGCGACCGCGCTCTACGACGCGCTGCACGCCGCGTTTCGCAAGCTGCGCGGGATCGAGGGACGGAAGGCGATCGTGCTCCTCTCCGACGGGGACGACACGTCGAGCCTGGCGGGGTTCGACCGGATCCTCGAGGAGGCGAAGGGGCAGAGCGTGCTCCTGTACGCGATCGGGCTGGGCGAGGTGAAGAAGAGCGTGCTGCGCGAGCTCGCCGAGACGACGGGGGGCCGGGCGTTCTTCGTCGGCAAGGCCGTCGAGCTGGGGGACGTGTACAAGAAGATCGCCGAGGAGCTGCGGCGCCAGTACTACCTCTCCTACACGACGACGAACAGTACGTGGGACGGCCGGTTCGTCAAGCTCGAGGTCCGCGCGAACAACCCCGACTGGACCGTCCGCGCGCGGCGGGGGTACTTCGCGGTCAGGGGCGGTCTCACGCCGGGGGCGGAATCGCCTCCTCGGGCACGATGAGGTCCTGCGGCGGCGGCATGTAATCGGGCGGCTGCGTCCCCAGCGCCGCCTCGACCGTGACGTCCCCGGACAGATCCAGGCTCGTCCGCAGCGGGAGCAGGCCGGCCCCCTGGACTTCCAGGCGCCAGCGCCCGCCGGAGAGACCCGGGAAGGCGAAGGCGCCGGTCGCGTCGGTCGTCGCGATGCGCGGATCGTCGCCCCCCTCCGCCTTGGTGAGCTTCACGCGCCCCTCGACGAGCGGCGCCCCCTGAGCTCCCCGGACGTGCCCCGTGAGCGAGGCCTCGCCGGAGCCCGCCGGCGCCGCCGGCGCGGGGCCCGAGCCACGGACCAGGAGCACCTCGACGACCGCCCGGAACGGCATCCGGACCACGATTCCGCTCTTGAGCACCGGGATGAACCCGTCGCGCCGCACCTCGGCGACGTAGGTCCCGTTCGGCACGCCGTCGAACGCGAAGCTGCCGGAGACTCCCGTCGTGGCGGCGAACACCGGCGTCGCCGCGCCCTCGGGACGGACGAGAACGACCGCCCCCACGGCCGGCTGGTGCCGGCCGTAGAACACCGATCCGCGCACCTGACCCGCGGCTTGCGCGCCCGCCGCGGTGGGCACGGCGAGGAGCGTCAGGAGGACGAGCGTCCGCATCCGCCGATTATAGGCCGCGGTCTCCCTGCGCTCCGGCCTGAGTCGCCGTGACCCCTTGCGTGGTCGCGGCGCCGGCCCGCGTGAGATACGGCATGAGCGGCGTCACCTGGAACGGCATCTTCTCCCGCGCGGAGACCAGCGCGACCCGGGCCGACGGCATGAGCTCGACGCTCGCGTCCCAGGGATCCACGCGGACGCGGCTCCCCAGCGGGAGCGCCGCGACCTGCTTCAGCGATGCCGGGTCGAGCGCCGGCGCGGCGTTCACGATCGCGGCCATCCGGTAGAGCTGCTGCGACCCGAAGTGCGGCCGCACGAGCGAGCGCAGCGCCTCCGCGCGGCCGTTGAGCTCCTTGAGGAAGAGCCCGGCTCCCGCGAGCTTGTCCTTGTAGGGGGACTTCTGGAGCAGCGCGAAGGCGCGGTCGTCGGCCGCCGCCTCCTCGGCGGGGTCGCGCTCGAACTGCATCTGCTGCACGGCGTCGCGATCGGGGATCAGGACGCGGTCGGTGAACGCGTACCGCGTGTCGAGCGTGTGCCCGCTGAGGACGTGACCCAGCTCGTGCGCGACGACCATCGCGAGGCTCGCCTCGTCCGGCAGCACGTCGATCAGGCCGCGGGAGAGGACGATCGTCCGCCCCACCGTGAACGACTCGAGGGGCGTGGTCAGGAGGACGCGGCAGCGGACGGGCGGATCGATCTCCAGCTCGTTGGTGACCTCGAGGTTGTTGACGACGGTCTCGAGCACGGCGTCGAGCTTCCCGCGCGGGGCGAGCAGCCCCGCCCGCTCGAGGCGCCGGATGACGTTGTCCTCCGCCTCGGCCTCCCACGCCCGCGCGCTCGCCACCGGCGAGATCGCGCCGGGGACCTCGCTCTCGTCGCGGGTGCGCGGCGCGTCCACCACGACCTTCGTGAACTCGTCCTCCATGTCGGGGCGGTCGAGCTGGTATCCCCAGACGCGGATCTGGCCGCGGTGCGTGAGGTGGAGCTGCCGCGAGGTCCGGTCGGCCTCCTCGGTGTAGACGTACGCCGGGAGCCAGAGCCCGCCCTTGAGGTTCATCCGCCAGCTGTCGAAGTGGAAGTTCGCCGCGAGCTGCGAAGCGTAGATCCCGTTGTACCGCACGATGTTGAAGCCGCGGTCCTCGACCCACATCCGGCCGACGAACCGGCCGGGACGGTACTTGTTGAGCGGCTTCGTGGTCTTCGGCGTCACGTCGAAGACCAGCGTCCGCACGTCACCGAGGAACTCCGCGCGGAGGAAATCGAAATCGTACGTCGCCCGGTCGAAGGACCCCCGGTCCAGGATCAGCATCCGGGCGAAATCCTCCGGCTTGAAGATCTGCGAGTGGAAGTCCTCGAGCAGGCTGAGCGTCTGACGCTTCCCGTTCTTCACCGGCTTCGCGTCGTCCGCCGAGTCGATGTCCAGGCGTCCGAAGAAGTAGCTGTCGCGCGCCGGGACGACTCCGACCGCGGGATCGGGGCGCACGGTCTGGATGTAGGCCTCGACCATCGGGCGGTACTGCGCGAGCGCGGAGGCGAGCTTGCGCTCGTTCGCGATCGCGGCGTCGAGCACCTGGTCGGCGCGCGGGCCGGCGGCTGCGGCCGGGCGGAGCGCGAGGCTCCCCGCCAGGATCAGCGCGGCTCGAAGAATCGTCGTGGCTCTCACGGTGTCCCTCCCTCGTGGATCAGGCGAGCCGGAAGACGACGCGCAGGCTCGCGGTATGGTCGACCGGCCGGCCGTCGCGTCGTGCGGGGTTGAATCGGATCTTCTTCGCGGCGTCGATCGCCGCCTCGTCGAGACCGTGCCCGAGCCCCTGGACGATGCGGAGCACGGTCGCGGTCCCGGCGGCGCCAAAGACGACCTCGAGCACGACGTCCCCCTCGATTCGCAGCCGGCGCGCCTCGTCCGTGTACGCGGGCTTCGGCTTGGAGAGGATCTCGACGTCGGTGTCGAGGGTGGGCGCGGATACGGCCGCGGCCTTGGGACGCGACGCCGGGGCCGCCGCCTGGGTCTCGAACCCGGCGGACGCGACCGGCGCCGCCGCCTTCGCGCGGGGCGCGGAGCGAGGCGCGACGGCGCCGTCGCCGAACCCGGTGCTCGCGACCGTCCGGCGCTCCCGCGAAATGCCTCCGTCGCCGGAGGCGATCCCCTCGAAGCCT
>DASRJG010000048.1:0-13794 GCA_035649595.1 Candidatus Polarisedimenticolaceae bacterium
CCCCCGTGACGACCGGAGGGCCGCTCCGGGTCTTCGCCGCCGGCCCGGCCGCGGCGCCGTCCAGGAGACCGGTGCGGACGGCGGGCTTCGGGGGCGGAGGCGCGGCGGGAGGCGGGGGCGGCTCGACCTTCGCGATCGGAGGAGGCGGCGGCTCCTCGGGGACCTCGACCGGGGGCGGCGGCTCGACCTTCGGCTGGGGCCGCGCCTGGGGCCGGGGGGGCTCCGGCTTGGGCTCGGGCTTCGGGAGCGGCGGCGGGGGCGGAAGCGTCTCGCGGATCTCGGGCATCGGCGCGGCGAAGACGATCTCGAGCTGGACGGGGGGATCGGCGACGGCCACGGTGCGCGTGGCGGCCGGGAACACGACGAGCATCACGAGAAGGAGCACGTGCGCGATCAGGCTCAGCGCCAGGACCAGCCTCCGCGTGCGGGGGGCGATCACCGGCGTGTCGTCGAGGAGCGGCTGGAAGCGGACGACCGGCGCCCGCCTCGGCCTGAAGGCCCGGTCGTCGAGGAGCGTCGGCACCGGGCCCCCTACTTCGCGCCGCCGTCGATCCAGCTCGCGATGAGCTGGATGTCGCCGTCGCCGAGGGGGCCGCCGATGCGCGGCATCTGGTCCCCCTGGATGCCCGGATCGCCGGTGATCTTCATGTAGAGGTAGGAGCCCGCGGGGTCGTGAGCGGCCACGCGGAGGATCGAGGGGATCTCGGCGCTGGGCACGCCGACGAGGTTCGCCGCGGAGGAGCTGACGCTCCCGAGGTCGAGGTTGAAAGGCGCGCTCGGGCCGATGTGGCAGCCCGTGACCGCGCAGCGCGGGGTGAAGACCTGCGCCTGGACGTCCTGGAGGGTCACCGCCGCGGGGGGGACGAGGAACGAATCGCTCCCTCCGCCGCAGCCCGCGGTCGCGAGCGCGAGGACGGCCGCCGCGAGGAGACCTCTCACCAGGACACCGCCGCGGAGAAGACCAGGCGGTCGAGCTGGACGCTGCGGCGCGAGCCCGAGGGGACGCCGATCGGCACCGGGACGACCGCCGCCTCCTCGCCGGCGAGCCAGGCGAGGTCGAGCGTGACGTTGGCGAGCACGCCTTCCAGCCCGATCGCGTACTGGGCGTCGGAGTGGCTCGCGCGATCGCTGTCCGAGCCGGTGTCGAACGTCGTCTCGGTCTTCGCGCTCGACAGGTCGCCGCGGCCGCTGACGACGATCCGGAGCCTGTCGCGCAGGATCGGCTGGCGGATCCCCAGCACGAGCGTGAGCCGCGCCTCGGAGTCGTCGATCGCCTCCGAGACGAGCGTTCCCGCGGCGTCCACCTGGGTCGCGCCGTCCACGATCCGGTAGCCGAGCCGCGCGCCGGCGAACATCTCGGTCTCCCCCGCCTGGAACACGGTCCGCGCGGAGCCGAACAGCTCCTTGGTCGTGATCGGGTCCTGGCCGACGAGGGTCGTGTCCGGCGTCGTGACGCCTCCGGACTGCGTGTAGGCGAGGTCGGAATTGCCCAGCTCGCGCCGCGTGAACAGGAGACCGCCCCGGTACTCCGTCTCGCCGGGACGCTCCTTGCGCAGGCGGTTGTAGCCGCCGGTGACGCCGGCCGTGAGGTCGTCGATCTGCAGGTTCGCGCTGACGAACCGATCGGTCACGACCCCGGTGTCGTCGATCGTGTCGCTCCGCGACTCCGAGTCGTCGCTCGTGAGCCCCGCGATGACCTGGATGTCCCAGCTCGCGTCCTCGGCGAGGAAGGTCCGGAGCCCGACGTCCCCGGACAACGAGAGCTGCTCGAAGGTGTCGGACCCGAAGAAGCCGCCCACCCCGGGCTCGAAGCTCCTCTCGGTGATCGAGCGGTCGGCGAAGATCGCCTGGACCCCGGTTCCGAGCACCCGGCTCTCCCCGAGCTGGAACGCCGCGCCGCCGCGGAGGTCGAGGCCGGTCAGGTCGTTCTCGTCCGAGAAGGTGACCGTTCCGTTCGCGTCGTCGCTGGTGGTCGATCCGGTGAGGAACGCCGCGGAGAGCCCCCACGCGACGCTCCCGCTCTCACGGCGGATCATCGAGCCGCCGATCGCGTCGGCGTCGTTGTCGATGTTCGCCGCGGCGTTGTTGCCGATCAGCGCGTCCACGTAGCGGGCGTACCCGCCTTCCTGCCCGGGCCAGGGGGTGAGGTTCGCGCGTCGCGCGATCCCGGAGAACAGGAGGTTGTAGGGGCGGGTCTGCAGCTCGTCGAAGGGGGTCCGGTAGGTCTCATACGTGAGCTGGTTGAGGACCGACTGGCCGAAGGTCAGCCGGAAGCGCGGGACCTCGGCCAGCTCGCGGGTCGTGGCGCGGGCGGCGCTCGGCGCGAGCGCGGCACAGAGGACAGCGGCCGCGAGCAGGGTCGCCTTCGACGACATCGTGGATCCCCCCTAGGAGCCTTGAGTGAGCGAGACGTCCCGCACGAACCCGATCGAGCGGGAGGACGGCGAGCCGGACCGGAATCGCCCGATGTTCGGGAGCACGAGCGGGAGGTCGGCCTCGGGGACGCCGAACCACAGCGCGAGATCGGCGAAGTACTCGTCCACCGAGGTGGTGGGGATCAGCCGGCCGCGGCCGGTGTCGAGCGAATTCCCGAGGTACAGGTCCGGGTAGGAGCCGTAGATGTCCCCCCCGGCGACCGCGCCCCCCATCACCATGTGGTTCCCGCCCCACGCGTGATCGGAGCCCCGCCCGTTGGAGCTGAGCGTGCGGCCGAAGTCCGACGCGGTGAACGTGGTGACCTGATCGACGACGTCCAGCTCGACGAGCGCCGCCTGGAACTCGGCGAGCGCCCGGCTGATGACGGGGAGCATGGCGGCCTGATTGAGGATCACCTCGTCGTGGTGGTCCCATCCGCCGACCTCGACGAAGAAGGTCTGGCGCTTCATGCACAGCGCCTGCCGCGCGGCGATCGTCAGCGCGATCATCCGGAACTTCCGGGACAGCCCGGTGTTCGAGAAGACGGTCGCGAGCGGCGGGACCCCCGCGATCGCGCTCGAGAAGTCGAGGTGGGCGTCGATCGCGCCGCGCATCCTGGCGGCGAAGGTCTTCTCGAACAGGTGCTGGTAGTGGAGGCCGAGCAGCCCGTCCACGGCCTGCGTCCGGATGACGGCCCCGGGCGAGAGCTCGCCGTAGTCCCAGAGCCCCTCGCTGCCGTTCTCCGTGATCGTGTAGTGGTTGGTGACGCGGCCGGTCTGCCAGATGTTCATCCCGGAGAGCGAGATGTTCATCGAGATGTTCGGATTGCAGTTGCCGGTCTCGAGGATGTCGGCGATCCGCCCCGCCCACCCGATCGGCGATCGCCGGTCCGGGATCGACGACTGCCAGTGCATCTGCTGGTCGGAGTGCGAGAACAGCCCGAGCGGAAGCGCGACGCTCCCGTTCCGGAACTGCGCGAGGGTGGTCGGCTCGACGAGCGTGCCGACATTCGCGACCAGCGCGAGGCGCTGCTGGCCGAAGAGCTGCTGCAGCTCCACGACGCCGGGGTGAAGGCCGTACGCCCGGCCGTCGGAGGTCGCAGGCAGGATCGGGAGGAGCGACGCCTGCGGCAGCGCGAGGTCGCCGCGCACGGTCGCGTACTCCTGGTATTGAGGGTCGCTCGTCGGGACGAGCAGGTTGAACGAGTCGATCCCGCCGGAGAGGAAGAGGCAGACCAGCGCGCGGTAGTCCTCCCCGGGAGCGGCGAGGGCGTTGAACATCTTCAGGTCGAGCACCGTGTTGAACAGCGCGGTCGTCCCGACCGCCGCGCAGCTCGCCTGCCCCAGGAATCGCCTTCGGCTGATTCGCTCCATCCCGCGTCTCCTGCGGCTACTTGACGACCGCGTATTCGGGCGCGATGGCGATCAGCTCGATCGCGGTGCGGACCCGCTCGTCCGGATCGTCGATCGAGGTGAGCGCGCGCAGCAGGACCTCGCGCATCGGCTCGCTCATCGTCCCGGCCATGAGGATCAGGTCGAGCCGGTTGAGGAGCGCGTTGGGGTTCGAGGCGATCGCGATCTCGTCCGTGAGGTCGAGCCGCACCTCGAGGGCGTTCGCGGGGTCGTAGTTCATCGCGCCGCGGATCTGGCCGGAGAGGGCGTTGGCGCTCGAGATCGCGGTGACGGCGGTGATGATCTGGAACTCGGGGGCGAACAGGCCGGCATCACCGATCGGGCCGTTGGGCTGGTGGTCGGGCAGGAAGAAGTTGAACACCGTCGGCGAGCTCACGGGGCGCTGACCGAACGTCTCCGGGGCGCCGCCGTCGTCGATGGGCGTGGTCCCCGCCAGGCTCGCCGCGTCGAACGCCCGCGCCAGGTGGACCCGCCGGAGGAACGACTCGCGCAGCATCCCGCGTCCGATCTCGCTCCCCACCGGGCGGCGCCGCGCCTCGGGGTCCACGAGGATCGCGCGCACGACCGCCTTGAGATCCCCCCGCACGCCCCGGCCGTTGTTCGCGAACTTCGCCGCGACGCGCGCGACGTACCCGGGGGAGGGGTTGGAGGTCACGAGCCGCTGGATCAGCCGGCGCGCGATGAACGGTCCGACGTTGGGGTGGCGGAAGAGGCAATCGACCGCGGCCTCGACGTCGCGCATGCCGCTCTGACCCGCGGGGACGATCCTGCCCCGGAGCAGGCGCTTGACGCCGGGCTCGTGGAACTCCTCGTACATCCGCATCGGCCGCGTCCACTCCGCCTCCCCCTGATGGAAGTTGCGGTCGGCGCCGTCGAACGCGAGGCCGGTGAAGATCTTCGCGAACTGGGTGATGTCGTCGTTGTCGTAGGTGGGGATCGGCTGGCCGGCGCCGTTCCGGACGAAGGTCCCGTCCTGCTTGAGCTGGAACAGGCCGATCGAGAACAGCTGCATGATCTCGCGCGCGTAGTTCTCGTCCGGGAAGCGCCCGATCGCGGGATAGGACTTCTCGTTCCTCAGGTGGCTGAGGTAGGCCCCCATGATCGGGTGGAGCGTCACGTCCCGGAGGAGGTCGCGGTAGTTCCCGAACGCGTTCCGCAGGAGCATGTCGTAGTAGTTCGCGAGCCCCTGCGGACTCTGGGAGACGGTGTCGTTGGCGTCCGAGACGACGAAGATCTCGCTGAGCGCGAGGGCGACGCGCTGGCGGAGCGGATCGGGGCCCTCGAGGACCTGCTCCCACCAGGCCCAGCGCCTGTGCTCGGGCGTCACCTCCAGCCCCATGCGAAGGCGCCGGTCGATCAGCGGCTGCTGGTAGCCGATCGGCCTCGCGAACTGCTCCCGCAGCCAGGCGTCGAAGCCGATCCGCGACGTCCGCTGGATCTCCTCCCAGTCGGCGCCGAGCGTCGCCTGGGAGAGGAACCGGGACGCCTCAGCGGGGGAGGTGGCCGCCCGGGCCGTCCCCGCCATGGCCAGGGCGACGAGAAGGCTCGCGCAGACGCGACGGGAAGCGTGGACGGGGGACATCGCGGAGGTGATGGGCAAGCCCCATACCACCGCGCCGAATCGCCATCCCCGGCGCGCAATTTCGGGGAGGCCGCGCGAAACGCGTAAGCGCCGAGTTCAGGAGCGTCATCCGGCGGCCCGCCGCTTGACGGGACGCGTCGAGCGGCGTACGAACTTCCCCGCCCATGACCGACACCACGATCTCCGCCGCGATCCCGGCTCGGCGCGCGGTCGCAACGCCCTACATCGTCGGGCCGATCTACGACGGGCTGTTCTTCATCTTCTCTCCCCTGCTCGCACTGGGGCTCGGCGTCCTGATCTTCGCCTTCGACCTCTCGTCGAGGAAGATCTCGATCTTCGGCCACGAGGGCTCGCCGCCGGCGATCCTCATCGGCACGTTCATCATGGCCCACCTGTTCGCGGTGTTCTTCCGCAGCAACGGGAACCCGAAGATCTTCGCCCTCTACCCGTACCGGTTCACGGTGGTCCCGATCGCGCTCTTCTGCGCGATGTGCATCTCCCCCTTCGTCGCGATCGCCGTGGGCGTGCTGGCCACCTGGTGGGACGTCTACCACTCGAGCCTCCAGACGTTCGGGCTCGGGCGGATCTACGACCGCAAGGCGGGGAACGATCCGACGCTGGGGAGATGGCTCGACTACTTCCTGAACCTCCTCCTGTACGCGGGACCGATCCTGGCCGGGGCCTCGCTGATGCTCCACACGAAGGACTTCCGGGCCTTCAAGCAGGTCCAGGCGCCGTTCTTCGCGAGCCTCGGGGACCGCATGGACGCCGGGCAGCCGATGGTGACGCGGGTCATCCTCGCGATCGGCGTCCCGTTCCTCCTCTATTACCTGGCGTCGTACTACAAGCTCTGGCGGCAGGGGTACAACGTCTCGATGCAGAAGGTGCTGCTGCTGACGGCGACCGGCTTCTGCTCGATCTACACCTGGGGGTTCAACTCGTTCGGCGAGGCGTTCTTCATCATGAACTTCTTCCACGCGTTCCAGTACTTCGGGCTGGTCTGGTGGAGCGAGCAGAAGAACATGCGATCGCTCTTCCGGCTCGAGCGGATCGGCGGGGGGAAGGCGCTGTCGCTCATCCTGTTCCTCGGGATCACCTTCGGCTACGGCTTCTGGGCCGAGGTCTTCGACACCGAGACGGTCGGCCGCCAGGTGGACGTGGCCTGGAACATAGCGATCGTGGTCGCGATCATGCACTTCTGGTACGACGGCTTCATCTGGTCGGTGCAGAAGAAACAGATCTAGCGCGGCGGACCCCCTCCGACGACGAGCGCGACGTCGATCGGTCGCCCACGCTGGAAGAGCTGCAGCGCAAGCTCCCGTCCGACGGCTTCCCGCGTCACGACCGCATCCACGCCCTCGCTCGAGGCGTCCGCGCCTCCGATGCGCACCAGCCGGTCGCCCTCGGTGATGCCGGCGCGCGCGGCGGGGCCGTCGGCCCGAACGCAGGTGACCTCGACGCCGGGGCCGAAGGAGAACGACGAGGAGATCTCCCGGTTCTCGAGCGCCACCCGGAACCCCACCGTCACGCTCTCCAGCATCGCCCGCGCCCGATCGCCCGCCCAGGAGTCGGGCGCGCCCTCCGCGATCGCCCGTCGAAAGTGGCCGACGGCCCCCGCCCGGTCCCCCGCCGCGAGATCGCGGACGCCCTCGGTCCAGGCGAGCACGACGCCCTCTTCACCCCGCGCCGGCGCGGCGCCGCGCGTGACGCGTGTGGCGGCGTCCACCCACGAGGCGAGCCGGAAGCGATCGAGGGGACGCTTGCGAATGAGCTCCCGAAGCTCGGACTCGGCCCCCGTGCGATCCCCCGCGAGGAGCCGCGTCGCCCAGACGAGCATCGGGACGTAGTGCATCGCGTCGTCGTCGTGACGGAGCGCGCACGCCCGGCGGTACGCCTCGAGCGCGTCGTCCGGGCGGCCGCGATCGAACGCGAGGTCTCCGGTCGCGACCACGGCGCGGCCGAAGCCGGGGTCGGCTTCGACGGCATGCCGGAAGCTCGCGAGCGCCTGGTCCTCGCGTCCTGCCCGTAGCCACGCGAGCCCGCGGAGGTAGTGCGCGCGCACCGCGGTCGGGGCTACTTTCAGCGCCGCGTCGGCGTCGGTCAGCGCCGCGTACGGCCTCCCGGCGCGAAGCCAGGTCATCCCCCGCGCGATGTGGGCGTCGAACCGCTCGGGCTCGAGCTCGAGCGCGTGGTCGAGGTTCCGGATGGCGCTGTCGAGTCGTCCCTCGCGGCTGTCGGCGACGCCGCGGTTGTAGTAGCCGCGCGCCCCGGTCGGAAGCCTCGCGAAGTAGGTCGCCACCGTCCCGGCGACGCCGACGGCGACGATCACGAGGAACGACCAGGTCCGTCGGGGCAGAGCGGGCGGGGCCGACATAGGCGCCGTCATTCTTACTCCGATTTCCGGCCTACGATTTCCGACTCAGCGCGCGCACGACCGACGCCGCCTCGGCGTTCGACGGGTCGCGCCGCAACACCTCACGGGCCTCGCGCAGGGCCTCGTCGGGGCGGCCGGAGCGGGCCAGCGCCTCGACGAGGTTCATCCGCGCCTCCACGTACCCGGGCTCGATCCGAAGCGCGTCCTGGTACAGACGCACCGCCTCGTCGACGCGGCCCCGCTCCTGCGCGATGTTCCCCAGGTTGTTACGCGTCAAGGGGGAGGACGGGTCGAGGCGCAGTGCCTCCCGGAAGTGCCGCTCGGCGTCGGCGAAGTTGCCGCTCCGGGCGAGCAGGACGCCGAGATTGTCGTGGGCGGCCGCGAAGCCGGGGTCGAGCCTCAAGACCGTGACCAGCTCGTTCGCCGCCTGCTCCTCCTGCCCGAGCTGGTCGAGGGCGACCGCCAGATTGTAGTGAGCGTCCGGCTCGGACGGGTAGAGGTCGATCGACTTCCGGAACAACACGATCGCCTCGTCGAGACGCCCTTCCTCGGCGAAGCCGATCCCGAGGTTGGCATAGGACAGCGCGCGCGTCCCCGCCATCGACAGGATCGGCCAGCAGGAGACGACGAGCGCGAGCGCCGCGGCGATCGCGGCCGGCCGCAGCCGACGAAGATCGCGAGCGGCGAGGAGACCCCACCCGCGCACGAGCGCATGGCCGGCGAAGAGCGCGAGGATCGGCACGAGAGGATACCGGTAGCGCGCGAACACGTAGAACGCCGCGACCGCCGCGGCGTACCCGAACAGCATCAGGTAGAGGAGGTCCGGACGCGGCTCGACGCGCCACGCGAGGACCATCCCCGCGGCACCGAGGGCGACCAGGATCCCGAAACCGAGCACCGCGGCCAGGGCGCGGAGCACGACCGAGGCGTCGCGGTAGACCTCGAAGCTCTCCGTGTCCGGCAGCTCGACCCGGTTCCACACGAGCATCCACTTCCGACCCATCAGCCGGAGCCAAGCGCCCGGGTTCTCCCGAATCCAGGAGAGCGACCGCGACCACCAGTACGACGACACCTCGCCCGGCGTCAGCGGATGTCCGATGGCGGCCTGGGCCACCTGGGTCGCGTCGGTGCGCTCGAACTCCGGCATCTCCCGGCCCGGACGGATGGGGACGTACGCACCGTTCGCCGAGGGGCCGTTGCCGATGTAGAAGTTCGAGCCGGCCTGCGACGTGGTGATCAAGAGCTCGCCGCCGACGACGCGGTTCCGGATCGCCACCGGCGCGAGCACGAGCGCCGTGCCGGCGGCGAGGAGCGCGACCGGCGCGAGCCCGAGACGGCGCCACGCCAGCCACGCCGCGATGATCGCGAAGAACACGAGCGCGTTCTCGCGGCTGAGCGCGAAGAGCCCGAGCACGGCGCCGGCGGCGAGCATCAACCGTCGATCCCGCCGCAGGACGAACGCGCCGAGCACCGCGAGCAGCGCGCACATCAGAACGTTGTCCAGCGCCGCCTTCTGCACGATGCCGTCGAAGTAGATCGCGGGCGGGTAGACCGCCAGGATCGCTCCGGCCGCGAGCCCGTCGCGCTCGCCGAGCCACGCGCGACCGGCCCAAGCGAGCAGCACGCAGGCCGCGGCCCCGGCGAGCGCCTGCGCCCATCGCACGCCCATCGGGTCGGTGCCCGCGATCCGGTAGTAGGCGCCGAGGGGGTAGGGATAGAGCGGCGCCTGGTAGAACGTGGCCGTCCCCAGCCAGTCGCCGCCCGCGATCGTCTTCGCCCAGCGGTCGTAGGAGCGGGCATCGCCGATGAGCAAGCGCGCGAACGGGGCCTCGCCGATCGCGGCCACGTGCGCGAAGCGCAACGCCGCCGCCAGCAAGAAGATCGCGACCAGGCGACCCACCCTCATGCGCGGGACAAGGTACCGCGAATCCGTGACAGCCAACCCTTCGCTGTAGAATCACTTGGGCGGTTAGCTCAGCTGGTAGAGCACCTGCTTTACACGCAGGACGTCATCGGTTCGAGTCCGGTACCGCCCACCATTCCCCTTCCGTCATCGCCGTCCGACTGAGCTAGGATGCGCGCAGGTTTTCGCAACGCTCCTGTGGGGGGACCCGATGAACAAGCCGTCGCTCCGGCTCCGCGTCGCCATGCTCGCGCTCCTCGCGCTCCTCGCCTGCTCCTGCAACCAGTGCCCGAGTCAGGCGCCGGCCGGCGGTGCCGGCGGCGGGACGGGAGGCGGCGCGCCAGGGGGAACCGGCGGCGGCACCCCGCCTCCGGCTCCGACCGTGCAGCTCTTCGTGACCAACCTCGGCGGCAACAGCGTCGTCTCGTTCGGGATCAACGCCGACGGGACCGCGACGCTCCCGCCCTACCGCGTGATCCGGGGGCCGAACACCGGCTTGCACAACCCGATGGCGGTCAGCGTGCCGCGGAACGGCGAGATCTTCGTCGCCAACCTGGGGGACAACGCATCGGACCCGAGCGTCACGATCTTCGCCGCCGACGCGACCGGCGACGTCGCGCCCCTGCGCACGCTCCAGGGGGCGAACACCGGCCTCAGCCGCCCGAACGGGATCCGCGCGGGACAGTGGCCGGGGTTCCTGGTCACGAACCACGTCGAGTCGGGCGGATCGGGGATCCTCGGGATCGTGGAGTACGGTGTCGGCGTAGGGAACGGGAACCCGACCGGGCGCATCTCGGGTGCGAGCACGACCATCACGGGGCCGATGGGGATGGCGCGCGGGCCGAACAACGAGGTCGTCTTCTGCGACACCACGACGAACAGGATCCTGGTCTACGACTTCCCCGCGAACACCGACCATGACGCCGCGCCGACGCGCATCATCGGCGGGCCGAACACCGGCCTCGATGCCCCGATGGGCGTCGCGATCGACGGGAGCGGGAACATCTTCGTCGCGAACCACGGTAGCTCGACGATCACGATCTACCCGCCGGGCGCCTCCGGCGACGCCGCGTTCGCCCGCCAGATCCGCGCCACCAGCGCGCCGCCCGTCCTGCTCGAGCCCTCCGCGATCGCGGTCGACGACCTGGGTCACACGTACGTGAGCGTGGGGAACGTCGTCTACGTCTACAAGGAGGACGCGAACGGCGCGGTCGCGCCGATCCAGAGGATCGACGACCCGTCGCTGTCGGGCACGCAGGGGCTGTGCATCCGGTGAGAGGCCGCCCTTGAACGGCGCGACGCCGATGCTATGATCCCCGGGTTTCGCACGGCGCGGAGCCGTAGTGCAGTTGGTTAGCACACCGGACTGTCACTCCGGAGGTCGCGGGTTCGAGCCCCGTCGGCTCCGCCAAACACGCCAACGAATCGAGAGGGCCGCCGCCGGGCGGCCCTTCTGATGTGCGACTCCAAAAGAAAAACCTCGCCGGGATCCGTGGGGATCCCGACGAGGCCTTCAAACTGGAGGAGCACTCTCGGACCGACCGGTCGCGCGCCGAGTCACACCTACTCGAGAGCGCGATCGCTCGGGTGAATCGCAGCGAGGGCTTAGAAGCTGAAGATCATCCCTGCGACGGGGCCCTTGTTGTCCAGCGAGACGTCCCCGAAGATCGGACTCGTCAGGTCGACGCTGTTGGACTTGTACGCCGCGTAGACGGAGAGGAGCGGGATCGGGTGCACGGCGACGCCGGCCTCGAGCTCCGTTCCGGTCTTGCCGTCGTAGGTGACGCCCGAGATCGTCATGTCCCCGAGCGACGGGAGGTAGGCGCCCTTCCCGTAGACGTAGACCATCTTGATCGAGACGCGCCCTTCGACGACGATGCGCGCCGCGGTCGTGGAGTCGTCCACGATCCCGACCTTCTCCGCGCCGAGTCCCACGGCGACGAAGTTGTTCCTGGTGGCGTTCAGGAAGCGCCACTTCGCGTCCACGGCCGTGAAGTCGGAGTCGGCGCCTTGCAGCGTTCCCTCGGGGCTCGCCTCGTAGCGCGAGATCCCGAAGCCTAGGGCGTTCTTCAACCAGACGTTTCCGAAGCCGGCGGGCGCCGCAGCGTTCTCACCGGTGCTGCCGGTGGCCTCCGTCTCGGCGTTCCAGTAGGCCAGGCCGATCTCGGCGTCGACGGGACCGAGGGCGTGGGTGCGGCTGGTGGCCGCCAAGGCTGCGACGGACAGACAAACTCCTGCGATCAGAATCCGCTTCTTGTGCATGGTGGCAACCTCCCGTGTTCCCACGGAAGGTCGGCTTCGGCCGGTGATCGGTCAAGCGGGCCCGCCACGGCGCGTCTTTTCGCTAGGAGCGCTCCTCCCGGACCTTGGCCGGTTCGACGATGACCTTCGCCGCTTGCTCCATGTCCTGGCGGTGCTCGCCCGCGAAGATGTTCGACGTGCGGAGCCCATGAAGCACAGGCGCGATCCGTCGGTCCGGCCGCGAATGGGGTGCTCGCGCAGCGACAGCTCGACGCGCCGGATCGCCTCGCGCGCGTTCTCGACGGCGCGCGGGTGGTCGTCGAGCACGGCCTTCATGTTCTGCGGTAGGACACCTCGGCCTTGCACTCCACCACGGCGTCAAGACCGTGAACCATGTGGTACTTCAGCTTCGCGTCACCAGCATCGAACACAGTTCGGCCAATGCAGCAGTCAGGTGACGACTTGGCCAGATGGCAACGAGGTGTCCCCACGCCGTACCAATGCTGAACAATAGCGTTCCAACATTGTCATGTAACGATCGCGAAATGACCGAGGCCCGTTGTTTTTCTCTGCAATCGCGGGGGTAGAATCCCTGCGCGCGGTCGTCATCCAGCGGGTTTTGCGAACGCGCTCATCTAGTCCTTCGGGGTGGCTTGAGAGGGGCGCCTGTCGATGGTCCCTACCACCTTGGCCCGCCCGCCGCCCGTCCCGGCTGTCCGTGGTTAGGGCCATTCACATCATTCCGACCAGGAGGACATTCGATGAAACGAAGTGGAATCGGTAAGGGGCGGGGTCTCGCATTTCTCCAGTCCGTTGTGATCCTCGCGGCAGGAGTTGCCTCGTCGACGGGGGCATTTGCGACAGACTACACATCCTGCACTCTGCCGCGAACGTGCATGTTCGAAGACTATCATCCAGCCGTCGTGTATCTGAAGGACTTTAATTGCACGTCGGATCCGAATGGTGTCGGCCAGCTGCTGTCCGATAGGGCTTGCTGGCAAGCTGCCCTCGACTGCGCCTACGACAATGCCAGTGGAAGCTTCGGTACGGTCGTAGCGACTCAGGGCGTTGAGTACGAGATCGACGGCACACTCTGCGTGAACACGAGCTACCACGGTGTGATCGATGGTAACGGCGCCAGGCTCCAGTGGACCGGACCAAACAGCGAGGACTCCCCGATGTGGTTCCTCGTCGACACACAGCAACTGAAGATCGAGAACCTACGAGTCCATTCGGTTCCTGGACAGCCCCTGGACACCGCCTTTGAGTTCACCAATAAGTCCGCCAGCGGCGGCGTCACACCCAGCGGAAACATCCTCGACCACGTCTACATCGATGGTGGCGCTGTCAACGGGCTCAAGTACGGCGTTCGATTCAGCTTCCGCTTGGGCTACTCGATTGACGCCAATAACGACCTCAGCATCATCCAGGATTCCCTGATCATGAACCCGACGGTTTCAGCAATTTCCATTGAACATGGGCAATCCATGTACCACCGGCTTATCAACGTCGGATCCGTCGGCGCCGCGACCGCATCCTGCTCGTCGTTCGTCAGCCTTCATCGAAGGCGCCTTCCCGCCGACGGGTGCAACGCGATCACCGATGAACTCCTCGGCCAAGGGGGTTCGGGGAGCTTCAGCGTCTACGGTTTCACTGGAGGCGGTTTCACCAATGCGGACTATGAGATTTCCTCTGCAGTATCGACCAACATCCTGATCGTCCAGCACAACAGCGAGAGCTCGAATAGGTTGCTCGAAGCCGTGGGTGCATCGGACGGAGTATGGCCGGTCCACTTCATCGGAGGTCGTTTCGCCGTCGACGCGCTCGATCCAGACGACCACACGTGGATCCATTTCGATCGGCAGGG
>DASRJG010000049.1:0-7184 GCA_035649595.1 Candidatus Polarisedimenticolaceae bacterium
CGGCGCGACGGGAGCCGTTTCCGCGGCCGGCAGCTCGATGACGGGAGGAGGCTCGACCTGCGTCCGGATCTCGATCGGGGGCTCGGGAGGCGATCCGGCGGCCGCGGCTGCCGCAGCGGCCGCCGCCGGCTCCGGAGTGGCGCCGGATTCGTCCCCCGCGACGACGGTCGGCTCGGGCGCCGGCGGGACCTCGATGCGGGTGACGGTTCCGTCGTCCGACAGAGCGATCGGCACGCCATCCGGGGTCGAGGACATCACCGCGCGAAGCGACACCGGTGCGTCTCCCGTCCGCGCAAGGGCGAGTCCTTCTCGCCCCTGCTGCGCGCGAAGGTCCACCAGGCCCACGGCGGAGACCTGAACGAGCAGGAGGTGGCAGCCGTCGTCGAGCGGACGGACGCCCACGTTCTCACCCGGCACGCGATACATCGGACCGCTGGTCAGCTCGGGGAGCCGGAAGGTCCGCACCTCGTCGCGCCCGACCACGAACGCCGTCGTGCCGTCGGGGGAGACGGCGAGCCCGCGCGCGGTGTCGGGAAGGCGGATCTCCGCCGACGCTCGCGCGGCCGCGAGGTCGACGGGGACGAGATCGACCTCGCGGACCTTCCCCTTGCGGTCCACCGTGCGCACCAATGCGTAGGCGGTGCCCCCGTCGGACGCGAGCGCGAGCCCCAGCGCGCGCCCGCCGAGCAGAAGCTCCTTCGGCGCGGCTCCCGCGCGTGCGAACCGGAGCGTCGATCGGCCGGCGTCCGCCGACGGGAGCGTCGCGACGACGGTGTCGCCCGCGGCGGCGAACGTCTCCGGCGTCCCGCCCGCCGCGAGCGCGGCGACGCGGTCGGGAAGGCCGGGCGCGACCGCGACCTCGGCGAGGACCGCGAGACACGCGAAGGCTCTGACCACCACGCTATGATACGCGGCTCCATGGCCGACATCGCGCTCTCCTGCGAAGGGCTCGTGAAGCGCTACGGCGACGTCGTCGCCGTGGACGGGCTCGATCTCTCGGTCCGCGTGGGCGAGTGCTTCGGTCTCCTCGGGCCGAACGGCGCGGGGAAGACGACGACCGTGGAGATCCTCGAGGGGCTCAACCGGCCGGACGCGGGCGAGGTGCGGGTCCTGGGCCAGACCTGGGCCAACGGCGCCGACGCGCTCCGCGAGCGGATCGGGATCCAGCTCCAGGACACCCAGCTCGCCGAGAAGCTCACCGTCCTCGAGACGATCGAGCTGTTCCGGAGCTTCTACGCGAGAGGGCTCGAGCCGCGCGAGGTCATGCGGATCGTCCGGCTCGAAGAAAAGGAGAAGGCCTGGGTGCGCAAGCTCTCCGGCGGGCAGAAGCAGCGGCTCTCGCTCGCGGCGGCGCTGGTGGGCGATCCGGAGCTGCTCTTCCTCGACGAGCCGACGACCGGCCTCGACCCGCAGGCCCGCCGCCAGGTCTGGGACGTCATCGCGGACGTCCGGGCGCGCGGCGGGACGGTCCTCCTCACGACGCACTACATGGAGGAGGCGGAGCGCCTGTGCGACCGGATCGCGATCGTGGATCGCGGGCGGGTCATCGCGCTCGACACCCCCGTCGGATTGATCGCCCGGCTCGGGGCCGAGCACGTGCTGGAGATCGAGTGCGAGTCCCGCCCCGATCTCGAGCGGCTCCGCGAGCGCGTCGGCGCGCACGACGTCCGGATCGACGGCGAGATCGTCTCGCTGACGGTCCGCGAGGTGCACCGCGCCGTCCCCGCGCTCCTCCAGGAGCTCGCCGCCCAGTCGGTCGTCCTCACGCGGCTGACCACTCACCACGCCACGCTGGAGGACGTCTTCGTCGCGATGACCGGCCGCCACCTGAGGGAGCGCTGATCGTGAGGCCGCATCCCCTGCTCCACCTCTCCAAGGTGAAGGTGCTGGAGTTCATCCGCGAGCCCGAGGCGATCTTCTGGGTCCTCGTCTTCCCGATCCTCCTCTCGCTCGCGCTGGGGATCGCCTTCCGCACGCGGAAGCCGGAGCCGCTCGCGGTCGCGGTGACGAGCGGCGCCGAGGCCGCCGCCGCCGCGGAGGCGCTCGGGGCCGACACGAGCCTCCGCGCGAAGATCCTCTCGGAGGACGAGGCGCGCGAGAGCCTCCGGACCGGAAAGGTGGCGCTCGTGGTCATCCCCGGCGAGACGGTCACGTACTGGTTCGATCCGTCGCGGGACGAGAGCCGCGTCGCGAGGCTCGCCGCCGACGCCGCGCTCCAGCGCGCGGCCGGGCGCGACGACGTCCGCACGACGGCGCTCCGCGAGATGACCGAGCGTGGGTCGCGCTACATCGACTTCCTGGTCCCGGGGCTCGTCGGGATGAACCTCATGGGAACCGGGATGTGGGGGATCGGCTTCTCGATCGTCAACGCGCGATCGCGCGGGCTGCTCAAGCGGCTCATCGCGACCCCCATGCGCAAGCGCCACTACCTCGCCGCCCAGATGCTCGGGCGGCTGGTCTTCCTCGTTCCGGAGGTCGCGGCGCTGATCGGCTTCGCCCACTTCTTCTTCGACGTCCCGGTCCGCGGGTCGCTCGCCTCGATCGCGCTGATCACCGGGATCGGGGCCATGGCGTTCAGCGGCATCGGCCTCCTCGTCGCCGCACGGCCGCGCACGATCGAGGGGGTCTCGGGGCTGATGAACTTCGTGATGCTTCCGATGTGGATCTTCTCCGGCGTGTTCTTCTCTCCCGCCCGCTTCCCGGACGCGATGCAGCCGGCGATCCGCTTGCTCCCGCTGACCGCGCTCAACGACGCGCTCCGGGGGGTGATGATCGACGGACGCGCGCTCGGGGCGGTCGGGGTCGAGGTGGCGATCGTCGCGTCGTGGGGGCTCGCGGCGTTCTTGGTCGCGCTGCGCCTGTTCCGCTGGCGCTGAGCCGAGCGTGGAGGCGCGCGAAGGCCTGTGTGCGACCTGCGGGTTCGCCCGCCGCGTCGGCTCGAGCCGCGGCTCGACGTTCATCCTGTGCGGGCGTCACGCGACCGATCCGGCCTTCGCGAAGTACCCCTCGCTGCCGGTACGGGCGTGCGCGGGCTACGCCCCGCCGGTTGGTAGAATCCCCGGGATCGGGGCCGGAGAACGCATGCTCAGCGTGACATCCGAAGTCGGCCGCCTCCGCGAGGTCCTCGTGCACGAGCCGGGACCGGAGGTCGACGCCATGGTCCCCTCGATGATGGGGGACCTGCTCTTCGACGACATCCTCTATGGCGAGGGCGCGCGCGAGGAGCACGGCAGGATCCGACGGGCCCTCCAGGTCCTCGGGATCGACGTCACCGACGCGCAGGACCTGCTCGAGGACGTGCTCCGCGACCCGGAGGCTCGCGCGCACACGCTGGCGTCGATGCTGCTGGACGGCCCGAGGGACCTCCTCGCCCGGCTCGCGGACGCGCCCTCGGAGAAGCTCGCGGCGGCGCTCGTCGGCGGCCTCCGACGGACGGTCGGACCTTCGGAGGTGACCGACGTCGGCGAGCTCTTCGCGATCCCGCCGCTCGCCAACTGGTGCTTCCAGCGCGACCCTCAGATCGTCATCGGCGCGGGGGTCGTCTTCGCGTCGATGGCGAGCGCCGCCCGCGAGCCCGAGACCCGCCTCGCCCGGGCGATCTTCCGCTTCCACCCGGACCTCGCGTCGTCCCCCGTCCTGCACGAGCCCGCCTCGGCGGACTTCGAGCGGTCGCACGCGGCCGGCGCGGAGCGCGCCCGTCTCGAGGGGGGCGACGTGATCGTGGTGGCGCCGGATGTGATCGCGGTCGGGCTGTCGGAGCGCACGAACAGGACGGGGATCGAGGATCTCGCCCAAGCGCTGGCCTCGCGCGCGGACGGACCTCGCTACATGCTCGTCGTCGAGATGCCGCGCCGGCGGGCCTACATGCACCTCGACACGGTGTTCACCCCCGTGGACCGCGACGCCGCGCTCGTCTACGCCCCCGTCGTCCTCCACGGCGGCCCCGAGCGGGCGACCGTGCACGAGATCGACCTGAAGAGCCGGCGGCTTCCCTGGTCGGCGCGGACCGATCTCCTCTCGGCGCTCGAGCGGCGCGGCGTCGGGCTGGATCCGATCCCGTGCGGCGGCGACGATCCGATCGCGCAGCAGCGCGAGCAGTGGACCGACGGCGCGAACGCGCTCGCGCTCGCCCCCGGGGTGATCGCGATGTACGACCGGAATCGCGGGACGATGGAAGCGCTCGCCGGACGCGGCTTCCGGATCGTCGAAGCCGAGGACCTGCTGCTCGGACGCGAGGAGGTGGACCTCGACGCGGGGGAGCGCGTGTGCCTCTCGTTCGCGAGCCACGAGCTGTCTCGCGCGCGCGGCGGGCCGCACTGCCTCACCCACCCGCTGCGGCGGGATCCCTGAGGACCTACCAGCCGTAGCCGATGAGGGCGCCGACGTGGAGCCCGCCCGCCGCCGCCTCCAAGATCTCGAACCCCGAGTTGAGATCGACGGTGGCCTTGCTGTAGCGGACCTCGAGGCCGACGTTGAGATGATCCACCAGCCTCCAGGACAGGCCGCCGTCGATCCAGACCCCGTAGCCGCGGTCGCTGCGCTTGTCCGTGCCGCCGGCCAGGGCCGTCACGATCTCGGCCTGAATGGCGGTGCCGCCGGCCCCGAGGTGGGGACGGAACATCCGGCGCCCCCAGACCTTCCGGAATCCGATCGCGAACTCGATCGACTCCGCCTCGACCGGTGTCCCGGCCGCTACTCCGGCGGTGGGCTCGTCGTCGTGCGAGTAGAAGAGGTCGAGGGAGAAGTGGACGGGGATCCGCTCCTCCGCGAAGTCGAGCATCAGGCCGAGATCCCGCTGCTCCTCGACCGGGGCCCAGTCGGAGTTCTGCATCCACTTCTGCCCGACGAAGAGGTTCAGGCTCCCCTCGTAGCGGGCGTCGGCCGTGCCCGCGGCCGCGAGAACGGCGGCGAGGGCCAGGAGCCTGCGGGCGGTGCGCGCGGGGGGCATCGGTCAGTGGCCGTGCGCCCCGCCGGGACCGTGGACGTGCTCGTGCGCGACCTCTTCGGCGGTCGCGGCGCGCACGTCGACCACCTCGACGTCGAAAGTGAGGGTCTGTCCCGCCAACGGATGGTTCCCGTCGAGGACGGCGTGCCGCTCGTCCACGGAGACGACGGTGAACGTGACCGGCCCGTCGGGGGTGTCCGCCTGGAGCTCCGCCCCCGGCTCGAGCGTGATGTGGTCGGGGAAATCCTCGCGCGGCGCGCGGATGACCGCCGCCGGGTCCTTCTCGCCGTAGGCGTCCTTGGGGGGGATGGTGAAGCTGGTCCGGAGCCCGGCCTCCGACCCGTCGAGGGCGCGCTCGAGCCCGGGGATGATCTGCCCGTACCCGTGAAGGTAGGCCAGCGGCTCGTGCCCGACGCTGCTCTCGACCGTGGCTCCGCGCTCGTCACGCAGCGTGTAGTGCATCCGCACCACGCGGCCTCGCTCGATCTTCATCCGTTCACGCTAGCATAGCGGCGCATGACGCCCCGCGAGCGCGTTCCGCCGGCGCTGCTGATCGTCCTCGCCGCCGTGTTCGCGTGGTCGGCGCTCGGTCCCGCGGACCGGCTGACCTGGGCGCTCGAGGTGTTCCCGATCGTCATCGCGGTTCCTCTGCTCGTCGCGACGCGGCGCCGGTTTCCGCTGACGACGCTCGCCTACGTCCTCATCGCCTGCCACGCCGCGATCCTCATGGTCGGGGGGCGTTATACGTATGCCGAGGTTCCGTTGTTCAACTGGATCCGCGATGGTCTCCACCTGGCGAGGAACCCGTACGACCGCGTCGGCCACTTCGCCCAGGGGTTCGTCCCGGCGATCGTCGCCCGCGAGGTGCTGCTGCGGAAGAGTCCCCTGCGACGAGGCGGATGGCTCTTCTTCCTGGTGACCTGCGTGTGCCTCGCGATCAGCGCCGTCTACGAGCTGATCGAGTGGACGGCCGCGGCGGCGTCCGGATCCGCCGCCGACGCGTTCCTCGGGACGCAGGGAGACCCCTGGGACACCCAGAAGGACATGCTCCTCGCGGGGATCGGCGCGGTGGTGGCGCAGCTCCTGCTGTCGAGGATCCACGACCGACAGATCGCGTCGCTGGACGCGCGGGCTCAATAGATCCAGATGAAGGGGCCGGGGAGCTCCTCGGGCCGCTTTCCCTTCGCGTCGGGCTGCGAGGCGCTGCGGGCCCAGGCCGCCGCCTCTTGCGCGGCGCGCGCGAGGCCGAGCGGACCCGACTCCGCGAGGCCGATGGCGGCGAGCTTTCCCTCCGCCAGGAGCGACGCGGGGAGATCCTCGCGGAGCGCGCCGCCGAGCGCCGCGACGGCGAGCGCCTTGCCCGCGTAGCGCGGATCGGCCGCGAGGGCGCGCAGCCGGCGCCCCAGGATTCCCGGAGGCTCGGCGCTGACGAGCAGGACGACCCGCGCGCGCTCGACGTCCGCCGGGAGTCCCGCGAGCCCCTCGCGGAGGGACGTCGCTCCGGGGAACGCATCGGCGGGAGCGAGGACCGCGACCGCGCCTTCGAGCTTCGGCATGCGCGCCCACCGCGCCGGGGAGACCGTCGGATCGACGCCGCAGACGGCGCGCGCCCGCGGGCCCGGCTCCGCCGACCACCAGCGGGTGAGAGCCGCGGCCAAGCGCCGGGCGTTCTCCTCCCCCGGGCGCTGCGCGGCGGGACCGGTCCAGGGGGCTCGCGTCTCCTCGGGCGAAGCCAGCGCCATCAGGGTCTGCGCCGTGCCGAGCGCCTGGGACGGCGGCGTGAACGCGGCGAGCGGCCGGTCACCGAGCGCGTCCGCGTCGCGGCCGAGCACGAGGCGCTGGAGGAGCGGACGCGGGAGCGCGGCGATCCGCTCGCCTCCGTCCGCGCCGCGGAGACGCACGCGAATCGAGGCGGCGTCTCCCGTCTCGCCCCCGTCGGCGGGCGGGAGATCCAGCAGCACGAGCCCCTCGGGTGGCGCGGCGTCGGGCGAGGCCGCGCCCGAGGGATCGCCGGTGGACGCAGGGGGGAGCGACCGGGCCGCTCGCGCCGCGGTGAGCTTCGTGCCGGCGCGATCGAGCCTGTAGCTGAGGAACCGGCCATCCTCGATCCGCTCGAACACCGGTGCCTTCCCGGACGGCTCGCCGAAGCGGCGACGGGATCGAAGCTCCGGTCCCTCCATCCCGAGGAGCCACTCTTCCCAGGGGACCGGCGTCCCGTCCTCGACCTTCCAGCTTCCCC
>DASRJG010000050.1:0-21063 GCA_035649595.1 Candidatus Polarisedimenticolaceae bacterium
GTCGGGGGTCTGGAGGCCGGAGAGGAAGCCGTAGCGGATGCGGGAGGATACGGCGAGCAGCCGGTCGGCGGGGAGCGGGACCGTCGCGGCGCCGGCGAGCGCGCCCTCGATCGCGGCGCGGACGTCGTCGACCCGCTCCGCCTCCTTCACCCGCGCGATCACCAGGAAGAGGCCGGGATCGCGGTGGTCCTCCGCCCCCGCCCCGATCCCCTCGACCCACTGACGCTCGAGGACCAGCTGGCGGTAGAGAGGGCTCGTCGGGGCGAAGTACGCTTGCGCCACGACGTCGAGGGCTCGCCCGTCGGCGTCGTCGGGATCGAAGGCCGGGGCGTGGTAGGCGAGCGCGAGAAGAGGAAGCGTCGGGGAGGCCCAAGGGATGTGCGCGCGGCGCTCGCCCGCCTGCTCCGGCTCCCGCGGCGTCGTGAACGGCGCGACACCGGGACGCCACGGGCCGAAGTAACGACGCGCGAGGGCGAACACCTCGTCGGGGACGACGTCGCCGGCGACGACGAGCGCCGCGTTGTCGGCGCGGTACCAGCGCTCGAAGAACGCCAGGCTGTGGTCGTACTGACGGGGCATGTTCTCGATGTCGCGGAGGAACCCCATCGTCGTGTGCTTGTAGGTGTGCGTCGTGTACGCGACGTCGTGCAGCTTCTCCACGAGCGCGTTGATGGGGATCGAGGCGTTCTTGTTGTACTCCCCGAGCACGGCCCCGGCCTCCTTCTGGAAGGCCTCGACCCCGTAGCGGAGGTTCATGAACCGGTCCGCCTCGAGGTCCATGACCGTCGCGAGCGCGGAGGCCGCCGCGGTCACGTGGTAGCAGGTCCAGTCGTCGGTCGTGAACGCGTTCCCGTCGGCCCCGAGCCGCTTCAGCACGTCGTTGTACCGCTCGGGCGTGAAGCGCGGCGTGCCGCGGAACATCATGTGCTCGAAGAAGTGCGCGAAGCCGGAGAGCCCCGGCTCGACCTCGTTGCGGGAGCCGGTGCGGACCGCGACGTAGTGCGCGGCGAGCCCCGGCGTGTCGAGGGGGACCGCGACGACCGCGAGCCCGTTGTCGAGCGTGGCCTCGACGATCGGATACGGAAACGTCGCGCGGGGAGGCGCGGACGGCATCAGTGCTTGCGCGGCGCCAGCGTCATGCTCATGTCGCGGTTGACGATCTCACCGTACGCGGATTCCACGATCGCGAGATCCGCGAGGATCTCCACGACCCGGTCGAGGACCTTGCGGCCGTTCTCCGGACGCCTGAGGTCGCGCCCGCGGAACATGATCGTCACGCGGACCTTGTCCCCCTCCGCGAGGAACCGCTTCGCGTGCGAGAGCTTGGTCTCGAGGTCGTGCTCGTCGATGGCGGGGCGGAGCTTGAGCTGCTTCACCGCGATGCGCGTCTCCTTCTTGCGGGCGTCGCGCGCCTTCTTCGCGGTCTCGAAGCGGTGCTTCCCGTAGTCCATGATGCGGACCACGATCGGTCGGGCGTCGGGAGCGACCTCGACCAGGTCGAGCCCCGATTCCTCCGCGATGCGTCTGGCTTCTTCGATGGGAACGACGCCGACCTGCTCTCCTTCGGCGCCGATGAGACGGACGGGGCTGAGGCGGATCTGATGGTTCACGCGGACCTTGTCGTCGATGCGGCACCTCCTGATGGACTAAAGGAATTCGACCCCGCAACCGTTCGCGAATATAGCATCCGTCCGGGGGAGAGCCAATCGAGCCCTCACCGTCGTCGCTTGCCCTCGTTGCGAGCGGTGACCACCGTGTGGATGCCGCCGCGCACGAAGAAGTCCCCCACCACCTCCATGGAGCGCGGCGAGACCGCGGCGACCAGGTCGTCGAGGATCCGGTTCGTGACCGCCTCGTGGAAGTGACCTTCGTTGCGGAACGACCACAGGTACACCTTGAGCGATTTCAGCTCTACGCAAGTCCGGTCGGGAACGTAGCGGATCGTGACGGTCGCGAAGTCCGGCTGCCCGGTGCGCGGGCACAGGCAGGTGAACTCCGGGCAGGTGAATTCGATCGTGTAATCGCGCCGGCGCTCGGGGTTGGGAAACGTCTCGAGCGCCTTCGAAGGCTTCGCGGGCATGGGCGCCCACTCTAGCCGGTTCGCCCCCCGGGGTCTACGATGCGTGCCGAGGGGGCCGCATGCAGGAGCTTCCCATGCGCCCGACGTTTCTATCGCTCGCGCTCCTCTCCGCCGTCACCGCCGTCGCGGCGGTCGCGCCGGGGACCAGTCACCGTTTCGGCTACTCGACCTTCCGCGAGGACGCCGGCCGTCTCGTCGTCTTCGTGGACGGGTACCCCGCCTCCGTCGGCGGCGACGAGGCCTACGTCCCCATCCCGCTCGCGGTCGCGCTCGTCAAGTCCGGCGGGAGCCTGACCTTCACCCCCGAGTCGTTCACACTGATCGATCGGAAAGGAAACTCCCTCCCCGCCGCCGGTTTCCGCGAGGTCACCGAAGGCCACGGCCGGATGGAGTTCGAGCGCTCCCTGATGCGCATGCGCCCGATCGTGGTGGCGACCTGGGTGACCGAGCTGCCGCGCATCCCGTCGCGGTTCTTCCCGGCTCCGAGCTCGGGAACGCGGATCCCTCGCGTGCACCTCGCGCCGCAGAGCTGGTTCCGGGACGTCGTCTATTTCCCGAGACCGCCGGCGGGCTTGAGCGGAACGCTGACGCTTCGCGTGGACGTCGCCGGCGCCGCGCCGGTCGAGGTCCGGTTCGCCGCGTCTCCCGACGAGCTCGCGAAGCGCTAGCGCAGGTCGTACAGCTTCACGCGGACGTCGCGGCGGTCGCCGCTGCTCCGGGCGACCTTCAGCGTGACCGTCTCCCCCACGCCTGCGCCCTCGAAGGCGTCGTAGAGGTCCTGCTGATTGCGGACGCGCTTTCCGTCGACGCCGACGATGACGTCGCCGAGCCGCGATCGCCGCGAGCGCGCCCGCGTGATCCCGGAGAGCCCCGCCGCGTCCGCGGGCGATCCGCTCTCGACCTGGTAGATCGCCACCCCTTCGATGCCGTTCGCGCGGGCGATCGAGTCCGACAGGAGCGACGCGCCCGCGATCCCCGGCTGCTTGATCCGCCCGTAGCGGATCAGCTGGGGGACGAGCCGCGAGACGGTGTCGATCGGGACCGCGAAGCCGATCCCCGCCGACGCGCCGCTCGGCGAGAAGATCGCGGAGTTGATTCCGATCAAGCGCCCCGACGAATCGAGCAGCGGTCCGCCGGAGTTCCCCGGGTTGATCGCGGCGTCGGTCTGGATGACGTCGCGGATGCGCCGTCCCGACGGCGACCGCAGCTCGCGGCCGAGGCCGCTGACCACCCCGGTCGTGAGCGTGTGATCGAACCCGAAGGGGTTCCCCACGGCGAGCACCCGCTGCCCCACGACGAGATCGCTCGAGCGACCCACCACGAGGGGGGCGAGCTGCGGGGCCGGGGCCTCGATCTTGAGCACCGCGAGGTCCTTGTCCGGAGCGGCGCCGACGACGGAGGCCTCGTACTCGTCGTCCCCCAGCGTCACCAGGAACTTCGATCCGTCCTCGATGACGTGGAAGTTGGTGACGATGTGCCCGTCGCGGTCCCACACGAAGCCGCTCCCCGTCCCCGCCGGCGCCTCCACGGCGTCGAACGAGAGGAAGTCCAGCTGGCGCGTGTAGTTGGTGATGAACACCACCGACGCCGAGGCGCGGCGGAACACCTCGATGTCGCGGCGCTCGTCGGCGGAGAGCCCCTCGGGGAGCGGGGCCTCGGCGCGCTTGGCCTCCGGCTCCGCGGGCGGAGCGGCCGCCCGGCACGCCGTGGCCGCCGCGAAGACGAGGCCGACGAGCAGCGCGTGCCGGCAGGTCACTTCGCCGGACCGAGGGTCTTCACGTGCGAGGCGATCAGCCGGATCTGCTCCGGGGAGAGCTTGCTGCGATAGGCCGGCATCTTCCCCTTGCCGTCGGTCGTGACCTGGGCGATCGACTCGATCGACGACGACGCCTGGAAGGCGGGGTCGTTGAAGTTCCGCGAGCCGCGCCCCGCCGGCTTCGCCACGCCGTCCTTGCCGTGGCAGAGGGCGCACTTGGTCTCGTAGAGGACCTTCCCGTCGTCCGCGGCCCGCGCCGCGAGGGACGCGGCGGCCGCGAGGAGCAAGAGTATCGGAGCCGTTCGACGCATCCGACGATCTTACCGCGCCGGCGCCCGGACCGACAGGACGGGGCAGGGGGCCTCCCGGAGGATCTTCTCCGCGACCGAGCCGAAGACCAGGTGGCGCCAGCCGGTCCACCCGTGGGTCGCGAGCACGATGAGATCGGCGGCTTCCTCCGCGGCGATGCGCGCGACCTCGGCGGCGGCGTCCCCGCGGGCGATCACGGTGCGGGCGCGGGCTCCCTGCGCGTGCTTCGCCGCGACGCCCGCCAGGCGCCGCTCGACCTCCGCCCGCACTTGCGTCTCGTACTCCTGGACGGGGAGCGAGGCGACGCCGAAATCCGCGTAGGGCGGGACGTCCCACGGAGAGGGCATGTCCACGGGGAGGACGTGCACCAGGAGGAGCTCCGCATCGAAGTGCGCGGCGAGCTCCACCGCCGCGGGGAGCGCGACGTAGGAGATCTCGCTGAAATCGGTCGTGACGAGAAGGCGGCGGAATGGAAGCATGGCGCGGCCCTCCGGAGGAGCGGCGCTACGACCCGGGCGGAGCGTCGGCCGCGTGTCGCGCGCGGCGCGATTCGTACCACGTCCCGACCGCGACCGCGAGCAGAACGAGGAAGAAGCAGAGGGAGAACCCGGCGGTGAAGCCGCCCGTGTACGCCTCGCCCACCGAGCGGTACACGGCCTGCGAGGTCGGCGCCAAAGGAAGCTCGAGATCGTTCCGGTGCATCTTTCTCAGGAACGCCGCGAGCGCGAGCATGCTCGCCACGCTCCCCGCCACCCCGATCAGGATCGACGCCGCCCGCTGCCGACCGTTCATGGCGCCGTCAGTATTCGACGCGATCGGGCGCGCCGCCACTGCCAATTTTTCGACGTCGCGCGGCTTCGTGGACTGGCCGGGACCTGTTCCCTACAATGCCGCGGGATGAGACGCGGATGAGGCTCAATCCCGGGCTCCCGGCCTACCAGCGCCGCCGCACGCGCGCGGTCGCCGTCGGCGATGTCGCGATCGGCGGGGACCATCCGATCCGCGTGCAGTCGATGACCACCCCGGCGACCACGGACACCGCCGCGACGGTCGCGCAGATCGCCCGTCTGGTGGACGCCGGATGCGAGATCGTCCGCGTCACGGTCCCCACGAGCGCCGACGCGGAGAACCTGCCGAACATCCGCCGCGAGCTGACGGCGCGCGGGATCCGCGTTCCGCTGGTCGCGGACATCCACTTCACCCCCGCCGCCGCGATGCTGGCGGTGGAGCACGTCGAGAAGGTCCGGATCAACCCGGGCAACTTCGCGGACAAGAAGAAGTTCGCCGTGCGGGAGTACACCGACGCCCAGTACGACGCCGAGCTCGCGCGCATCCACGCCGTGTTCTCGCCGCTCGTGCAGCGCGCGAAGCAGCTCGGCGTGGCGATGCGCATCGGCACCAACCACGGCTCGCTATCGGACCGGATCATGAACCGCTTCGGGGACTCGCCGCTGGGGATGGTCGAGTCCGCCCTGGAGTTCGTGCGTATCTGCGAGGACTGGGGGTACCGCGACCTCGTGCTCTCGATGAAGGCCTCCAACCCGTCGGTGGTGCTCGACGCCTACCGGCTGCTCGTGCAGCGCATGGACGCGCTCGGCATGGACTATCCGCTCCACCTGGGCGTGACCGAGGCCGGGGACGGGGAGGACGGCCGGATCAAGTCGGCCCTCGGGATCGGCGTGCTGCTCGAGGAGGGGATCGGCGACACCGTTCGCGTGTCGCTCACCGAGGACCCCGTCGCGGAGGTCCCGGTCGCGTTCGCGCTCGTCGCGCCGTACAACGCGAACCTCGCGCTGTCGGCCGGACCGCCGTCGGGGTCCTGGGCGATGCTGCGCCTCGGGCCGAACGAGCCGGTCAAGCCGTACGAGCGGGCAAGCCGCCCCGTCCGCTTCGGCCCGCGCGTCGTCGGCGGGAGCGAGACGATTCCGGTCGAGGTTCCGCTCGCCGGAGAGCTGCGCAACTTCGAGGCGCTCCGCCGCGAGCTGGACGGGGAGGCCGGCGTGCGCGTCCCGGAGGAGACCCGCGCCGAGATCGTCTCCGTGACCCTCGACGCGGTCGAGGAGATCGGGGCCGTCGCGGCGCTCCGGGCGTCGATGGAGCTGGTCGCCCCGCGGGCCGCGCTGTCCGTCCGGGTCGGCCCCCCGCTCCGGCTCGCGCTCGACGAGGAGGGCTGGACCCGCCTGTTCGACGCGGCGCACCGCGTCCACGTGACGATCCCGGGGCCGGTCGGCGGCGAGTCCCTCGGGCTGCTGGAACGCCTCCTCGCGGCCTCCGTCGAAGGACGCGCGGCGCTCCTGGTCGAGGCCAGCTCGCGCCGCGGGAGCGCGCGCGAGGCGATCGAGATCGGGGTCGAGACCGCGCGGCGGGGGGCGCAGCCCCGCGCCCGCGCGATGCTCGCGCTCGACCCCGCGCTCGACCTCACCCCGCTCCTCGCCCACCGGAAGCTCGCCTCGCGCCTCGCGGCCGAGGGGGTGACGATCCCGATCGTGCTCCTCGACCGCCCCGCGACCCGGGGCGCGGACGAGGTGCTCGGCCCCGCGGCCGCGCTGGGCGGCCTCCTGTGCCAGGGGATCGGCGACGCGGTCCACGTCGATGTCGGGTGCGCGGCCGACGCGCGGCGCCTGGGGTTCAACATCCTGCAGGCCGCCCGGGTCCGCATGACGAAGACGGAGTTCATCTCGTGCCCGTCGTGCGGACGCACGCTGTTCGATCTCGAATCGACGACCGCGATGATCAAGGCGCGGACGGCCCACCTGAAGGGGCTCAAGATCGCGGTGATGGGGTGCGTCGTCAACGGCCCCGGGGAGATGGCGGACGCGGACTTCGGCTACGTCGGCTGGGGGGACGAGAAGATCGCGCTCTTCGTGGGGCGGGACCTCGTCGAGAAGGACATCCCCGCGCGGGACGCCGCGGATCGCCTCGTCGACCTGATCAAGCGCCACGGCAAGTGGCAGGAGCTATAGCTCCTCCCACTCCCGCAGCATCCAGGTCCCCAGCCCCTGCTCCACGAGCGGGCTCGACCGGGCGATCGCCTCGGCCTCGTACAGATCCTTCGCGTCGTAGATCTCGAGGAACCCGTCCCCGCGCGTGAACGCGCCCGCGGCGCGGATCTTCCCCTGAGCGCGGAGCGACGCGACGTGCCGGACGTGCTCGGCGCGCGCGAGCGCGACCTCGTCCTCGGGGCCGGTCACCAGGATCGTTCTCACGAAGTGCGGCATCAGAGCTCCACTTTCTCGAGATACTGGGGGCGGTTGACGTCGAGGCCCATCCGCTCGCGGATCGCCTCCGCGAGCGCGTCGCGCGCCTGTGGCTCCCCGTGCACGAGGTGGACGCGACCGGGGCGCGTGGTCGCCGCCTTGAGCCAGGCGAGGATCTCGGTGCGGTCGGCGTGTGCGGAGAGGCCGTCGAGCGTCTCGATGCGCGCCCGCACCGGAATCTCCCGGCCGTAGATCTTGACGGTCTCGCGGCCGTCCTGGAGCGCGCGGCCGCGCGTGCCCGCAGCCTGGAACCCGACGAAGAGGACGGTCGAGCGGTGATCCGACAGCTTGAACGCCAGGTGGTGGAGGATGCGTCCCCCCTCCGCCATTCCCGAGGCCGAGACGATGATCGCCGGATAGCTGATGTTGTTGAGCGCCTTCGACTCCTCCACCGTCGTCGCGAACCGGACGCTCCGCATGCCGAGGAGGTCGCGCCCCTGCGCCGCCGCGTCGCGCATCTCGTCGTCCTGCGCCTCGGTGTGGCGCACCACGATCCGGTTCGCCTCGATCGCCATGGGGCTGTCCACGTAGATCGGAACGTCCTCCGCCAGGACGCCGGACCGGCGCAGCTCGCACAGGAGATACATGACGTGCTGCGTCCTCCCGACGGCGAAGGCCGGGATCAGCACGGTCCCCCCGCGGCGCACCGTCTCGTTGACGATCCGTCCGAGGTGCTCCTTCGCGTCCTCGCGCGGATGCTCCCGATCGCCGTAGGTGCTCTCCAGGACGAGGTGGTCGCACGGGGGCATGGCCTCGGGATCCGGGAGGATCGGCTGCGCCGGCCGGCCGAGGTCCCCGGAGAAGACGACGACCCGCTCGCCGTCGCGCCCCGAAAGCCGCACCTCGATCATCGCGGCACCGATGATGTGACCCGCCGCCCGGTACATCACGGTCACGCCCGGGTGCACCTCGCGAGGGGCGTGGAAGCCGATCGACTGCAGCTTCGGAAGAACCCCGCGCGCCTCGTCCTCGGTGTAGAGCGGGAGCGCCGGCGCGTGGCGGGACGATCCCCGGCGGTTGGCGAAGCGCGCGTCCTCTTCCTGGAGATGCCCGGAGTCGGGAAGGATGATGCCGCACAGATCGCGCGAGGCCGGCGTGGCCAGGATCGGGCCGTCGTACCCGTTGCGGTGGAGGACGGGCAGGTACCCGCTGTGGTCGAGGTGGGCGTGAGTGAGCAGCACCATCCCGAGCGACGCGGGATCGAACGGCGGCGCGGTCCAGTTCCGCTCGCGCAGCTCCTTCAGCCCCTGGAACAACCCGCAGTCCACCAGCAGGCGGAAACCGTCGTGCTCGATCAGGAACTTGGACCCGGTGACGGTGCCCGTCGCACCGAGGAATTGGAGCGTCGCCACGACGGAATCGTATACGATGGCCGCGGAGGAGGCGGCATGAAGATCGCGATCGAATACTGCGTCCAGTGAAACTACAAGCCGAGGGCCGCCGGTCTGGCGGCCGAGCTGAAGGAGGCGCTCGGCGTGAACGCTGAGCTGGTCCAGGGGCGTGGAGGCGTCTTCGAGGTGACCGTGGACGGTGTGAAGGTGTTCTCGAAGAAGGAGCTCGGACGCTTCCCGGAGGACGGCGAGGTCCTCGCCTCGATTCGCGGCGCATGAGCTTGCTGGACAGGGCGGTCAGCTTCGTCCTGCCCGCCGTCCCCAAACCGATCGTCGGCTATTTCTCCAAGCGGTACATCGCCGGCGCCTCGCGCGACGACGCCTTCCGCGTCGTGCGCGAGCTCGAGCGCCGCGGCGCGATGGCGACGCTCGACATCCTGGGCGAGTTCATCTCCTCCCCCGAGCAGGCCGACGCCAACACCCGGGCCTACGTCGATCTCGTCCGCGCCATCGCCGCCGAGGGGTTCGCGCAGACCAACGTCTCGGTGAAGCTGACCGCGCTCGGTCTCCTCCTCGACCGCGCGCGCTGCCTCGAGAACATGCGGACGCTCATGCGCACGGCTGTGGAGGCCGGCTCGTTCGTCCGGATCGACATGGAAGACGCGCAGTGCACCGACGCGACGCTCGAGATCTACCGGGCGCTCCGGGCGGAGTGGCCGCGCGCGGTCGGCGTCGTCCTCCAGGCGCGGCTCAGGCGGACCCTCGCCGACATCGACCGGCTCGCCGCGGAGCCGGCGAACTTCCGCCTGTGCAAGGGGATCTACCTCGAGCCACACGCGATCGCCTACACCGACGCCGAGATCATCCGCGACAACTTCGCGCTGGCGATCGAGCGCGCGCTCGCGCGCGGCGCCTACGTCGGCATCGCCACCCACGACGAGCGGGTGGTCTGGGAGGCGCTGCGCCTGGTCGAGCGCTTCGGACTCGAGCCCGAGCAGTACGAGTTCCAGATGCTCCTCGGCGTGGAGGAGGAGCTGCGGGACATCCTGCTGCAGGCCGGCCACCGCCTCCGCGTGTACGTCCCGTTCGGCGAGGAGTGGTACGCGTACTCGGTCCGCCGGCTCCGCGAGAACCCGCAGATCGCCGGGTACGCCCTCCGCGCCGTCTTCCGCTGACTATCGCGCGACGCCGACCCCGAGCCGGTACACCATCATCCCGCCCTCGTACGCCGTCGCCGCCGCCAGCGCGACGCCCACCGCGAGGCCGAGCGCGTAGACGAGCGCGAAGCGGTCCGGCGCGCGGCCGCGCCCCCACGCCTTGAGGACCAGGAGCGGGAGGAAGGTCCCGAGCGTGAGCAGGCCGAGCCGCTCGTGGTCGCCGACCGCTTCCGCCGCCGCAGGCTGGAGCGTCAGCGAGTTCGCCGCGAGGTAGCCGGCGACGATCGTCGGGAGCAGCGAGGCCACGCCGAGCCCGACGAGGATCCCGCCGAACCGGCGCGCGCCCTCCCGGCGCAGCGCGATCCCGCACAGCTCCGTCCCGCCGCCGGCCACGAGGAACGCGACCGTCAGGTGCACGAGCGCGGGATGGAGGAGGTGGAGCACGACGCCGGTTCGGTCAGACGCTCGGGTTCAATCGCGCCAGCTCCTCGAGCAGCTCCCTCGATCTCGCGTCGAGCTCCCTCGGCGGGACGATCTGGACCTGCGCGTAGAGGTGGCCGGCCTGATGTCCCGCGTGGGCCGGGACGCCGCGCCCCTTCAGCCGGAACCGCTGACCGCTCCGCGTTCCCGGCGGGAGCTTGATCGTCGCGTGCCCGTCGAGCGTCGGCACGTCCACGTCCCCTCCGAGGGTCGCCTTGACGATCCCCACCGGAACGTCGCAGACGAGATCGTCCCCCTCGCGCCGGAACATCGGATGCGGCTCGACCCGGATGTGGACGAACGCGTCGCCGGGAGGCCCGCCTCCGTTCCCCTCGTTCCCCTTCCCGGGGATGCGCACGCGCTCGCCGTCGTCGATGCCGGGAGGGATCCTCACCTTGACCGCATCCGCGATCGTGGAGCGGCCGCGCGCGCGGGGGATCGTGACGTCGATCGTCGTCCCGTGAACCGCCTGCGCGAACGGGAGGCTCATCTCGAACTGGATGTCCTGGCCGCGCGACGCCCGGCGTCCCGCGCGCCGGCCGCCTCCGCCGAACAGCTCGAACAGGTCGGAGAGGTTGCCGATGCCGAGATCCTCGAAGTCGATGGTCGCGCCCTGGAACGGATTGAACCCGGGCTCGAACGCCTCGTGCCCGCCGCGGTCGTACTTCGCGCGCTTCTCGGGGTCGGAGAGGACCGCGAACGCCTCGGAGATCTCCTTGAACTTCTCCTCGGCGGCCTTGTTCCCGGGATTGACGTCGGGATGGTGCTTGCGGGCGAGCTTTCGGTAGGCGGTCTTGAGGTCGCGCTCGGTGGCGGTTCGGGGGACGCCGAGGATCTCGTAGTAATCCTTCTTCGAGGCCACGCGGGCACCTTAGGATTGGGTCGAAGGGGTGTCAAGGCGCGCGGGCACGCTAGAATCCGACGATGATCCTCACTTCGGTCGCGCTCGCCCTCGGGCTCCTCGCGGCGCTCCCGCCGCCGGTCCCTCCCGACACCGACATCGCGCCGAAGCCTTCGCCTCCCCGGACCCCGCCCGCGCCGACCGACCAGGACAAGGAGAAGGAGAAGGAAAAGGAGGAGACCCCCGATCCCGCGTACATGACCCTCCTCCCCGACGACGGATCCCCCTGGGGCCTCAAGACCGAGGTCGCCCAGAAGCTCGCGGGAGTCGCGGAGCAGTACCTCGAGTACGCGGTGAAGTTCACCTGCGAGGAGACGGTGCGGAAGGCCCGCTACGACGAGGGAGAGGTGAAGAAGGAGACCACCCGCCGCTACGGCTACCTCCTGGAGCGCGGGGACGGCCAGTCGATCCGCGAGTTCCGTCAGAAGATGAAGAGCGACGGCACGGTCACCACCGCCGAGGTCGACGACGCGGAGGCGTTCCCGCCTGCCTACTCGTGGGTGTTCCTGTTCAGCAAGGCGAACCAGTCGTACTTCGCGTACCGCGAGAGAGGGGACCGCTTCGAGGGTTACGACTGGGTCCGGATCTTCGAGTTCAAGGGGGCGATCCCCTATACCGACGGCCGGGACATCCGGCAGTGGGACGGCGTCGTCCTGGTCGACGCCGCGACGCTCACTCCCGTCGAGGTGCGCGCCGAGCCGAGCCGCCAGCAGGAGCGGCTGAAGGTCCTCTTCGAACGCTGGTCCCAGTCGTTCAACGTCGCCGGCTTCCGCGTCGGCCCGAAGCCGGTCGGCTTCTCCGGCCGCGTCCTGTTCCAGACGCGCCGCGACCGGCTGACCTTCCCGACGCAGCTCCGCTACAACTCGTTTCGCGCGGTCACGCCGAAGCGGACCGAGCCGACGGATGCATCGACGCGCGACTACGCGGCCTACCGGTTCTTCGAGACGGCGACGAAGGAGCGGCCCGGGGAGCGGGTCGAGGACAAGTAGCCGGGCGCGTTACTTCGGGTCGGGGGCCGCGCCCGGGATGGCGGCCGTCTCCGGCGGCTCCTGCATCTTGAACGACGGATCGAGGACGGAGATCTTCGCGGAGGCCACGAGCTGCTGGAGCTTGGCCTGGATCACCGCCTGCTCCTGCGCCCGGCCCATGTCGAGAAGAAGCGGCGTCTTGACCTCGTCGAACGGCCGGATCGCTGCCGCCTGCCGCTCGAGCACCTTCAGCACGTTGAAGCCCTTGGGAGTCTCGAAGACGGGCGAGACCTGGCCGGGCTTGAGGTTGAAGGCGACCTCCTCGAACTTCGGGAACATGACGCCGCGGGGGAAGAAGCCGATGTCCCCTCCCTTCGACGCCGTCGCGTCCTGCGAGTACTCCTTCGCGAGCGTGGCGAAATCCTCGCCGGAGCCCGCGCGCTTCGCGGCCTCCTCGGCGCGCTTCTTGGCGTCGGTGCGAACCGACTCGGGGTCCTTCTCGGTCACCTTCAGGAGGATGAACTGCGCGTGGACCTGCTCGGGGACCCGGAACATCTCCTTGTTCGAGTCGTAGAACTTCTTCGCCTGCTCGTCGGTCACGTGCTTACCGGCGAGGAGCGACTTGCGGTAGGACTCGGTCTGCAGGCTGCGCTCGATCTCCGCGCGAACGTCCGCATCCGACATCCCGGTCTCCTTGACGAAGTTCTTGTAGTTCTCCTCCGAGCCCACCTTCGCCTTGAAGTCCTTGACGCCGGCGTCGATCTCCGCGGGGCCGACCTTGACCCCCGCGGACCGCGCCGCCTGGTAGAGCAGCTCGTCGAAGACGACGACCTGGAGGCTCTGCGCCTTGAGCGCCTGGTCCTCGGTCGGATTGAGCGTGCGCCCGCGCTGCTGGAGCATGTCCTTGTTCATCGCGTAGATCGAGTAGACCTTGTCGGCGTGGATCGGCGTGCCGTTGACCGTCGCGAGGGGCTTCTTCGCATCGACTCCCGCGGGAAGGGGACTCTGCGGCGCCGCGGCGGTCTGCGGGCGCTTGGCCGCCGTTTGCGGGCTCCCCGCGGGGGCGGCCGCCGGAGGCACCGGCGAGCTCGTGGACGCCCCGCCCGGCGGCGGAACCGCGGCATCGTTCCCCGCGCCGCATCCCGCGAGCGCGATCAGCGTCGATGCGGCCGCGGCCGCGGTCCAGGAGCGTGGCGTCGAAACGGGCATCGCGTCTCCTTGCGGAAAGCGGCCATTCTAGCAGCCGGTCAGATCGCGAGCCGCCCGACCCTTCGGCGTCCCAGCTGGACGACGCGCGCGACCAGGAGCGCCGCAACCGCCGCGAGACCGATGACGAGCCCGCTCCAGACTCCGCGCGCGCCCCACCCCAAGGAAAACGCGAGCACCCCTCCCGCCGGCAGGCCGAGCAGCCAGTACCCCACGACGTTCGCGGCGACGGGGAGCCGCGTGTCCCCCGCCCCACGCAGCACGCCGAACGCGACGGCCTGCACGCCGTCGAAGAGCTGGAAGGCTCCCGCGAGCGGGAGGATCGAGACGGCGGCCGCGATGACGGCGGCATCGGAGGAGTAGAACGACGCGAAGGGACGCGCCGCGAGGACGAACAAGGCGGTCGGGACCGCCATGACCGCCGCGCCCAGACCGATCGACGTCCACGCCGCGCGCCGCCAGGGGAGCTCGGCGCCGACCAGATGACCGACGCGCGTCGCGCTCGCCGCGCCGATGCCGCTCGGGATCATGAACGAGATCGTCGCGAGGTTGATCGCGATCGCGTGGGCGGCGAAGGGGACCGCTCCGAGCCGCCCCATCATGAACCCCGCCGCGTGGAACGCCCAGACCTCGAACCCGAATTGGAACCCGAGCGTCAGCCCCAGCTTCGACAACCGAGCGAGCGGCGCGCGCTCGAACGCCCCCGCCCAGCCCGGCCAGTAGGCGAAGAGCGAACGGCGCGCGAAGAACACGAGGCTTCCGAGCATCAGCCACTGGTTGAGCGACGTGGAGAGCGCGGACCCGACGACGCCGAGGGCGGGGAATCCCAGCTTCCCGAACATCAGCACCCAGTTGAGGGCGGCGTTCCCGACGTTCGCCAGGAGAATCGCGTACGTCGCGGGCCGCACGATGCCGAGCGCCTGAAGGAAGTTCCTCACGACCGCGAACGCGAGGATCGCGGGGAGGCCGAGGATCAGCGTGCGGCAGTACGCCGCGGCCGTACCGACCAGCGCCTCCGGCTGGCCGAGGAGGCGGAGCGCCGGACCCGCCGCCGCGTACAGCGCGACGATCGGGACGCCCAGGAGCGCCGCCATCGCGAGGCCGCGCGTCAGGCCGAGTCCGGCCGCGCGGACGTCCCCCGCGCCGTGGGCCTGCGCGACCACCGGATCGAGCGCCCGCGCCGCGCCCCACGCGATGATCGCCGACGCGATGCTCCACATGTGGCCGAGCGCGACCGCCCCCAGGGCCGCGGGGGAGATCGTCCCCGCCATCTTCATGTCCACGGTCCCCATGGAGATCGTGCCGAGGTAGGCGACCATCACCGGGCCGGCGAGCCGGAGGATCCGGGCGGCCTCGTCGCGGGACCCCGCGGCGCGTTCGACCTGCGGTGCGGCGTCCATCGGAGCGCGGCATCATAGCAACCGTGGGCGACGACGAGATCCCCGAGGACGTGACCCTTCCGATCGAGGATGCGATCGATCTGCACGCCTTCGCCCCCAAGGACGTCCGGGACGTGGTCGCGTCCTACCTCGAGGCGGCGAGCGAGTCCGGGTTCGCAGAGGTGAGGATCATCCACGGCCGCGGCATCGGGGCGCAGCGCGAAAGCGTCCGCGCCCTGCTCTCCCGGCACCCCTTGGTCGCCTCCTACGGGGACGCGCCTCCGGAGCGCGGAGGATGGGGGGCGACGGTCGTGCGTCTCTTGACCGCTCGGCGTGGGGACCCGACAATACCGGAGTGAGCGACAACGTCCACGTCGATTGTCCCTGCTGCGGGACGAAGCTCGTCGTCGACGCGGCGACAGGCACGATCCTCTCCGAGGAGCGCCCGAAGGCCGATCCGGGCGCCACGTTCGACGAAGCGATGAGCGTGGTCCGGTCCGGCGCGGCGCGGCGCGAGGACGCCTTCTCGAAGGCCTTCACGCGAACCAAGAACCTGGACGACATCCTCCAGAAGAAATTCGAGGAGGCCAAGCGCAAAGCCGCGGACGATCCGGCCAAGAAGCCGAGGAACCCGCTCGACTTCGACTGAACGCGACCCTACGTTTTCTCCGTCCCACGCGCTCGACCTGGAGACCCCCGTGAACCGACGCTCCGCAGCCGCGCTCGCCGCCCTCGCCGTCGCTCTCCTGACCGCCACGGACGCTTCCGCCGCTGCGAGCGGACGTCGCAGGGCACGCCGGCCCGCGGCCCCGCCCTCCCTCGTCTGGCACGTCGAGACCGTGGACGGGCGGGTGCTGGACTCGAAGGACTCCGACGTCTCGATCAACCCCGCGTCGGTCGTCAAGGTCGCGACCTCCTGGTGGGCGCTCGAGCGGCTGGGCCCGGACCACCGGTTCACGACCGCGTTCGCCGCGCGCGGCACGATCGACCGCGCCCGCGGCCTTCTGCGCGGCGACCTGATCGTCCGCGGATCGGGGGATCCCGACTTCCAGGCGGAGAACGCGTTCCTCGTCGCGCAGGCGCTCAACGGGCTCGGCGTCCGGCGCGTGTCGGGATCGGTCGTCGTGGACGGCACCTTCTGGATGGGATGGGAGAACGGCTCGCAGGGAATGAACCCCGATCCGGCGAAGCGCGCGACGCTGATGGCGACGCGGCTGCGCCAGGCTCTCGACGTGCGGCGATGGACGCGCGGGACGCGGCGGGCCTGGGGGGAGTTCGCGTTGCGGAACACCCTGCCTCGCATGCCCGTTCCGTCCGTCGAGATCCTGGGCGGCGCCCGGTTCGAGCGGGCCCCCTCCGGCGCGGCGACCGTTCTCTTCGAGCACCGATCGAAGACACTCGCGGAGACCCTCCGCCGCTTCAACGCGTTCTCGAACAACGACATCGAGCGCGTGGCGTCGTCGATCGGGTCCCCGACCGAGCTGTCGGTGCTGCTCGCCGACCGGCTCGTGACCGGCGGTTCCCCCGTGCGGATCGAGACCGCCTCGGGGCTCGGCGAGAACCGGCTCTCGCCGCGGCAGATCGTCGCCATGCTCCGGGGCTTCCGGGCGGCGGCAACCGGCGCGGGACTCGACATCGAGCAGCTCCTTCCGGTCGCGGGGTGCGATCCCGGTACGGTCACCGGCGCGTTCCCGCGTCTCGCGTCCCCTCCGTTCGCGACCTCGCTCGTCGCGAAGACCGGAACGCTGACCTCCACCGACGGCGGCGTGACCGTGCTCGCCGGATTCCTGAACACCGGAGAGGGTGAGGTCGTCTTCTGCGTGGCCGCTCCGCACGCGGCCGGTCGCATCCACCTCGCCCGTCGCAGCGAGGAGAGCTTCGTCGTCGATCTGCTGCAGCGCCGCGGCGGTGCGATGCCGAGGTCCTGCGCGCCCCCGATGGGGGCGCCCGACACGGGCGCGTCGATCGTCACCGCCACGATCGCGGGGCAAGGCGGGGCCGTCTCGATCTCCGGCCGCTGACCCTTCGCCCCGCCGATTGACACGCCCCCCCACGCGCCGCAGAATGCGGCCGCCTCGTGATTCGCTTTCACAATCCATGAAAGGACATCGCATGCCCGTGTTGAGCCGTCATCGTCCGGCCCTCATCCTCGCGCTGGTCGCCGCGATCGCGCCGGCCGCCCATGCCGCCGATCCGACGCCGGCCTCGACCACGACCGCGCCGTCGAGCTACGGCGGGACCGCCGACCGACTGTTCCTCTCGTTCGCGCAGGACGCCGCGATGGTCCCCTCGCAGTGGTGGGAGGGGCAGCTCGAGTACGCCGACGGGAGCGACGATCTCCCCGTCGATGTCCTGACGGCGCGGGCCGTCGTCGCTTTCCAGCCGATCCGGAACCTCGAGGTCGGCGGCCGCGTGGGGTTCGCGACCTCGGACGCCGACCCGTCGCTCCCCGACGGGAGCGGGGCGACCGATCTCGACGTCTACGGCAAGTGGTTCTGGGGGGGCGCCTCGTCCGGAACGGACTTCACCGCGGGGGTGCTCGCGACCGTCCCGACCGGCGACGACACCGCCGGGCTCGGCTTCAACTCGTTCTCGGGACAGGCTTTCGGGGCGATCCGCCATCGGATGGAGTCCGCCATCGTGGGCGGCCACATCGGCGCGCGATTCAACGGGGACGGCGACTTCCAGGGGACTCCGATCAACGGAAAGGAGTCGTTCGAGCTCGGCGTCGCCGTGGTCTTCCCCCTGGCGAACGAGGTCTCGCTCGTCGGTGAGGCCCGCGTGGAGACCGAGCGGTTCGAGGGGTCCGACTCGACGGCCGAGATCCTCGCCGGGATCAACTGGAAGGCGTTCGGACGCGGGATGCTGCGCGGCGCGGTCTCCGCCGGGCTGACCGGGGCCGCTCCCGACTTCCGGGTGCTCGTGGGCTACGCCTACACCTTCTAATGAGGACGGGGACGTCGCCGTGGTGGCCGCTCCTGGTCGCCCTCGCCGCCGTCCTCGTCCACCTCGGAGCGCTCCGTAACGGCTTCGCGCTCGACGACGTCACGCTCGTCGAGCACAATCCGTCGATCGTCTCTCTCGCCCACCTCCCCCGTTTGTTCGTGGAGCCGTACTGGAACGTCGGCGGCGGCGAGCACTACGGCCTGTTCCGCCCGCTGACCATCGCCTCCTACGCGATCAATCGCGCCATCACCGGACCCGGGCCCGCGGGCTTCCATGCGGTCAACGTGCTGCTCCACGGCGCCGTCGCGGCCCTCGCCTGGCTCGCCCTACGACGCGTGGGGACGCATTACGGCACCGCGCTCCTGGGGGGCCTCCTCTTCGCCGTCCTTCCGGTGCACAGCGAGGCGGTCGCGAACATCGCGGGGCGCGCCGAGATCCTCACCGCGCTGTGCGTGCTGGCCGCGTGGCTCGCCCACGACAAGGGATGGAGCGCGGCCGCCGCGGGCCTCTACCTCGCCGCCATCCTCTCCAAGGAGAGCGCGGTCCTCGCCCCCGCCCTCTACCTTGCCGACGACCTGACCCGCCGGCGCGTCCCGCGCACCGGGCGGATGCGGCGCTACGGCGGCTACGCCCTCGCCGTCGGTGTCATGCTCGCGCTCCGCGCGGCCGCCCTCGGCGCGCATCAGGCCGCGGAGGACACGATCCCGCTCGACAATCCGGCCGCCGCCGCGGGCGTCGCCCCGCGCGTGGCGACCGCCCTCTGGGTCCAGGTCCTCTACGCGGCCTCCTGCCTGGTCCCCGTCCATCTGGTCTCGGACTACTCGTTCGACGCGATCCCGACGGTGAGGACGATCGGCGACCCGCGGCTGATCGCCGGACTCCTCTTGGTCGGCGGAATGGTCGCGGCGGGCTCGTGGGCCTGGTCGCGCTCCCGCCCGATCGCGATCGCCGCCCTGCTGTGGGGGATCTTCTTCCTCCCCTCGTCGAACCTGCTGTTCCCGACCGGAACGGTCATGGCGGAGCGACTCACCTACCTCCCGTCGCTGGGAGTCTGCCTCGTCCTCGGGCACGCGGGCGCGGCGGCGGCGCGGCGCTGGCGGGCGCTGGTTCCGGTCGTCGCCGCGGGCCTCGTCGCCGTCTACGCGGGGCGCACCATCGCGCGGGTGCCCGCGTGGCGCGACAACCTCACCCTCGCGACGACCGACGTCGCGACGATGCCGCGGTCCGCGAAGCTGCAGGCGGGCGCGGGGATCTTCCTGAGCGACGCGGGACGCTTCGCGGAGGCCGAGGAGCACCTCCGGCGGGCCGTGGAGATCTACCCCGCCTACGCACAGATGCACTACAACCTCGCCGTGCTCCTCGTCCGGCGAGGGGCGCGAGACGAGGCGGTCGAGCATCTCGAGCGGGCGATCGCGCTGGCCCCCGCCAATCCTCGTCCGCGCAGGCTCCTGCAGTCGTTGCGCTAGAGCGTCCCCGCGCCGAGCCACCCCGGAAGCTCGGCGATCGTGCGCAGGCGGGGCGCGTCCACGTCGGTGTACAGGTCGTGACGATCGAGGAGGATCGGGGAGAGCCCGGCCGCGCGGGCCCCCGCGACGTCCACCGAGGGCACGTCTCCGACGAACACCGCATCGGCGGGATCGATCCGCATCCGCTCCATCGCGATCCGGAAGATCGCCGGGTCGGGCTTCTCCACGCCGACGAGGTGGGAGTCCACCACCACCTCGAACAGGCCCGCGTACCCCGCGCCGTCGAGGTCCCGCTCGACCCGTCCCTCGGCGTTGCTCACCACGCCGAGCCTGTACCCCGCGCCCTTGAGCGCGCGCACCGTCTCGACCGCCCCTTCGATCGCGACCGTCCAGAGCCCGAACCGGGCGTGGTCCTGCGCGAGCGTGTCGATCATCTCCTCGGCCGGCTCCTCCGCGGCGCCCGCGCGCCGGAGGATGATCCGGAAGTAATCGCGCCACGCGCCGCGCGTCCGCCCGCCCTCCTTCACCCGGCGATCGATCGTCGTCCGGGCGATCGACTCGCTCGTGGAGAGGGCATCGATCGTGGCCGCGATCCCGCGCTCCGCGAGCAGGCGCTGGAGGCGGGCGTAATCGAGATCGAGCAGCACCCCTCCCGCGTCGAGCAGGACGGTGCGGACGGCGGGGCGCGTCATGCGTCGAACCGGAGGCCGCATCCGGGACAGGCCGCGTCGGAGTCCCGGACGGTCGCTCCGCAGGCCGAGCAGGTGAAGACGGCCCCTTCCTCCCCGGCGTCGACGCCGGGATCGACCCCGACGATCCCCGCCACCGCGCGCGCCTCGCTGGGACGGACGCGCAGCCAGAACTCCTCCTTGGGCCGGCCGTCACGATCGGGAGGAGCGTCCGTGATCAAGATCTCGGCCTTGAGTCCGCCGGTGCGGCAGGCATCGCGCGCCGCGCGGGCCTCCTCGAGCGTGAGGAAGCCGCAGAAGTTGACCGTCGGCTCGTCGAGCCCCACCGGCGCCGCGGCGGCGGCCGCCTCCCTCAGACCCGACGGCTCGGGGACCGCGTCCAGCGATTCGACGAGGGCGACGTCGCAGGTCGCGCAGCGCGTGAATCCACGGCGGTACTCGTCACGGCAGACCGGGCAGAACATCGGCGCATGGTAGCAGCGCGCTTCTAGAATGGCGCCCGTGCGACGCCCGCTCGCTCCCGTGCTCGCCGCCGCGTTGACGGGCGCCGCCCTCTACGCTCCCTCGATCCGGTTCGGCTACGTGTGGGACGACCGCTCCCTGATCGAGCAGAACCGGTACATCCACGACGCTCGCGAGCTTCGCGCGAACCTGTCCGGCGACTACTTCCGGCGGAGCGAGACCCCCGAGCGGATCGGGCATTGGCGCCCGGCCGTCACCGCGACCTTCATGGCGGACTGGGCGGCGGGAGGGGGACGCCCCGCCGCCTTTCATCTTCACAACGTCGTTCTCTACGCGGTCACGTGCGGGCTGGTCGCGGCGGTCGCCGCCGCGCTCGGCGCGGGCGCGGCGGGGGCGCTGGCGGCGGGGCTGCTCTTCGCCGCGCATCCGGCGCACGTCGAGTCGGTCGCGTGGATCTCGGGACGCACGGACCTTCTGTGCGGCCTCTTCGTTCTCCTCACGGTCTGGTGCGACGCGGCGGGATCCGGCTCCGGCCGCGCCGCGTGGCGATGGGCGTCCGGGGCCGCGACGCTCTTCGCACTGCTCGCCAAGGAGATGGGGATCGTCGCCCCCGCCGCGGTCGCGCTCCGCGCCGCGATTCTTCCTCCCGGGGAGCGACGAGGTGTCGCCCGCGCCG
>DASRJG010000051.1:0-51467 GCA_035649595.1 Candidatus Polarisedimenticolaceae bacterium
CGGCCCCGTGCTCGTCTTCGACCTGGAGACCCAGCGGAGCGCCGAGGACGTCGGGGGGTGGGAGCGCGTCGCCCACATGGGGCTCTCGGTCGGGGTCGTCCTCGACGTCGAGCGGGGGAGCTATCGCATCTACTACGAGGCCGACGTCGATCGGCTGCTCCTCGACCTCGCGCTCGCGGGGCGCGTGGTCGGGTTCAACATCGACCGGTTCGACCTCGCCGTCCTCTCCGCCTACACCGATCGCGACCTCGGGCGGATCCGGACGCTCGATCTTCTCGGCGCCATCCATCGCCGGGTCGGCTTCCGCGTCTCGCTCAACCATCTCGCGGAGGTCAACCTCGGAGAGTCCAAGGCGGGCGACGGACTCCAGAGCCTGAGATGGTGGAAGGAGGGGCGGATCGACCTGATCGAGCAGTACTGCCGGAAGGACGTGGACGTCACGCGGCGCCTGTGGGAGCTCGGGCGCTCCCGACGCTTCCTCCTCCACCGCGACAAGGCCGGGCGAACGCTGCGGCTGCCGACCGAATGGTGACGATGCGCGCCGCCATCGTGGTCGTGACGATCGGGATCGCCGCGTGCGCGCGCTCGGGCGGGACGATGACCGCGGTCCCGCCGCCGCAGTCGTGGGAGCGGGAGATCGCGGATCTGCGGAGCGCCAAGGATGCGTCGTTCGCCCACGACGCGGACTCGCCGCTGGACGCGCCCCGCCGCGCGTCGTTTCGCGGGCTTCGCTACTACCCGGTCGACCCGAGCTGGCGCTACGCCGGATGGGTCGAGCCGTACGACGTCCCCGAGCGCGTCAGCCTGGTCACCACCGCGGGGGAGGTGCGGCCGTGCGAGCGCTTCGGTCGCGTCGTCTTCGAGCGCGACGGTCGCACGCTCGCGCTCCAGGTCTACCGTCTCCTCGACATGCCCCATCGCGAGGGGGGCGAGGGGCTGTTCCTCCCGTTCAAGGACGCGACCTCCGGCAAGGAGACCTACGCGGCGGGGCGCTACGTCGATCTCGAGGGGCCCGACGGCGGACCGTTCACGCTCGACTTCAACCGCGCGTACAACCCCTCGTGCGCCTACGGATCCCCCGAGCGCTACCAGTGCCCGGTGACGCCGAAGGAGAACCAGCTCCCGATCGCGGTCACGGCGGGGGAGCGCGGCCCGTGAGCGGACGGCGCGACGCGTCGTCGCCCCTGTTCCTCGTCGGGTTCATGGCCTCCGGGAAGACCACGGTGGGACGCGCGCTCGCCGCGATGCTCGGATTCGCGTTCGAGGACACCGACGCGATCGTCGAGCGCGTCGCGGGACGCTCGATCGATGCGATCGTGCGCACGTCGGGCGAGGGGAGCTTCCGCGAGGCCGAGTGGGAGGCGCTCCGCTCGCTCGCGGGGCGAAGGCGCGTGGTCGTCGCGACCGGCGGCGGGCTCTTCCTGGGCGTCGCGCAGCGATCGCTCGTGCGCGCGTCGGGGCTGTCCTGCTGGATCGACGCGCCGCTCGCGTCGATCGCGGAGCGCGTCGCGCGAGGACCGCGGCGGCCGCTCTGGCCCGTCGACGACCCGATCGCGCAGCGCGCGCTCTTCGATCGGCGGCGCGCGGCGTACGCCCTCGCCGACCTTCGCGTCGATGCTTCGCGCGGCGCGCCCGACGACCTCGCGCGCGAGGTCGCGACCGTGCGAAACGGTCTTTTGCGTTGATTTTTTCTAGGAAACGTCCATACTGCGGGCTGTCCGACCCCATTTCTTGGAGGAAGTTCGATGACGAAGACCGAGTTGATCCAGGCGCTGTCCGAGGCGACCGGCTCCGACCGCAAGAGCTCGAAGATGTTCCTCGAAGGGCTGACGGTGGTCGTGGAGAAGACGATCAAGAAGGGCGGCGAGGTTCCGATGAAGGGCCTCGGCAAGTTCAAGGTCGTCAAGCGCAAGGCGCGCATGGGCCGCAACCCGGCGACGGGTGAGGCGATCAAGATCCCGGCCAAGACCGTCGTTCGCTTCACCGTCGCGAAGGCGCTCAAAGATCTCATCAAGAAGAAGTAGTCCCATCCCACGTGCGGCTCGCTTTCATCGGTGCCGCCGTCGGGGCCGCCTTGGCGATCCCCGGCCTTGCAGGGGCCGGGGATCCGTGGCTCCTCCTCAAGCCGAGACCCGAAACGCCGCTCGTCCTGGACTACGGAGCGCGACGCGAGGCGCTCGTGTCGCTCGACGTGGCGAACACCACGGATCGCACGGTCCGGGTGGCGAAGCTTCGGATCACCTACTTCGAGGGGGACCGCGCGGTCGGCACGCTCGACCCGGCGACGGAGCTTTTCATTGACGCGGGGCTGCTCTCGGACCCGCGGGTCCCCGGCGGCGGGCACGACAGCTGGGCGGGACTCTGCCTCGCCCCGCCGACCGCGGGGACCGATCGCGTGCGTCTCGACCTCGACCTGCGGCAGCGCCGCGGGTTCCGGTCGGACAAGGGGGCGCAGGCACTCGAGCTGACGCTCCGCCCTCCCGCCGATCCCCCCGTGCTCTCACCCCCTGTGCAAGGGAAGTGGACGATCACGCAGGGGCACGCGTGCGGCACGGCGCACCGCCGCGGTCCGCTCGGTCAAGAGTTCGCGTGGGACCTCGCGGCCGTCGATCCGGGGCAGGGACCGACGTTCGGTCGCCCGGTCCTCGCTCCTGCGGACGGACGCGTCGTGTCGATCGTCGATGGGATCGTGGACAACGAGGAGGCCAGGACCTATCCGCGGCGAAGCCTCGTCGATGCGCTGCGCGAGCCGCTCTGGTACTTCGGGAACCACGTCGTCCTCGACCTGGGAGGCGGGGTGTTCGTCCTGCTCGCCCATCTCAAGAAAGGATCGATCGCGGTCGCTCCCGGCGCCGCGGTCCGCAAGGGCTCCCGGATCGGTCTCGTGGGGAACAGCGGCAACGCGATCTCCGCCCACCTGCACGTGCAGGTGATGAATCGCGCCGACCCGACGGCACCGGGCGTGACCGGCGTCCCCGCCCTCTTGCGCGACTACGTGGAGATCACGACCCGGGGAGAGCGTCACGACCGCGAGACGGTGGTGCGCCGGGTCGAGACCGGAGACCCGCCGCAGGGGGCCGTCATCGTCGTTCCCGAGTCGCCGTGATCGCATCGAGCGCGATGTCGGTGCGGTGGTGCTCTCCAGGCCAGCCGATGAGCCCCACCGCGCGATAGGCGAGATCGCGGGCCTCCGCCAGGTCCCCCGCGGTCGCCGTCACCCCGAGCACGCGGCCGCCGGCCGTCACGATCCGACCCGAAGCGTCGCGCTCGGTCCCGGCGTGGAACACCTGCACCCCCGCGAGACCCTCCGCGTCCTCGATCCCCTCGATCGGCAGGCCGCGCTCGAACGGACCCGGGTAGCCGCCGGAGGCCATCACCACGCAAACCGAGGCGACGTCGCGAAACCGCGGGGCGGACCCGTCGAGCCGTCCCCGGGCGCAGGCGTCGAGGAGCTCCAGCCAGTCGCCGTCGAGCCTCGGGATGAGCACCTGCGTCTCCGGGTCGCCGAAGCGGACGTTGTATTCGAGGACCTTGGGACCTTCCGCCGTCAGCATGACGCCGACGAACAGCGCGCCGCGGAACGGACGCCCCTCGGCGGCGAGGCCGGCGATCGTCGGGGCGACGACCGACTCGGCCAGCACGCGGCGCGTCGCCGGGTCGATCCACACCGAGGGCGAGTAGGTCCCCATCCCGCCGGTGTTCGGCCCCGCGTCGCGGTCGTGCGCGCGCTTGTAGTCCTGGCACGGGGCGAGCTCGACCACGCGCCGGCCGTCGCTGAGCGCGAAGAGCGACGTCTCGCGCCCCTCGAGCTTCTCCTCCACGACGATCGAGCGGCCGGCGTCGCCGAAGCTCCTCCCCGAGAGCATCCCCTCCGCGGCCGCCCGGGCCGAGGCCGCATCGTCCGCGATGACGACGCCCTTCCCCGCGGCCAGTCCGTCCGCCTTCACCACGAGGGGATACGCGGTGTCGGGATCCTCGAGGAAGCGCTCCGCGTCCTCCGGACGATCGAGCACTCGGAATCGCGCCGTCGGAATGCCGTGCCGCTCCATGAACCGCTTCGCGTCGGCCTTGCTCCCCTCGAGGCGCGCGGCCGCGGCCGAAGGGCCGAAGACCGAGATGCCCGCCTCACGCAGGCGCTCGGCCAGCCCACCGACCAGCGGGGCTTCGGGGCCGACGACCACGAGGTCGTAGCGCTCTTCCGTCGCGTGGCGGTGAAGGGCATCCACGTCGTCGGCGCCGATGGGAACGCGCCGCGCATGACGCTCGATGCCGGCGTTGCCGGGGGCGCACGCGAGGTGGCCGAGGAGGGGACTCCGGGAGAACGCGAAGGCGAGGGCAGCTTCACGTCCGCCCCCGCCGACGAGGAGAACCTTCAGTGGCAGCCGCACGCGCCCGAGCCGCACCCGCCCGCCGCGGCCTTCTTCTTTCCTCCGTTCGAGCCCGACTCGCTGGACTCGCCCGACTTCGTCGGCGGCTCGGAGCTCGCGGGGGACGCGCCGCCCTTCCCGCCGTACCCCTCGTTGTACCAGCCGCCGCCCTTGAGCTGGAAGGCCGAGCGCGAGATGAGCTTCTCGAGGCTCCCCGAGCACTCGGTGCACTTGGTCAGCGGCTTGTCACCGATCTTCTGGATGACTTCCAGCGTTCGGCCGCAGGACTTGCAGCGATATTCGTAGATCGGCATGCGGCTCCCTTCACGTCGAGGACGGGGGGGATTCTGGAATCCGGAGCGGAGGCTGTCAAGAAACCGGGGGTCAGCGCCCCCGCGCCCGGGAGCGGGAGGGCTGGAAATGATCGGCGACGGCATCCGCCAGCGCATCCGCCAGCCGGTTGCGGTCCGCGGCACGGGCGAGCAGCCCCGCGTCCTGCTCGTTGTTCAAGTTGACCATCTCGATGAGCACCTTGGTCGGCACGAGGTTCCCGCGGAGCACGGCCGGCAGCCAGACCTCGTGTCCCCGGATCACCCGCTCGCGCACCGGCTGGTACGGCTGCACGGGGAGCGCATCCCGCTTCAGCTCCCGGACGATGGCGGCCGCGAGCTTCCGCGAGACGGCCTCCGAGCGGACCCGATCGCGCTTGTTGAAGCTCACCCGCGGCTGCTCGCGAACCTCCTTGAAGCGCAGGTAGGGGGGCGAGGAGAAGCCCATGGTCCCCGTGCAGTAGGTGGCGCCCGGGACGTAGACCATCGCGCCCCGAAGCGACGGGTGGCGCGCGTCGGCATGAAGGGAGACGAACACGATCTTGTCGGGGTCGATCCCGGACTGGACGAGCTTGCGGTACAGGGAGTTCGCGAGGTACCAGCGCAGGTTCACCGCCACCGCGGTCTCGCCGTCCTCCTCCGCGAGGAACGGGGGGGTCGTCAGCACCGTGCGGCGGCGGTTGGCGGGGAGCGCGTCCTCGGTCGAGGGAACCGCTCCCGTCGCGGGGTCGTCCACCGTCAGGTAGACCTTGGCGCCGCGGCGCGTCTCCAGCTCGCGGCGCAGCCGGCTCGCGACGTCGAAGACGTAGTCGTGCTCGCGCACCCCGTGCTTCATCGTTCCCGGGTCCATCCCCCCGTGCCCGGCGTCGAGGATGACGACGACCCCCTTCAGTCCTCGCGTCGTTCCCTTCTGCGGGCGCGCCGCGAGCTCGCGCTCCATCGCCGCGACCGCCTTCTCCCGGCTCTTGCGGCGGGGGTCGGATCTCGGGAGGAACTCCGGCTCGAGCGCGTCGAGAGGGATCTTCACGAGCCACCCGGCCGGGATGTCCGTGAACTCCCGGATCCCGCTCCTCGCGGCGATCGTGCGCGCGATCGTCTCGACGTCGCTCTGCTCCGTCCGCCCCGTGTAGCGGAGCACCACCGCGGTGTAGAGCGCCTCGCGCGGCTTGAGCCTGTAGCCGGCGAACTCCCCCCGCGCGTCACGGCCGTAGACCAGCGCGCCGTCGTCGGACCGCTCCCGCGGCGCCAGCGCGGGATCCATGAGCCTCGCGGGAATGCGGACGATCTGCCCCGGCGACAGCTCCGGCGACTGGAGCCCGTTGGCGCGGAGCAGCTCCTCGAACTTCGCGCCGTCTCCCGTGAACCAGGCGGCGACCTGCCAAAGGCCCTCGTCGTAGAGCGGAAGCGCGCTCCTGCGCGCCACGTGCAGCCAGTCCGCCCCGTCGGCGCGGTCGTCGGGGAAGACGCTGTGGAGGACGAACGCCTTCGCATCCGCGCCGAGGAGGTCGAGCGGCATCCGGAAGAACCCGTCGTCGAGGAGCGCCTGGGGGCGCGAGAGCGCGGCGGCGAGCGGCGGCACTTCTTCCGCCGATCCGGCCCATCGCTCGGCCAGGGCCCGCGCGTCCTCGCCGGGCCACGCTTTCGTCTCGAGTACGAGGTCGCGCCCGCCGACCAGCCGGACGCGAAGCTCGCGCCCGAGCGTCAGGACCTCGCTCGGCGGACCGACCGAGGCGCCCTGAGCGATCGCCGCCATCAGGAGGACGACGGGCAGGGCGCGCGCGCTAGAAATCAGGGGTCACCTGGAACCGGTACCCGGCGGGAGGGTTTCCCACGGTCGCGGCGACGCTCGAGGTGGCGAGACGAGAGGCGACGATGCGCTCCGTCCGGTGGACGAGGACGGTTCCTCCGGGGCCGGGAAGCGCGCCGCCGATGTCCGCGTCGATCGTCAGGATATCCCCCGACGCGGAGATCGGGAGCAGCGAGAGTCGAACCGCTTGGAGCCCGTCCCCCTCGCCCAGCCGGAAGGAGTACTCGACGGGCTGACCGATGAACGTGTGCAGCTCGTCGGTCTCCAGCGGGACCGACCGCTCGCCGTCGACGCGCTCGACCGAGACGAGGAAGCGCACCGGTCCGCCGAGCGTGATCGTCCGTCGCACGACCGGCCGCTCCACCTGCTCGCCATGGATGGCGAGGACCAAGCGCCGGGGGCCGTCCGCGAAGACTTCGAAGAGCCCGGTCCCCTCCTCGGCGAACGTGACGCTCCGGGAGGCGCGCGCCGGCTCCCGTCCCGGGACGGTCGAGGTCGATTCGAGCCAGACCTTCGATTCGCCGCCGGGGGCTTCGGGGGCCAGCCGCGCTTCCAGCCTCAGCTTCAGCGCCGCTTCATTCTTCTTCCAGGGGACCGCCATGGCGAACGTCGCCGGGGCGTTCGGCCCGGCCTCGGCCTCGACGGGAGGGCCGGCAGGGGTCGCGCGCCCCTTCTCGACGACCAGCGTCTCGACCCGAAGCGCCACGTGGGTCTCGAACGCCACGGACGTCGCGGTCGCGGCGAGGAGGACCAGGGCGGACCAGGGGGAAGCCACGAGGCGTATCTTATAGAGGCGGCCGCGGTTGACAAGATTCCGAGCCGGATCCTACACTCGCGATGCCGTCCGAGGGGCAGGAGGGGACCGGACGGTCGAAAGGGGGGCGCCATGAAGCACTTGCGATCGGCCGCCGCCACGTTGCTCGTCATCCCCAGTTTCTTCTTCGCTTTCTCCGACTCCCTGCGGGCCGCCCCGACGGTCCCGACGGTCCTCTCCGGCTATGTCCAGGACGACGGGGGGCGAGCGCTCGAGGGTGCGGAGGTCCTGGTGCTCGCCGCGGAGAGCGGCGCCGGCGCTCCGGTCGTGCGCGCCGTGTCGGACGGTCTGGGGCGCTTCGTCTGCGGCACGCTGACGCCCGGCGTCTACCGGGTCGCCGCGATCAAGTCGGGATACGTCGCGGCCTTCAGCCGCGTGAACACGCACCTGCGCGCCTCGGTCAACTTGGTGCTCCATCCGGTCCCCGGCCAAGGGGACCCGCGCGCGGAGAAGGTCCTCGACGATCTCTCGTGGACCCTGCGCGTGCCTCCCCGGAGCATTCTTCGCGAGCTTGAGGGGGTCGAGCTCCTCGCGTCCACGTCGCAGCCGGCGTCGATCCGCTCGATGGCGGCGACGCTCCAGGACTCCTTGGGCGGGCAGGTCGAGCACATGGTCGCGCTCGGCTCGTGGCGTCCGGAGAGCACAGGCCCGTCGTCGAGCCTCGAAGGGAACGAGACCCGCATGCGGCTCGCGGGGACCCTGGGCGAGCGCGGCTCGATCCGCGTCCAGGGGCGCCGCGGAAGCCTCGATTCCGGCTCGCGCCCCGCGGCGAAGCCGGCGATCAGCCGGGCGGCGTCCGACCTCGATCTCGACCTCACCTACGACACCGGGGACGACGAGATCCTCGGGATGCGGGCGTTCTACTCCAGCGGGAACCTCGAGGTCGCCGACGCGCTCGGAACGGGCACCGGAACCCGCGAGGGGCAGCGGTCGTGGGGCTACGACGCGCGTTGGCGCAAGCAGGTCGATCCGTCGTCGCGGGTGGCCGTCCAGGTCGGGTTTCACGACGCGAGCCTCGACTGGGACGACCGGATCGACGCGAGTTGGGACCCGGCGCTCCGGGACGCCTCCAACCGCTCGATCGGCGCGGAAGGCTCCTACGAGAGCTTCGCCGCCGATGCGCACCTCCTGCGCGTCGGGGTCCGCGCGCAGCGGCTGACGCTTTCCGCCCCCTCCGCCCGGCTCGGGCGCCCCGGCGGGGCGTTCGCACTGGACGGGGCCGCGGGCTGGAGTCTGCTGATGGACTCTCAGGACCGCTGGTCGATCTCGGGCCCGGTCGCGCTCGAGTACGGCCTTGCGGTGCGCTACGGCTCCGATGGGGCGACCACGACGACCCTGACGCCCCGGGTCGGCGGCTCCTGGTCCACCGACCGGATGACTGCCCGGGCCGAGCTGTCCTACGCCGCCGCCTCGGACGCGGTCCCGGGGGCGCTGGGCTACGACGTCCAGCTCGAAGCGCCGATCGTCGCCGGGCTGAGCATCCATGGGAGCGCCGGATTCATCCCCTCCGACGCCGGCGTCTGGCGCGACAGTGCGCTCGCGGGCTACCCGGCCTCGCTCTACGTCTCCGACGGCCTCGCGTCCGACCGATTCGTGGCGATGGCGCTCGAGCACGTGTCGGCGCCGGCGGCGGTGTCGCTCAGCGTGGCGCGCGGTCAGGCTTCGGGGCTGCTCGCCCCGGCTCTCGGCGACGACGTCCCGGTCGTGATGCTCGCCGAGCAGGTGCTGGACTACGACGCGGTGCGGTTGAGCGTGCGCGCGCCACGCGCCGGCTCGAGCGTGTCGATCGAGTACCGATCGCTCCGTGAGCGGCCCCCCGCGCCCGCGATGCTGTCCGTCGAGGCGCTGCGTACGGCGGAGCTGGAGTTCGCTCAGGATCTCGTGAGGCTCGCCGGGGGGCGCGCCTCGTGCCGGCTCCTCCTCAACGCGCGCGGCGCGATGAGCGGGGACGCGGCCGGTTTGGGAGAGGACTCCGCGGACACGCGGCGGTTCTCGGCGATGCACAAGCGGATCAGCGCGGGCGTCTCGCTGGCGTTCTGACCGCGGGATGACGAGGAGTCGAGGCGTGTTCCGGTCCCGGCATCGGTGGAGGCCGATCGCGTTTCGCGCGACGGCGATCGCGCTCGCGGCGGTCGGCCTGCTGTCGTTCGGACGGCGCATCTCGGATCGCGAGCCGTACACCGGGGTCGAGTGGGTGGATGCAGCCGGCGGCCCGACCGCCCTCGCGATCGATCCGGGGAGCCCCGGCGACCGCGCGGGGCTGATCCCGGGGGACGTGCTGGAGCAGATCGACGGGCGGCCCGCTCGCGCCTCGCTCGGCGCGGCGGATGCCGCGTGGCGCGTGCCGCGAGGACGCGCCCTGGCGCTCGACGTTCGCAGAGGATCCCAGTCGATCCGGACCGAGCTCGCGCCGCTGCACCGGCACGCGGCCCCCAGGCTCTACGGCTTCTTGACGCTGATCGGGGCGGCATGCTTCGCCTCCGCCGTCTTCATCATGCTGCGCTGGCCGCATGCGCGAGGCGCCGGTGTGTACGGCACCCTCGGCCTCGCGCTGTTCGCCCACATGGTCCTCAGCCAGACCGGGTCCGGCGATCCCTTCGATTGGACCGTCCACTGGCTGGACGTCGCCGCCGGCGCGCTGGCGCCGGCCCTCCTGATCCATCTCTCCCTGACGCTCGCACGGAGCCGCAGGCTCGCCCGCCGGCTCGCCCTCGGCGGGGCCTACGGAGCGGCGGCGGCTCTCGTGGCCGCGGACGTCTGGCTCGTGGGTCTCGGCGGCGCCTACCGGTTCGAGGATCCGGTGCGCGCGGTCGCCGCGCAGGACCGCCTGGAGCTCGCTTTCCTGGCCGGCGCCGTCGCGTTCGCCTCCATCGCGATGGCGGTCGCTCACGCGCGGACACGCTCGATGCTCCATCGCAGCCAGCTTCGCTGGATGCTGTGGGGGCTCGGGATCGGCTTCGGGCCGTTCATCGCGCTGTACGTGATCCCGTGGGCGGCGGAGTCGACGTCTCCTCCTTGGATCGAGCTTGGGCTCCTTCCGCTCCTCGCGGTCCCCGCGGCTTTCACCGCGGCCATGGCGCGCTACCGCCTCCACGACCTCGACTTGATCCTCCGCCGCGGGTTCGCGGGGGTGACGCTCGCCGCGGCGACTGTGGCGGCGTACGCCCTTGCGCTCGCGATTCTCCGGCGCCTCGTCGTCGATCTCGAGCTTCCGGACTCGGTGCTCGGCTTCATCGCCGCCCTCGTCACCGCGACGCTCTACCCGAAGCTTCGAGCCTGGGTCCGCGCCAGCGTCGATCGGGCCTTCTACCGCGCGCGCTACAGCTACCGGGCGACGCTTCTGGAATGGAGCCGAGAGTTGAACGCCGAGACCGACCTCGCGTCGCTCCTCGAGCAGCTGGAGGATCGGGTCCGCGAGACCCTGGCGGTCCCGGCGGCGGCGGTGCTCGTCCGCACGGGCGGCCTGCGGTTCGAGCGGCTCGCGGCGACCGGTCGCAAGATCGCCGTCGACCTCCACCGCTCGGTCGTGGAGCAGCTCGAGCGCAAGCCCTCCCACAAGCTCGATGCCGGCGCGGTGCCCGAGACGCCGGAGGCGCGCCACCTCTTCGGAATGCAGGTCAAGGGGCGCCTCTCGGCGGTCCTCGCGGTGGCCGACCGGGACGGTTTCAACCCGCCGCTGAGCAGCGAGGACCGCGGGCTCCTCGCGACTCTGTGCGCGCACGCTGCGGCCGCGGTCGAGGCCGCGCGCCTCGTGCTCGAGGTCCGGCAGCACGCGGCCCAGGTCGAGACGCTCAAGGTGCTCCAAGAGCGGATCCTCGAGAGCAGCGGCGTGGGGCTCCTCCTCGTGGACACCGAAGGCCGCATCCGCACGTGGAACAGGCGGCTCGAGGAGCTCTACGGCCTGCCCCGCGAGGAGGCGCTCGGCAAGAGGCTGCGGGAGATCTTCCCCCTGCACTCGATCCGGCGGATCGAGCGCGAGCTCGCCGCCGTCGGGCCGGGCGTCGAGGCGCGGATCTACCGGCACGCGCTGGTCAATCGCGCCGGGGAGCGGATCGTCGTCAACCTCGCGCTGTCGCCGATCGCGGCGGATGGGGAGGACGGCTCGCGCGTCGTCACCTTCGACGACATCACGGCGCGGGTGAAGCTCGAGGAGCAGGTTCTCCAGCAGGAGCGTCTCGCCTCCCTGGGGCTGCTCGCCGCCGGCGTCGCGCACGAGGTCAACACGCCCCTGACCGGGATCTCCAGCTACGCTCAGCTCCTCCTCGAGGAGATGGCCCTGGACGACCCCCGGCGCGAGACGCTGACGAAGATCGAGACGCAGACCCGGCGCGCCTCGACGATCGCGAACTCGCTCCTCAATCTCGCGCGCCCCGAGCGCTCGACGTTCGAGACGCTGGCGCTCAACGATGCGGTGCAGGAGGTCCTGAAGCTCTTCGAGCCCCAGATCCGCGGACGGCGGATCGTCCTCCATCCCGAGCTCGCGCCGCAGCTCCCCGAGGTCCGCGGACACCGGGGGAAGCTCCAGCAGGTGCTCCTGAACCTGCTCTCGAACGCGCGCGACGCCGTCGAGGGGGGCGGCCGGATCGCCGTGCGCACCGTGCGATCGGGAGAGCGCGTGGTGCTCGAGGTCGTCGACGACGGCGTCGGCATCGCGGAAGAAGACCTCCCGCGCATCTTCGACCCGTTCTTCACGACGAAAGGGCGCGGGAAGGGGACGGGGCTCGGGCTCGCGATCAGCTACGGCATCGTCCGGGAGCACGACGGCGCGATGCAGGTCGAGAGCGTTCCGGGGGAGTTCACGCGATTCCGCGTGGAGCTCCCCGCCCACAAGCCGGCGCGCGCGCTCGCGTAGGGCTCGCGCCCGCCTGTTAGAATTCCGCTGATGGCGTCCGACCCAGCCGACGCGCTTCGCGGCCGCATCCTCATCGTCGACGACGAGCCGGTCGTCACGGACGTCCTCGGAACGCTGCTCCGCAAGGAAGGCCACGAGGTCGTCGCGGCGTCCGACGCGGGGAGCGGCCGGGGCTTGCTCGAGACCGCCGGGCCGTGGGACGCCGTGCTGCTCGACGTCATGCTCCCCGACGCGGACGGGTTCGACGTCCTGCGCTGGATCCGCTCCCGCGATCCCGACACCGCGGTCCTGATGATCACGGCGTTCGGGACGATCGAGAGCGCGGTCGCGGCGATGAAGCTCGGTGCGTTCCACTACCTGACCAAGCCGTTCAAGAACGACGAGGTGCGGCTGCTGGTCGCGGCCGCCGTGCGCACCACCCGCTTGCGCACGGAGAACAAGGACCTCAAGCGCGCGCTCGAGGAGCGCTACCGCTACGAGAAGATCGTCGGGAAGTCGCGCGCGATGCAGGAGGTCTACCGCTTCATCGATCAGGTCGCGCAGAGCCGGGCGACGGTGCTGATCATGGGGGAGAGCGGCACGGGGAAGGAGCTCGTCGCGCAGGCGATCCACCGCCGCAGCCCGCGCGTCGGGGAGCCGTTCGTCGTCGTCAACAGCCACAGCATCCCGACCGAGCTGCTCGAGGACAACCTCTTCGGGCATGCGAAGGGGGCGTTCACGGGAGCCACCGCGTCCAAGATCGGCCTCCTCGAGGTCGCCGACCGTGGAACCGTCCTCTTCGACGAGATCTCGACCGTCGCCCCGGAGGTGCAGACGAAGCTTCTCCGGGTCATCCAGGAGAAGGAGTTCCTTCCGCTCGGCGCGCTCGAGAGCAGGACCGTGGACGTGCGGATCATCGCGGCGACGAACGAGGACCTTCGCCGGCTGATCGAGATCGGACGTTTCCGCGAGGACCTGTACTACCGGCTCAACGTGATCAGCGTCTCGATCCCTCCTCTGCGGGCGCGGATGGAGGACGTCCCGGTCCTCGTCGAGCACTTCCTTCAGAAGTTCAACGCCGAGAATCGCAAGACGGTCGCGCGCGTCACCCCCCAGGTCATGGAGCGGTTCCTCTCGTACCCCTGGCCCGGCAACGTCCGCGAGCTGGAGAACCTGGTCGAGCGGGGTGTGGTGCTCGCGACGGGGAACGAGATCGACGTGGACCTCCTCCCGAAGGAGATGACGCAGCGGATCACGCTTCCCGAGCCGGCGACGATCCCCGACGGGGTGCGGTTTTACGACGCCGTCAGCCGCTTCGAGCGCCAGCTGATCGAGGGGGCCCTGCGGCGTACCGGAGGGGTGCAGAAGCAGGCCGCCGAGCTGCTCGGGCTGAAGCCGACCACGCTGAACGAGAAGATCAAGCGCCTGGGGATCGTCGTATGACTCCCCCGGAGCACTCCGTGCTGAGTCGTCACCGCGCCCAGTGCGTTCCCGAGGGGCGAAGGCGGCCGGGCCGGTCTACATATCAATTTGTGAGAAACGGGGAGCGGGCGTCGGTTGACGGGACCACGCGGTCGGTGGTACATAAACGCCCGTTTCCGTGGCCAACAGTAGGGGGATCGCGGCGGCTCACCACCGCCGACGGGAGTATTCGCGCTCCTTTGGGGGGGGCGTCCGATTCCGTCCCCGATTCGGCACGACGGGAGGGAAGGACATGAAGGGACGTTGGCTCGGGGCGCTCGTCGTCGCCGCGTTGGCCGTGAGCTCGGCCCGCGCAGCCGGCGGGCTGCGGATTCGTGTCATCGACAACGCGGACAAGAGCGCGGTGATCGGCGCCGCGGTCACGATCAGCAGCGCGAACAAGCTGGTCGCGACCACGACGCTGCTCTCGGACAAGGACGGCACCGTCCTGTTCCCGGTCCTCCGGGAAGGGTCGGGCTACGTGATCACCGTCATCATGGACGGGTATGCCGGCATCCGGCAGGACGCGACCGTCAGCGGGAACACCCAGAAGGACATCGTGATCGCGCTCGTTCCCGAGCACGTCGAGAAGGTGACCGTCGTCGGCGAGAAGACCACGATCGATCTGGATCAGACGCAGGCCCAGACGAAATTCTCGTCGGACTTCATCCAGGACCTTCCGGTCGCGGGACGCTTCTACCAGAACGTTCTCGCCCTCGCCCCGGGCGTCCAGGACCCCGACAACGACGGCAACCCGAACGTCAACGGCGCCCGCGAGACCGACTTCAAGACGCAGGTCGGAGGGATCAGCAACGTCGATCCGCTGACCGGCACCTTCCTCAACCTCGTCACCGCGGACTCGATCGAGGACCTCACGGTCGTGACCGCAGGCGCGGGGGCCGAGTACGGCCGCGCCCAGGGCGGATTCGCGCAGATCATCCAGAAGCAGGGCTCGAACGATTTCGAAGGCGTGTTCGGGATGCTCTACCGGTCGAGCAAGCTCGACGGAAACGGCGCCACCAACCTCCCCAACAGCCTCCTCCCCGACTTCTATCTCTACCAGCCGTCGCTCCAGGTCTCGGGCCCGGTCATCAAGGACAAGCTCTGGTACCGCCTCTCCCAAGAGGCGATCCGGCGCGAGGACCCGCTCGTCCTCGCCTCCGGCGGCACGGTGGCGACCACGGGGACGAAGCAGTTCTCGACCGACAACCAGCTCACGTGGCAGGTCTCGAACCGGAACAAGATCGCCTTCAACATGCGGGCGGACCCCCGTGAGCTGACGAACGTCGGCATCAGCGTGACGACCCCGGTCGAATCCAGCCTCAAGAACAAGTCGGGCGGACCCACGTACCAGATGACCTGGACCGCTCCGTACTCCCCCAGCCTCCTCGTGGATTCGACCGTCGCCTACCAGGACACGCGTGTCGAGATCCTCCCGACGCGGTCCGGCGTCGCCAACAACTGCGTCGGCGTCGCCGACCCCTGGCTGGCGGGCACCTATTGCTTCGACGCCCTTACCGGCTTGGTGAGCGGCAGCTTTCCGTTGTCGCAGAAAGACCGCCGCCAGCGCCTGTCCCTCAAGAGCGACGCCACCTACTACAAGGGCCGTCTCTGGGGCGCCCAGCATCAATTCAAGACCGGTCTCGTCGTCGAGAACGAGCGCTATTTCCTCGAGCTCCTCCGGACCCCCAATTTCACCCGGTCGTCCGGCTTCGACATCAACAGCAACAAGGCCTCCCTGTTCTACAACATCAACGCCTCGCTCGAGCCGTTCAGCCAGCAGCGGGCGACCGGGACGACGTGGGGGGTGTACGGCGAGGACGTGATCCGCCCCCTGTCGAACCTCTCGGTGACCGTCGGCCTCCGCGTCGAGAACGAGGACGTGAGCGCCCCCGGCTATGTCCCGTTCGACCCTCAGGAAGAGGCGAACCGGTTCATGGCGGCGACGGACGGGCTGACGACCCAGCAGAAGACGGTCTACCTGCAGCAGACCTTCATCGCCTACGAGGATCTCCCCGGCGCGCTCAGCTCGGTCGCCGTGCAATTCCCCGGAACGAACTTCACCAACGGGAGCTTCGCGGACCAGCTGACCAAGTGGACGCGCTTCCGGCAGCCCGATGACATCAGCATCCACAACACGAATATCTCACCCCGCCTCTCCGTCGCCTGGGATCCGTGGAACGACGGCAAGACCCGCTTCTCCGCTTCCGCGGGGCGGTATTACGACAAGCTCTTCCTCGGCGTGCTGACGCCGGAGAGCCAGCCGATCATCGTGAACTTCGAGGCGACGAGCGGCTCGCCGAATATCGCGTTCGAGCCGACGTTCGGCTACTCGACGGTCTCCCGCGACCTCAAGACCCCGCACCAGGACGAGTATTCGTTCGCCGTCGAGCGCCAGCTCTGGCAGGAGAGCACGATCTCGCTCCGGTACATCCACCGTGACTTCTCGGACCAGCTCCAGGACATCGACACCAACCAGGTCCCCGGCGACTACGGGAAGTGCTTCTTCCAGGCGAGCGTGATCGACCCCACGCTGGTCGCAAGCCCGGGGACCGGACCGGTCGTCGATGCCTACACCGGCAAGACCTACCAGGACACCGATCCGGGAGACGGCGACGGGCGGCTGGACGATTGCACCGGCCGTAACTTCCCGATCGCCGGCACCCCCGGCGTCGGCGGCCACGGAGGCGTGAACTTCATCTCCCGGCCGGACCAAGTCGCCGACCTGTACGTCCTCAACCCGGCCTGGGGGAACATCTTCCAGATCGGCAACTACAACTCGCAGCAGTACGACGGGATCACGCTCGAGTTCGTCCGGCGGCAGTACAAGAACTGGCAGATGGAGGCGTCCTACACGTACTCCAAGGCGAAGGGACAGGCGGAGGCGTTCAACCTCGGCCTCGGCGACGATCGCTCCACGCTGGAGGACGAGAAGGGGTACCAGTCGTACGACCGGCGCCACGCGCTGAAGGTCAACGCGACCACGATCACCCCGTGGGGATTCCGCCTGGGCGGCACGGTGAATTGGCAGTCCGGGCTCCCGTACTCGATCCTCGTCCGGCAGTTCTCGCTGGCGAGCGCGCTCCCGGCGTATGAAGAGTTCGGCCAGCCGTTCACCAGCGTCCGGACGAAGTACGCGACCCATCGGCGCAACGACCAGCGCAACCGCTCGGCCTGGAACTTCGACGCCAAGCTGGTCAAGGAGGTCAACCTGCCGAAGGGGATGAACCTCCAGCTGACGGCCGAGATCTTCAACCTGCTCAACGAAGACACGTACGCGGTTTACAACGAGAACTCCGAGAGCGGCCAGCAGGTCAACGGGACGAACGACGCCACCCGGAGATTCGGGCGCCAGTACCAGATCGGCGTTCGCCTGGCGTTCTGATCCGCGCGGCTGCGAGATGATTCCCGGAGGCCGCCGGAAGGCGGCCTCCGGCGTTTCGAGGCGCCCATCGTGCCAGCCGCCTCAGCGACGACTTCGCGCGGTCTCGCGCTCCTGCTGGCTCTCCTGACGGCCGCCGGTCCTGCGCGTCCGGCGACCGCCTCGCTCAAGGGGTGGCGCGACGGTCCCGCGCGCATGCTTCTGACCGACGACGAATACAGGCGCTTCGGATCGCTGAGCGACGACGTCGAGCGCGGAGAATTCGTCGAGCGGTTCTGGAGCAACCTCGAGGTCCTGCCGGGGACCTCCCCCAGCGAGTTCCGCCGGTCGTTCGAAACGCGCTCCGAGGGCGCGAACGCCCGTTTCGGGGCGCCGGGCAGCGAGGGATGGCGGACCGATCGGGGACACGTCTTCCTGGCCCTGGGGGAACCCTCCAGGATCGCCCACGAGTCCGGCGGGATCGACCTGCTGGACGACGAGGTCTGGACCTACGATGCGGTCGGTCCCAACGCGCGGTCGGTTCGGATCGTCTTCCATCACTGCCGGGACGGCTCCTATCGTCTCGACGACGAATGCGAGAGCGTCCGCGATCCGACGTCGGTCTCCGTCGACTGGGAACGGGCGAACTACCTCCGCGCGCTCCGGCTCAACGACCGCAGCATCTACTCGAACCGCCTCCAGACCATGACGGACAGCCTCCTCTCGCCCCTTCCCGGTGGATTGCCGGTGGCGAAGCCGTCCTCCGGCCCGGCGCGCGATCGCCTCTCGACGGACGCCCCGCCGGCCCCGGACCCGGAGCCGCTCGCCGGGGCCCAGGCGCTCGATCACTCGGCCTACTTCTTCCGCGCCCAGGACGGAAGCGTCCTCACGCTGCTCGCCGTCGCCATGGAGGGCGGCCAGGCCGGCGCCGGTGCGGAGACGGCCACGAAGACGGCCGCGCCGTTCGCCGCGGTGTCCCTCCAGGAGACCGGCCGCCGCGGCGAGTCCCTCCCCGGCGCCGTGCGCACGCTCACGCTCGACCCGCTGCCGGCCCCCGAGGCCCCCGGCTTCTTCTTCGGCCGGGCGTATCTCGACGCGGGGCGCACCTACGCCGCCCGCTTCGCGGTGAGGAGCCCGTCGCAGGACCAGGTCATCGTCCGCAACGCCCGCATCGGCGTCCCGGATCTCAATGCCGGCTTTTCCGTGAGCTCGCTCGTGCCGGCCGAGAGATTCGGCCCGGCCGGACCCGACGCCGGAACGTTCCAGGTGGGGTCCGAGGAGGTCGTGCCCAAGGCGGGCGCGGTGTTCCATCGGAGCGAGCTGCTGCGTCTGTACCTGCAGGTCTACGGCGCCGCGATCGACCCCGCGACCTCGATGCCCCGCGTCGACGTCGAGTACCGGTTCTTCCGCGTCGTCCGGAAGGGGACCAAGCGCCACGGCAAGCCGTTTTCCGTGCGCGGGGCCGCGGGGGCGGCCATGGGGCTCGCGCTGCCGATCGGCGATTGGCCGGTCGGCGCCTACCGGGTCGTGGTCGAGCTGCGCGACCGCGTCTCGGGGGAGCGGGTCTCGGTCGAGCGGACCTTCGCGATCGCGGAAGGCTGACCCCGCCCGTTCTAGAATGGCGCGCCATGCGCGTCTTCAACACGTTGACCCGTCGCGTCGAGACGCTCGCGCCCCGCGAGCCGGGCCACGTCCGGCTGTACACCTGCGGCCCGACCGTCTACGACTACGCCCACATCGGGAACTTCCGGACGTACGTCTGGGAGGACCTGCTGCGCCGCACCCTCGAGCTGCTCGGCTTCCGCGTGACGCAGGTGATGAACATCACCGACATCGAGGACAAGATCATCGCCCGGGCGATCGCCGAGGGGACGACGATCGACCGGATCACGGCGCCGTTCATCGACGCCTTCTTCGCCGACATCGAGACGCTCGGGATCCGGCGGGCGGAGCACTACCCCCGCGCCACCGAGCACATCCCGGAGATGATCGCGATCGCGAAGGCGCTCGAGGCGCGCGGTCTCACGTACGTCAGTCAGGGCTCGCTATACTTCCGGATCGACGCCTTTCCCTCCTACGGGCGGCTCTCCCATCTGGACAAGCGCGAGATCAAGGTCGGCGCCCGCGTGGACAGCGACGAGTACGACAAGGACGACGCACGGGACTTCGTCCTGTGGAAGGCGCACCGCGACGGAGAGCCGTCGTGGGACAGCCCCTTCGGGCCGGGGCGTCCGGGATGGCACCTGGAGTGCTCCGCCATGAGCATGAAGTACCTCGGCGAGAGCTTCGACCTGCACACCGGCGGGGTCGACAACATCTTCCCGCACCACGAGAACGAGATCGCCCAGAGCGAGGGGGCCACCGGCCGGCCGTTCGTCGCGTGCTGGATGCACGCGGCGCATCTGATGGTCGACGGTGAGAAGATGGCGAAGTCGAAGGGGAACTTCCACACCCTCCGCGATCTCGTCGCGGCGGGGCACGATCCGCGCGCCATCCGGTATCTCCTCCTGGCGACGCACTATCGCTCGTCGCTGAACTTCACCTTCGACGCGCTTGCGCGCGCCGCCGGCGAGCTCGCCCGGTTCGACGCGCTCCAGGCCCGTCTCGCGGAGGGCGGGATCGCGGAAGGGCGCGAGCCCGAGTTCGACGCGAAGCTCGCCGCGATCGAGGCCGAGGTGCGGGATGGGCTCGGCGACGACCTCAACGTCAGCGGCGCCTTCGGGGCGCTCTTCCGCCTGGTGCGCGAGGCGAACGCCGCCCTCGACCGGCGCGAGCTGCCGGCGGGGAGCGCCGCCGCCCTGTCCGAGACGCTCGCGAGGCTGGACGGGGCCCTCGGCGTCATCGCGTCGAAGGCGCCCGAGCTGCTGGCTCCGGAGATCGAGGATCTGATCGCCCGCCGGCAGGCGGCGCGGCGCGCCAAGGATTTCGCGGAATCGGACCGGATCCGAAACCTCCTCGCCGGCCGCGGGATCGTGCTCGAGGACACACCGCAGGGGGTCCGGTGGCGGCGGTCCACGACGGTCCCGGGGCGGGGCTAAACCCCGGCCTCCGAGACGCGGTCCAACCTCCGGGAGAACGTGAGCCACGATCACGACGATGCTGCGCTCGAGCGGCTGCTCCTCGAACGGGCTCGGGGGGGCGATCGCTCGGCGTTCGACGAGATCGTCGTGCGGCACCGGCTCGCGATCTACGGCACGGCCCGGCGGATCCTCGGAACGCACGAGGAGGCCGACGAGGCGGCGCAGGAGACGTTCGTGAGGGCTTGGCGCGCGCTCGGTGGGTTCCGCGGGGAATCACGGATCCGCACGTGGCTCGTGAGGATCGCCCTCAACGTCGCCCGCACGATCGTCGCCGCGAGGCCGAGCGGAACGGTCCCGCTCGAGACGGTCGATCAGGCGACGCAGCCCTCGGACGCCGCGGACGCGCGTCTGGTCCGCACGCAGGCGGCGGCGCGCGTTCGCCGCGCGGTCGCGACGCTTCCTCCGCGGCAGCGCGAGGTGGTGGCCTTGAAGGTGTTCTCCGAGATGACCTACGAGGACGTCGCGGACGCGATGGGTCTGACCGTCGGCGCGGTCAAGGCGCATCTCCATCAGGCGGTCGCCAACCTCCGGCGGCGGATGGGGGAGGAGCGAGCGTCGTGAAGCCCGGGATGAGCTGTGCTGCGTTCGAGTCGGGTCTGGCGGACGCCCTCGCGTCGAGCGACGGCGGCGATCCGCGCGTCGTCGCCGCGCTTCGCGACCATGCGGCGGGGTGCCCGCGCTGCGCCCCGTCGGCGGAGCTGATCGACCTCGCCGCGCTCCCGGCAGAGGAGCGGGATCCCGTCGACGATCCGCCCCCGCGGTACTGGTCGGGGTTCGAGGCGAGGCTCGCGGTCCGTCTCGCCGCCCCGGAGCGCGGGACCCGCCGCGCGGCGCGATTCGGCGTCGCCGTCGCCGCGGCGATCGTGCTCGTGGTGGTTCTGATCCTCGCGCGCCGACCCGCCCCTCCGCCTCCCGTGGTGTCGAAGGAGGATGTCCCGGCGGCAACCGCGCCGGCCCCGGATCCGGCGGCGGAGGACGTCGACACGACGGACGATTGGGACGATCCGTTCGCCGCGCTCGGGCCGATCGACGCTTTCACCGTTGACGACGCGACGGGGATCTTCCCGTCCGTGGACGATCTCTCGCCCGCGGACGAGGAGCGCTTCCTGGACTGGCTGTCCGAGGAGGAGGCTCGCGTGGGCGGAGGCCGGGGATGAGACGGATCGCGAAAGGAGCCCTTCTCGTGCTCGCACTCGGAGGGGTGGGAGCGGCGCACGCGGTGCCGCCGGACCCCCGGCAAGAGGTCCGGCGGCGGATGCACCGGCTGTTCGAGGCGCGCCTGCGTGCCGATCTCGGCCTCGACGATGCGACCACCGCCCGAGTCATCCCGCGGCTGGAGGAGATCGAGCGCGGCGAAGCCCGCGCGCGTCGCGAGCGGATGCGCCTCCTCCGAGAGCTTCGCCGGGGGCTCGAGAGCGGAATGAGCGATGCCGGCCTGCAGGAGCGTCTCGAGGCGCTGGATCGGATCGCGCGGGACGCGGAGGCGGAGGCGCGCACGGGGCTCGCCGACGTCGATCGCGAGCTCACGGTGCCGCAGCGCGTGCGCCTGCGCTTCCTCCTGGCGGAATTCCGCTCGGAGATGCGCCGGGGGATCCGGGAGATCGCGCCGAGGCGGGACCCGCGCGGCGCCCCATGACGCGCGCGGGGGATCCCCGTCACGCGCTCGGAGCGGAAGGGGAGGCGGTCGCGGAGCGATGGCTTCGCGGCGCCGGCCTCGTCGTGGTCGCGCGGCGGTTCCGCACGCGCGGCGGCGAGATCGATCTGATCGTCCGCGACGGCGGCGTGCTCGTGTTCGTCGAGGTCAAGCTCCGCTCGCGCGAGGACTTCGGCCGGCCCGCGGAAGCGGTGACCGCCGTCAAGCAGCGGCGTCTCGCCCGCGCGGCGGCGCTCTACCTGACGACGTCCGGCGGATCGGACGGCCCGTGCCGCTTCGACGTCGTCGAGGTGCGCCCCGCCCCCGGCGCCTGGGCCGTCACGCACATCCCCGACGCGTTCCGCCCGCGCGATTGACGGGGTCGGGAACGTTCGCTATCCTCGGCGACTTGCCGGGGCGTTCCTCGCCCTAGCGCGGGAATAGCTCAGTTGGTAGAGCACGACCTTGCCAAGGTCGGGGTCGCGGGTTCGAGTCCCGTTTCCCGCTCCAACGCACCGGTGGAAGGAGCCATGCCGAACCGCATCGTCGTCGCCGCCGTCGTCGCCGCCGCGCTCGCCGCGCGGCCGGCCGGCGCCGGACCGTTCCGGAATCGCCCGACGCCGCCGCCCCCCGGAATCGCGCTCGCCCCGGGGGACACGGTGATCCCTCTCCAGGCCCGCACGCTCGACGGGCAGGGGCACACGGTCGAATGGGCGAGCGCCAAGATCAGCCTGGTGAACTTCTGGGCGACGTGGTGCACCCCCTGTCGCGAGGAGATGCCCGCGATCGAGCAGCTCCGTGCCGCGCGGGGGAAGGACGGGCTCCAGGTGGTGGGCGTGGTCATCCAGGACCTCGCTCCCGCGGACGAGGTTCGCCGCATCGCGGCGGAGTCCAAGGTCGATTACCTCCTCCTGCGCGGCGGGGACGAGGTCACGAGGATCTGGCGCGGGATCCAGATCGTCCCGACCACCTTCCTCGTGGACTCGAAGGGGAAGGTGGTGCGGAAGTACATCGGGACCGGGAAGGAGGAGATCGCGGCGCTCACGCGCGACGTCGACGACTTCCTCGCCGGGCGGCCGCTCGGGCCTCCCTACGTACCGCCCCCGGACGCCGCGATGGTCCCGGTCACTCCCTGAGGCGTCACGGGATCCGGACGGTGCCGCTCCGCGTGGTACGACGAGCGCACCAGAGGACCGGACTCGACGTGCAAGAAGCCCATCTCCATGCCCCGCTCCCGGAACATCGCGAAGATGTCGGGATGCGCGAACCGGGCGACGGGTAGATGGCCGGGGCTCGGCCGGAGGTACTGACCGAGCGTCACCACGTCCACGCCCGCGCCCCGCAGGTCCCGCATCACCTCGAGGACCTCGGCGTCCTCCTCTCCCAGCCCCACGATGATCGACGACTTCACGCGGAGCGCGGACCGCTCGCGGTCGCGCCGCGCGGCCGCCTCGGCCAGAAGCCCGACCGAGCCGCGGTAGCTCGACCCCGGCCGGACGCGGCGGTAGAGCCGCGGCACCGTCTCCACGTTGTGCGCGAACACCGCGGGGGCGGCGTCGAGCACGACGTCGAGCGCCCCGGGCTTCTTCTTGAAGTCGGGGGTGAGGACCTCGATCGCGCAGCCCGGCGTGCGCGCGCGGATCGCCGCGATCACAGCGGCAAAGTGGCCGGCGCCTCCGTCGGGGAGGTCGTCGCGATCGACGCTCGTGATCACCGCGTGCCGGAGCGAGAGCCGCGCGACCGCCTCCGCGACGCGAAGCGGCTCTCCCGCGTCCACCCCGGGGCGCGGCCGGCCGCTGTGGACGTTGCAGAACCCGCAGGCGCGCGTGCAGGTGTCGCCGAGGATCATGAACGTCGCGGTGCCGGCGTTCCAGCACTCGTAGATGTTGGGGCAGCGCGCTTCCTGGCAGACCGTGTTGAGGCGAAGCTCGCTCACCATGCCGCGCAGCGCGCGGAAGCTCTCGTCGGTGCGGAGGGTGATCCGCAGCCACTCGGGGCGCGGCGTCCGCGCGCCCTCGCTCACGCGATCGCCCGCAGGCCGGACGCGGCGTAGCCGAGGGCCGAGGCGACGGCCTCCGCCACGACCCCCGCCGCCTCCTCGACCGCGATCTCCCGGCCGCGCAGGAGCGAGAGCGAGGTGACGCGGCATCCCGCGAGGCCGCAGGGGACGATCGCGTCGAATCCCGAGACCTCGCGGCCGACGTTGAGCGCGAACCCGTGCGAGGTGATCCAGCCGGCGCCGATCCGCACGCCGATCGCCGCGACCTTGGCCTCGCCCGCCCACACCCCGGTCCGCCCGGGGACGCGGCGGGCCTCGATTCCGAACGCCGCCGTCGCGCGGATCAGACCCTCCTCGAGGTCCCGCAGATAGCGATGCGCATCGCGCCGCGCCCCCTCCAGAGCGAGGATCGGGTAGCCGACGAGCTGGCCGGGGCCGTGGTAGGTCACGTCCCCTCCGCGCCCCGTCCGATGGATCTCGATCCCGCGCGCCTCGCGCTCGCGGTCGGAGAGGAGCACGTGGCGGTCGGAGGCGCCGCGCCCCAGCGTGATGACCGGCGGGTGCTCCAGCAGCAGCAGCCGATCGCCGGTCCGGCCCTCGCGCCGCGCCGCGACGAGCCGCTCCTGCAGCGCCGCGGCATCCGCGTAGGCGACGCGGCCGAGGTACGCGCAGTCGAGAGCTCTCATAGAAGCGATTCGTCGAACTCCTGCAGTCCGGACTTGACCATCGCGAGGAACTGGTCGGCGACCGCGCCGTCCACGATCCGGTGATCGTAGGACATCGACATGTACATCATCGAGCGGATCGCGATGGCGTCGTCCACGACGACCGGCCGCTTCTCGATCCCGCCGATCCCGAGGATCGCGACCTGGGGCTGATTGATGATCGGCAGGCCGAACAGCCCGCCGAAGATCCCGGGATTGGTGATCGTGAATGTTCCGCCCTGGACCTCGTCGGGGACGAGCTTCTTCGTCCGGGCGCGCTCGGCGAGGTCGTTGATCCGCTTCGCGAGCCCCGCGAGCGACAGCTCGTCGGCGTTCCGCACGACCGGGACGATCAGCCCCCAGTCGAGGGCGACCGCGATCCCGATGTTGAGGTCCTTCTTGTAGACGATCTCCTCCCCCTCGACCGACGCGTTGACCACCGGCCAGGCGCGGAGGGCGTCGCAGACCGCCTTCACGAAGAACGGGGTGATGGTGAGCTTCGTGCCGTGACGCTGATCGTACAGGTCCTTGAAGGAGGCGCGCAGCTTCACCACCCGGCTCATGTCCACCTCGAAGACGGAGTGGACGTGGGCGGAGGTCCGGCGGGACTCCACCATGTGCTCGGCGATCTTCTTGCGCATCGCCGACATCGCCTGCCGCTCGACGCGCGCGCCGGGCGAGAACGCGATCGCCGGCTCCCGCGGCGGGGCGGCCGCGGGGGCAGGGGCGGCGCCTCGTGCGGGGGCCTGCGCGGCCGCGGGCGGGGCGCCCTTGGCCACGAAGTCGAGGATGTCCTTCTTCGTCACCCGCCCCCCTGCGCCGGTCCCCGGAACGCGCGATGGATCGATCCCGTGCTCGTCGGCGATCTTGCGCACGACCGGCGAGACGAACGCGCCCTCGCCCCCCTTCGCCTCGGGTCCCGGAGCGGGAGCGGGAGCCGGAGCGGGGGAGGGAGCCGCGGCGGGCGCGGCGGCCGCGGGCTTCGGCGGGGCGGCGGGGGCCGCGGGCTTCGGCGGAGCGGCGGCGGCCGCGGGCTGCGGGGAGGGCGCGGACGCCGCGGCGCTCGCGTCGGTCTCGATCACCGCGACGACCTGATTGACCGGGACCGTCTCGCCCGTCTGGTTCTTGATCTCGACGAGCTTCCCGGCCGCGGGGGAGGGGATCTCGGCATCCACCTTGTCCGTCGAGATCTCGAAGAGCGGCTCGTCCCGCTGCACGCTCTCGCCGAGCTGCTTGATCCAGCGGGTGATCGTCCCTTCGGCGATCGACTCGCCCATCTGCGGCATCACCACGTCAACGCGCATCGAACCTCTCCACGGGGCCGGCGGCCCCGAGTCACATGTGGATCGTCCTCTTGTGCACCGCGAGCGCGGCCTCGCCCATCGCCTCCGAGAGCGTCGGGTGCGCGTGCACGGCCTCGAACAGCGAGGCGGCGGTCGCTTCGAGGTTCAGCGCGGCGGTCGCTTCCGCGATCAGCTCGGTCGCGTGCGCTCCGATGATGTGCACCCCCAGGACCTCGTCGTACTTCCTGTCGGTGACGATCTTCACGAAGCCGCGCGTGTCGTCGAGGATCTTGGCCTTGCCGATCGCCGAGAACGGGAACTGGCCGACGGCCACGTCGTGGCCGCGCTCGCGCGCCGTCGCCTCCGAGAGCCCGATCGAGGCGACCTCGGGATCGCAATAGGTGCACGACGGGATCTTGTCGTAGTCGATCGGATGCGGGGCGGCCCCGGCGGCGTCCTCCACCGCGACGATCCCCTCGTGGGAGGCGACGTGCGCGAGCGCCTGCGTCTTCACGATGTCGCCGATCGCCCAGACCCCCGCGGCGCCCGTGCGCATGAGCCCGTCCACCTCGACGAACCCCCGGTCGAGCTTCACGCCGAGCGCCTCGAGGCCGAGGTTCTCGGTCAGCGGACGGCGGCCCACGGCGACGAGCAGCACCGCCGCTTCCAGCTCGAGCGGCTTGCCGTCGCGCACGGCCTTGACCTTCACGCCGCTCGGGGCGGAAGACACCGACTCGACCTTGGTCGCGGTGTGCACGGCGATGCCGCGCTTCTTGAACGCGCGCTCGAGCTCGGCGCCGAGGCTCTCGTCCTCGAGCGGGATCAAGCGGGGGAGGAGCTCGACCACCGTCACCTTCGAGCCGAACGTGGCGTAGATCGAGGCGAACTCGACGCCGACGGCCCCCGCGCCCAGCACGATCATCGACGGCGGAATCTCCCCGAGCGAAAGCGCGTGGTCGGAGTTGATGACGCGCACGCCGTCGAACTCGACCCCCGGAAGGCCGCGAATCACGGAGCCGGTCGCGACCACCGTGAACTTCGTGCGGATCTCGCGGCTCGCGCCCCCGGATTCGGCCACCGCGATCCGTCCCGGGCCCGCGAGCGTGCCGCGCCCGGGCACCAGCGTGATCCCGTTCTTCTTGAAGAGGTACTCGACCCCCTTGACGTTCGCGGTGACGACCTTGTCCTTGTAGGCGTGCAGCTTGGGGATGTCGAGCGTCCCCGGAGCGACCTTGACGCCGAAGCGCTCCGCGTGCCGCGAGGTCTCGAGCACCTCCGCCGCGTGCAGCAGGGCCTTCGTCGGGATGCAGCCCCACAGGAGGCACGTCCCCCCGGGGCGCGGCGCCATCTCGACGACGGCCGTCTTCAGCCCGAGCTGCGCCCCCCTGATGGCGGCGACGTATCCGCCGGGGCCGCTTCCGATGACTGTGAGATCGAACGACGCGTCCGAGGCGGTCACGCTACTCCCCGAGGCGACTTGGGCCGGGCACTCTATCACACCGCATGTTACGATCCGTTCTTCGATGGCTCCGACCGACGACCCGCTCATCCTTCACGAGCGATTCCCAGAGGGAGACGCGCGCGAGTCGGCCTACACGACCCGGATCGACGACTTCGTCAATTGGGGAAGGAAGAACTCCCTCTGGCCGATGCCGATGGGGCTCGCCTGTTGCGCGATCGAGCTGATGGCCGCCGTCGGCCCGCGCTACGACCTCGCGCGCTTCGGCGCGGAGGCTCTCCGCTTCTCGCCGCGGCAGTCCGACCTGATGATCGTCTCCGGCACCGTCACGAAGAAGATGGCTCCGTATCTGAAGCGGATCTACGACCAGATGCCGATCCCGCGGTGGGTCATCGCGATGGGGGCGTGCGCGTCCTCGGGAGGGATGTACCGCTCGTACGCCGTCGTCCAGGGCGTGGACGAGATCATCCCCGTGGACGTCTACATCAGCGGGTGTCCGCCGCGCCCGGAGGCGTTGATCGAAGGCGTGCTCGAGATCCGGCGGAAGATCGAGCGGGGGGGGAAGAGCGCGGCGGAGCTGGCGGCGGCGGCCGCGTCTCCCGCCGCCTAGGCGCCCCGCGGTGACGGAGCTCCCGGCCGGCCGGCCCGAGCTCGTCGAGCGGATCCGGACGGAGATCCTCGCCGGCGGACCGATCTCGTTCGCGAGGTTCATGGAGATCGCGCTCCACGACCCGGAGCACGGCTACTACGCCGGCGGCCCCGCGCGGCTGGGCCGCTCCGGCGACTTCTTCACGGCGAGCGACGTCGGCCCGGCGTTCGGCGCCGCGCTCGCGCATCAGCTCGACGAGATGGACCGTGCGCTCGGCCGCCCCGCCCCGTTCCGCTACGTGGAGGTTGGTGCGGGACGCGGATGGCTCGCGCGCGACGTCCTCGACGCTTGGGAGGACGCGCGCGGGCGCGTGCGCACGACGCTCGTGGACTCGAGTCGCGGGATGCGGGAGGCGGCGGCGGCGCGGGTCCCGGAGGCGCGCGTGTGCGCCTCGGCGCGGGAGGAGAGCGGGGGCGCGGGCGCGGTGATCGCGGTCGAGCTCCTCGACGCGCTTCCGGTCCACCGCGTCCGGCGGACGGGCCACGCGCTCGCCGAGGTCCGCGTCGCGGTCGAGGGGACGGCGCTCCGCGAGGTCGAGGCGCCAGCCGGCACCGAGGTCGCCGCCTGGGCCGCCGCGTACGGGCTCGCCCCCGAGGACGGGGACGAGGCGGAGGTCTGTCTCGCGCTCGGCCCAGCGATCCGCGAGCTGGCCTCGATCCTGGATCGGGGATTCGTCGTCGTGGTGGACTACGGCCACGACGCGGCGCGTCTCGCCGCTCGCGCGCACCGCCGCGGAACGCTGCTCGCGTATCACCGGCACGCGGTCCACGAGCGGTATCTCGAGCGGGTCGGGGAGCAGGATCTCACCGCGCACGTCAACCTCACGGCGCTCGCGCGCGAAGCCGAGCGCGCGGGGCTCCGCACACTCGGGACGACGACGCAGGACCGGTTCCTCGTCGCGAACGGGCTCCTTCAGGGGCTCGACGAAGCGGGGGAGGGGGCCGGCGCCGTCAAGCGGCGGCTCCAAGCGAAGCAGCTCATCCATCCCGACGGCATGGGGCGCGCGTTCAAGGTCGCGATCTTCTCGAAGGGGATCGAGCCCGCCCCCGCGCTCCGCGGGCTGAAGGATCCGTTCGGGGGCGGCGCGCGGTGAGCGCGCGCGCGACGCTCGCGGCGCTTGCGATCGTACTCGCCGCGTCGTGCGGGGGATCGGCGCCCCCGCGCGCGCAGCGTCCCGGCGTGCCCGCCGGAGCGCGCGTCGGGGTCGATCCGGTCCCGTCGGTCCATCTCTTCGAGAACCACTCCACCTCGCTGGTCGTGTGGCGCCGGGCGGGAGCGCGCGACCGGATCCTCGTCCACGTGGACGGTCACTCGGACCTCGACTGGCTTCCCGACGCGACGATCGCGCGGCTCGCCGCCGCCGAGCCCGACGAGCTCCCCCGGCTGGAGCTCCACCCGTACGCGCTGGACGACTCCACGCACGCGCGCTTCGCGATCTGGGACTTCGTCTATCCCGCGTTCCGCCTGGGGGTCGTGCGGGAGTACGTCTGGGTCGTTCCCGACGGAACGCTCGCGGACGCCGCGGCGGCCTCCGACCTCGTGCGCCGGATGATCCTGGGGAAGATGCAGATGGTGTCGCTGGAGGACGCCGGCCGTCTCCACCGCGAAGGGCGCACGATCCGGGGGACCCTCTACGGGCTCCCGGTCACCGTCTGCGAGCTGAACGACCTCCCGTCGTTCGCGGAGCCCGTCCTCCTCGACATCGACCTCGACTTCATGACGACCGCCTCGGCGACGAGCCAGGAGGTGACCGCCGAGCCATGGATCGCGCCGGACGCGCTCGTCGCACGGCTCCGCGAGCGCGGCGTGCGCGCCGACATCGCCACGCTGTCGTATTCGACGGTCGGGGGGTACCTGCCTCCCGCGTCGCGATGGGTCGGACCCGCGACGGCGGCGGAGCTCGCGAGGACAGCGTCCTCGCCGGACGATCGGTCCCGCCGGCGCCTCGCCGCGGACACCGCGTTCGCGCAAGGACGCGACGCGGAGGCGGTCGCCATCCTGAGCGAGCTCGCCGCCGGGCATCCGGAGGACGGATCGATCGCGTATGCGCTCGCGCGCGCCTACGCCCGCATGGGGCGCTCGTCGGATCGGGCCGACGCCTGGTCGGCGGCCGTCGCGGCCGATCCGATCCTGGAGCACGCGGTCCTCTTCGAGGCGGACGCGCTCTGGATGAGCCAGCGGTACGCCGAGGCGCTCGAGCTGTACCGCTCCTACCGGCGCGATCATCCCTCCGGACCCTACCGCGCCTACGGGCTCCGGCGCGAGGCGGGTTGCCTCCTGCGCACGGGGCGCGACGCGGAGGCGATCGCCGCCTTCCGCAAGGTGACGGCCCTCGCGCCGCGGCACGGGGACACCCGCCTCGATCTCGGCGTCCTGCTGCGCGAGCAGGGCGATCTCGACGGCGCGGTCGCGGAGCTGTCCCGCGCGCGCGAGATCCTGCCGAGCCTCGGCGCCTACGCGATGGCGCTCGGCGCCACGCTCGCGAGGCGCGGCGACCTCGCGCGGGCGATCGAGCAAGTGCAGGCCGCCGTCGCCCTGAGGCCGACCTGGACCCAGGCGCGCACCAACCTCGGCGTGCTCCTGCTCGAGGCGGGCCGCACGGCGGACGCCGCCGAGCAGCTCTCCGCCGCCGCGACGCTCGAGCCGGACGATCCGGGCATCGCGCGCCTGCTCGCGAGGGTGCGGCGGCAGGGGGCGGCGGCGGGCGGAGTCCCCCCGGTCCGGTAGGTATACTCGGCTCGATGCCGACTCCCGCCGCGACGACCTCGGAATCGATCGCCCGGCGCTTCGCCGAGTCGGGGTTCATCTGCTCCCCCGAGGTCGCCACCTCGCTCTTCCTTGCCGAGAGCCTGGGGAAGCCGCTGCTCCTCGAAGGTCCTCCCGGCGTGGGCAAGACCGAGATCGCGAAGCTCTGGGCGCTGTACCACGAAGCGGAGCTGATCCGCCTCCAATGCTACGAGGGGCTCGACGAGGCCCGGGCCCTCTACGAGTGGTCCTACGGGAAGCAGATGCTCTACGCCCAGCTCCTGCGCGACAAGACCGGGGACGTGCTCGCGCGCGCCGCGACCCTCGACGACGCGATCGCGATCCTGCGGGACGAGGCGGACGGCTTCTTCTCGCGCGACTTCCTGCTCGCCCGGCCGCTCCTCCAGGCGATCCTCGCGAAGGGGCCGGTCGTCCTCCTGGTGGACGAGGTGGATCGCTCGGACGAGGAGTTCGAAGCCTTCCTGCTCGAGGTCCTCTCCGACCATCAGGTCTCGATCCCGGAGCTCGGCACGATCGCGGCGCGGCGCCCGCCCCGGGTCGTGCTCACGAGCAACGACACCCGCGAGATCTCCGACGCCCTGCGCCGGCGATGTCTCTACCTCTACGTGGACTATCCGTCCTTCGAGGACGAGGTGCGCATCGTCGAGGCGCGCGTGCCGGGGCTGTCGGTCGCGCTGACCGAGCGGATCGTGCGCTTCGCGCATTCGCTGCGGAAGGCCGATCTGAAGAAGGCGCCCGGCATCGCGGAGGTCGTGGACTGGGCGCTCTCCCTCGTCGCGGTGGGAGCCGACGGGCTCTCCGCGGCGACGCTCCGCAAGACTCTCGGGGCGCTCCTGAAGAACCGCGAGGACGTCGAGCGCGTTCTCTCCGATCCCGCCCGGCTGCGATGATCGAGGCCCTCGCGCGCTTCGTCTCCGCGCTCCGCGGGGAGGGACATTCCGTCTCCCCGTCCGAGGTCGTCGACGCCGCGCGCGCGTTCGATCTGGTCGGCGTCGAGCGGCGGGCGGAGGTCCGCGCCGCGCTCCGCGCGACCCTTGCCAAGGACCGGCGCGCGGTCGAGGCGTTCGACCGCTTGTTCGATCGCTTCTTCGCTCCGCCGCCTCGGGCCGGCCGCGGACGGGGCGAGGGGCGTCCGGGAGCGCTCGGCGAGCGCCCGCGCCCCGGCTCCGGGGAGCGACCCGGCGCCAAGCCACCGAAGGGGACGCCTCCGCCACCGCCGCGATCCGAGCGTCCGGCGCGGCGCGGCGCGGGGGAGAGGCCCGGCCGCGAGGGGGAGCGCGCGGAGCTCGAGCGCGTGCTCGCGCGCGTCCGGTTCGACGGGGAGCGGCGCGTCGGACGGCTCCGGCACGCGAGGCTCCGCCGCGGCGTGTCCGAGGAGGCGGACCCGTCCCGGAGGGACCTCGCGCGGCGGATGACGACCGAGGAGGAGCGCGCGATCGCGCGCGAGGTGCCGCGCATGGTCCGCGCCCTGCGCCTGCACGCCGGGCGAAGGCTCGTGCGCGCTCGAGCCGGGCGCCCGTGGCTCCGTCGCGCGCTGCGCGAGAACCTCTCCCGCGACGGGGTGCCGTTCGTCATCCCGACGCGCGCGCCGAAGCGGACGACCACGCGGGTCGTCCTCCTGGTGGACGTCTCGTATTCGGTCGCGCGGGCGTCCGGCCTCTTCCTGCTGATGGCCTCCGCGTTCCTCGACATCGGCCGGCGCGCGCGCGTCGTCGCCTTCGTCGACCGCCCCGTGGACGCGACCGGCGCGATCCGAGCGTGGGCGCGGGGGCGAGCGCGCCTCACGACAGCGCGACGCGCGGGCCGCCCCGGGGCGGGAATCGACGCGGCGGGGATCGCGTTCGCGGACGTCCTCGAAGCGCTCCCCGGTCTCAACCTCGAGGCCCCGTCCGATTACGGGCGCGCCCTCCACACGCTCCTCAACTCCCCGTCGCGCCCGCGCGGGCGCGACACGATCGTCCTGATCCTCGGCGACGGTCGCACCAACCGCTTCGATCCGCTGCCGTGGGCGCTCGCCGAGATCGCGCGCGGCTGCCGGGCCGTCCTCTGGCTCGTCCCCGAGCCGCGGTCCCGATGGGGGACGGCCGACTCCGCTCTCCCCGCATATCTCCCGTCCGCGGATCTCGTCGTCGAGGCGACCGACCTGGCGGGGCTCGCGCAGGGGCTCTCCGCGCTCGTCCGGAGGATCTGAGATGGGCGCTCCTGCCGCGGGGACCGTCGTGGCGTGGTTCCGGGACGACGCCGCGGAGTTCGGCGTCGTGGCGGCGGAGGAGCGACAACGGATCGTGGTGCTCACCGCCGGCGGGAAGGAGGAGCGCATCGCCCCCTCGCGGATCGCGGCGTCGCTCGAGACCGGACCCGCGCCGGGGCGCACCGCGGAGTCCCGGCGCGACGCGTCGGAGCGGGCGAGCGCCGCCTCGCGGCGGGCCGCGAAGCGCGCGGCCGAGGTGGACGTGCCCACGCTCTGGGAGCTCACGCGCGAGCGCGCGGAGACGATCGACGAGGGGACGCTCGCGAGCCTCGCGGCGGGGGACGACGATCCCTGGGCGCGTCTGGCGACCGCGATCGCGCTCGCCGCCGACGGCGTCCGCTTCGTTCGGAAGCCGTCGGGCTGGCAGCCGCGCGAGGAGGTGGCGGTCCGCGGGCTGATCGCGGAGCGGGAGCGTCGCGCCCGGCGCGAGTCGGAGCGGTCGGCCGCCTCCGCGGCGCTGGCGCGCGCCTGGAAGGAGGGCGCGTGGCAGCCGAGCGGATCGGAGACCGAGACGAAGATCGTCGCGGCGCTCACGTCGCTCGCCGTCCTCGACCTCGCGACGCCGGAGCGGGAGCGCCAGCTCGCGGCCGACGCGCTGGCCGCCGCAGACGTCGTCTTCGACCGCCCGGCGGAGGGAGCCTTCCGGCTGCTCCGCAAGATGGGGCGCTTCGATTCGGACGACGCGAACCTGGCGATCGTGCGCTTCGGGCTGCGCACCGAGTTCTCCGACGAGGCGCTGCGCGCGGCCGCGTCGGCGGGGGAGCGCGGCTTCGACCGCGCGGGGCGGCGGGACCTGACGCAGGTCGCGGCGCTCGCCGTGGACGACCCGGCGACGCGCGAGATCGACGACGCGCTCTCGGTGCGGGAGACCGGGGGCGGCGTGGAGATCGGGATCCACATCGCCGATCCCTGCGCCTTCGTCGCCGACGGCGATCCCGTCGACGTCGAGGCGCGGACACGCGGGACGACCTACTACTTTCCGGATCGCAGGCTTCTGATGCTCCCGCCCGTCCTTTCGGAGGACGCCGCCAGCCTCCTGGCGGGCGCCGAGCGGCCGGCGCTCTCGTTCTTCATCGCGATCGACCCCGAAGGAAGGATCGTGGACGCGGAGATCGTCCGCTCGATCGTGCGGGTCGCCGCCCGGCTCGACTACGACGAGGTGGACGCGGTTCTCCGAACCGGCGCAGGGGCGCACGCGGCGACGCTCATGTCCCTCGCGGGCGTCGCGGACCGCCGCGAGCGCTTCCGGAAGGCCGCCGGCGCGATCGCGCTGCGCGCCCCCGAGGCGGAGGTCCGCGTCGCCCCCGACGGCACCCTCGCCCTCGCGCGCCGGGACCCCGACACGCCGGCGCAGCGGCTGGTGTCCGAGGCGATGATCCTCGCGGGGGAGGTGGCGGCCGCGTGGCTGGACGGGCGCGGCGTGAGCGCGATCTATCGCCGGCAGACCCCGCCCGACGGGCCGATCCCCGAGCGCGACCCCGCGCAGCCCGCGATCGTGCACGTCCGGTCGACGCGCCGGCTCCTCAAGCGAGGCGAGGCGGGGCTCGTCCCGGGACCCCACGCGGCGCTCGGCCTCCGGGCGTACGCGCAGGTGACCTCTCCCCTCCGGCGCTACCAGGACCTCGCGCTGCATCGTCAGATCGCCGCCGTGCTCGAACGCGGCGCGCCCCCTTACGGACCCGCCGCGATGCAGGCGATCCTCGGCGCCACCGAGCGCGCGGAGAGCGACGCGCGGCGCGCGGAGCGCGACGCCGACCGTTACTGGATGCTCCGATGGCTGGAGCGATCGAAGGGCGGCACGGTGCTCGGCGTCGTCGTGGAGTCCTCCCCGCGCCCGGTCGTCGTGCTCGACGAGACGCTCGTCGAGGAGCCCGTGCCGTCGATCGTCGGCGCCTCACGGGGGGACCGCGTCAGGCTGCGGGTCGAGCGCGTCAACCCGCGAGCGGACCTGCTCGTCCTGCGTCCGACTTGAGCCCGGGGCCGCATGCTACGATCCGGCATCGTGAGCCCCACCGGCACGCCCCTCGGCATGACCGTCTTCGTGATCATCCTCGTCGCGTCGGTCGCCGCGTTCGTCCTCCTGATCGAGCCCCGCTTCGCGCTCCTCCGCGCGGCCCGGCCGTCGGAGCGGTGGGACCGCTGGGCCGAGCGGTGGCGCGGCGTGCTGTCCCAGTTCCTCGGCCAGCGCCGCATCCTGAGCCCCCGGTACCTGGGGGCGGGGGTCATGCACGCGCTCATCTTCTGGGGGTTCCTCGCGGTCGGGCTGAACTCGATCCACTTCATCGGCGGCGGCTTCCTCACGGGGTTCCACCTGCCGTTCTTCGGCCCCGCGTCGTGGCCGGGCCGGGCCTACGTCGTCGTGCGCGACCTCTTCGAGATCGCGGTGATCGCGATGGTCGCGATCGCGGGGTTCCGGCGGATCGTGCTGAAGCCGCCGCGGCTGACCCCCTCGTGGGACGCCGCTCTCATCCTGTCGCTCATCGGCGCGCTGATGATGACCGACCTCGCGATGGCCGCGGCGCAGACCGCGGTCCACGGCGCCGCCAACGGGTACGTCTCCCCGGCAGGCCGGATGCTCGCGCCGCTGGTCGCGGGGCTCGGACTCCCGGCGATCGAGGGGCTGCACCGCACCTGCTGGTGGATCCACCTCGCCGTGCTCCTCGGGTTCCTGTGCTACCTGCCGGTCTCGAAGCACTTCCACGTGATCACCTCGCTCCCCTCGGTGCTCTTCCGGCGGCTCGACACGGGGTCCCTTCCGATGATCGATCTGGAGAACTCCGAGAGGTTCGGCGTGACGGGGTTCACCGATCTGCGCTGGAAGGACGTCCTGGACGTGTACTCGTGCACGGAGTGCGGCCGCTGCCAGGACGCTTGTCCCGCGTACGCCACCGGAAAGCCGCTGAACCCGAAGCGGATCAACGAGGACATGCGGGACGCGATGATGCCCTCGCTCCCCGCCCTGCTCGGCCGCCGGAGCATGCCCGAGGGAGCGCACCTTCCGGTCCTCCCCTCCGAGACGATCGCCGACGACGTCCTCTGGGCGTGCACGACCTGCAGGGCCTGCGAGCAGGCCTGCCCGCTCTTCATCGAGTTCATCGACCGCATCGTCGGGATGCGCCGCAAGCTCGTTCTCGAGGACAGCTCGTTCCCCGAGGAGCTGACCGCGGCCTACCGGAACCTCGAGAAGTCCGGGAACCCCTGGGGGCAGAGCGCGGGCGCGCGCGCCGACTGGGCCGCCGGACTCGACATCCCGCTGATGTCGGAAGGGGCGGGGGAGGTCGAGTACCTGCTGTGGGCCGGATGCGCGGGCGCGTACGACGATCGCGGGAAGAAGGTGGCGCGCGCGACCGCCGAGATCCTCAAGCAGGCCGGCGTGCGGTTCGCGATCCTGGGGACCGAGGAGACCTGCACGGGGGATCCCGCCCGCCGGACCGGGAACGAGTACCTCTACCAGATGCTCGCGCAGCAGAACGTGGGGACGCTCAACGGGTACGGCGTCAAGAAGATCGTCGCCCAGTGCCCGCACTGCTTCAACACGCTGCTCAACGAGTACCCGCAGCTCGGCGGCCGCTTCGAGGTCCTCCACCACACGCAGGTGATCGCGCGCCTCGTCGCCGACGGGAGGATCGTCCTTCGCGCGGACGGCGCCGGCCCCGTGACCTTCCACGACTCCTGCTATCTCGGGCGCCACAACGGCGTCTACGACGCGCCCCGCGAGGCCCTCGCGTCGGCGGGCCTGACGATCCTGGAGATGCCGCGCAGCCGCGAGAACGGGTTCTGCTGCGGCGCCGGCGGCGGGCGGATGTGGATGGAGGAGCGGATCGGCACCAAGGTCAACGTGAACCGCGTCGAGGAGGCGGCCGCGACGGGAGCGCCGCTCGTCGCCTCGGCCTGCCCGTTCTGCATGACGATGCTCGCGGACGGCGTCGCCGCCACCGGGCGCGGCGAGGCGATCGCCGTGCAGGACGTCGCGCAGATCGTGCACGCGCGGATGGCGCGCACGGACGCGTAGCCGTGGGGCGGTGGGTCCGCGCGGCGCGCGCCGCGGACATCCCGATCGGCGGGGCGGTCGTGGTGACGGTCGAGGGGCGGGCGTGCGCGCTGTACCGCGATCACGAGGGGACGCTCTTCGCGACCGACGACACCTGTCCGCACCAAGGGGCGTCGCTCGGGGACGGGACCTACCACGAGGGCCGGGTGATCTGCCCCTGGCACGGTTGGGTGTTCGACGTCCGCACGGGCGCGTGCCTCGTCGTCCCCGGGATCGCGGTCGCGTGCTACGCTACGCGACCGGCCGGAGACGACGTCGAGATCGAGCTTCCCGAGGAGACCCCATGCAGGTGAAGCGCGCGCGCAAGCTCTCGATCGCCGATCGCTTGTACCTCCCGAGCATCGTCTCCGGCCTGGCGCTCACCTTCCGCCACATGTTCCGGCGGAAGGACACGATCCAGTACCCCGAGCAGAAGCACGCGTTCGGGCCGCGCTACCGCGGGGTCCCCGCGCTCGTGCGCGACCAGGACGGGCGCGAGAAGTGCGTCGCCTGCTACATGTGCCAGTGGGTGTGCCCTCCGCTCGCGATCACGATCGAGGCGGCGGAGTACCCGAAGGACCACCCGCTGCACCAGATCGAGAAGTACCCCGAGCGGTTCGACATCAACATGCTCCGGTGCATCTACTGCGGCCTGTGCGAGGAGGCCTGCCCGGAGGAGGCGATCTTCATGTCGAAGACCTACGTGGTCGTCGGCCACTCGCGCGACCTCATGGTCTACGACAAGAAGAAGCTCTACGAGATCGGCGGAACGCGCGAGGACGCGATCAAGAAATGGTCGCCGGAGAGCAAGGGGCCGCCGGCGCGATCGCACCGCGAGGGAGACGATCTCGCGACGCAGGGGTCGCCCGCGCACTAGGACTGCGGCGGGACCACCAGAAGCCGGGTGTTGGGCGGAAGGGCCCGGTAGAGCGACTCGGCGTCCTTCCTCGAGAGCACCACGTGGAGGCGGACGGTGTCCGTCGGCGCGGGGCGGCTGGCGGCGCGCGCGTCGGCCCACCAGGACGCGAAGCCCTGCGTGATCCTCGCCCAGAACCCTTGCGCGGAATCGGAGACGGTCGGGGGGCGGACCTCGATCGACAGCCCGCCGTCGAACCGGATGTGGTACCGGGCCGGAACGGGATACTTCTCCTCCGGCGTCGGCGGGACCGTCACCTCGAGCTCCGTCCCCTCGGCCGTCGGCGGCGGGGCCTGCATCTCGACGCGGTCCAGCTCGCGCCCCGGATCGAGCGTTCCCTTCTCCCAGATGCGCCCCTCCCAGCCGGAGGATCCCGAGCGCGCGCGATAGAGCACGCGGGGCACGCCGACCTCCAGCCCCGCGACCCTGTACTCCTGGAGGAGCGCCGCGCGGTACATCAGCTTGAGGGTCTGGGATTGGGGGTCGAGGACGAGGTAGAACTCCTTCCCCTTCGCGAGGTCGAGCTGTTTCTGGAGGACCGCGTTCTGCGCGCCGAGTCGCGCCATCTCCTGGGCCGACGGCGCGGGAGGCGCGGGCGCGGCGGCCGCCGCGGCCGCCGCCGCGAGGAGAACGCCGGTCGCGAGCGGTCGCACCCTCATGCGTCGGTCAGAAGATGTAGACGGGGGTCCCGATCGGCGCGGCGTCCCACACCGCCTGGAGGTCCTCGGGCCCGAGCCGGATGCAGCCGTGCGTCACGCTGCGCCCGAGCAGCCGCGTGTAGAGCGTCCCGTGGATCATGTAGCCGTCCTCGAGGTAGAGGGCGTACTTGCCGAGCGTCCCGGACTCGAACCGGTCGGCGGGGTTCGTCGGGATCGTCTTCCCCTCCTCGACGAACGCCCAGTCGGGCTTCTTCCAGATCGGGTTCGAGATCTTGTTCCGGACCTTGAAGACCCCGCGGGGCGTGTCGAAGACCCACTTCTTCGAGCTGCCGCTGGCCTTCAGCACCATCCCCGAGCCCGCGGAGCAGACCGAGGTCCGGACGATCCGGTCGTCGTTCATGATGTAGAGGCGGTTCTGCGTCTGATCGACGACGACGTACACGCCCGTGGGGGCGAGCTTGTCCAGCGCCGCGGCGAGCTGCTTGTTCTGCGCCGCGAGCTTCGCCTGGAGCTTGCGCGCGGCCGCCGCCTGAGAGGGGACCTCGATCGGCGGTGCGCTCGCGCGCGGCGGGGCCGGCGCGTAGGCGTAGCCGGTCCCGCGCGCCGCGACGAGGACGGCGGTCACGACGATCGCCGTGACGAGCAGCATGCCGAGCCAGCTCCGCCGGCGCGGCGCGCGCACGACGACGGACACGCGCCGGTCGCGCCGCGGTCTCGGCTCCTGGTCCGCGAGCGAGTAGGGGTTGTCGATCATTGAGTCCGCGCCGAGGGGGCGCTCGCGTGCTCGCGGACGAGCTGCGCGAACACGCCCTGCCCGTCGCCGCCGACGATCGTCACGGGCGTGCCCACGGCGACGCGGCGGAAGAGATCGTCCATGTCGCGGTTCGCGACGGCGACGCACCCCTTGGTCCAATCGCGCCCGCGGCCGCCGTCCCCGTGGATCTCGATCAGCCCGCCCATGCTCGCGCCGCGCGGAATGCGCCCCTGCCGGCGGAGGCGCGCGAACTCCGCGCGGTCCTCGTCGTTCGGGTAGTTGAGCGCGAGCGCCTTGTAGTAAGTCGATCCGGGCTTCTTGGCGGTGACCCGGTACCGCCCCTCGGGAGTCGCGGCGTCGCCGGAGCGGAGCTTGTCGTTGACCGACCTGTATCCCATGTCCGCGCGGTAGCTCCGCACGACGCGGCCGCCGTCGTAGAGGTCGACCCGATGGTTCTCCTTGAGGACGACGAGCGCGGTGCCGCCGGTCGAGCGGGACCAGCCCGCGGTCTCGTCGATCATCCGGCGCCAGCGCGCGACCAGCGACGCGTCGGCGTAGCGGGCGGCCGCCTCCACCGCGTTGCCGCTGACCGTGCGCAGGCCCACCGACGCCTCCCGGGCGCGATAGGCGCTCTCGACGAAGTCCCCGCGCTCGTAGATCGTCCGCGCCTCGGCGAGCGCGATCTTGCTTCTCTGCAGGAGCGTGCGGTTGTAGGCCCCGAGGTGCATCGCCTCCGCCACTCCCGAGGAGCGGACGGCGTCGCGCTCCGCATCGGCCAGCGCCTCGTCCGCGTCGGCGCGCGCCTCCATCCGGGTGCGATTCGCGTCGGCGAGCGCGCGCTCCACCTTGCCGCGGGCCAGGTCGATCGCCGACCGGACGCCGCGGAAATCACGGAAGGGGAGGAGCTTGACCTCCTCGCGGCGGTAGAGGGCGAGGGCGGTCTTCGCGGACGCCTCCGCCCCGCGCATCACCTCGGGGACCCAGCGGGCCGCCTGGGCGCGCCGGGCGTCCGCCAGCACCGACTGGACGTTTCGCTTCTCGTAGAACGGGGGATCCGTCCTGCCGCTCGCGATCGGCCAGACGAGCCCCCCGATCGCGCCCATCACCGCGGCGGAGACGGCCATCCCGAAAAAGCGCCAGCGCCAGCGCGAGTAGAGGGTCCTCAAGGTCGAGCTACCTCGTTTCATATTCCGCTACGAATGTAAGGGATTCGGGGAGTTCGATCCAGGGCGGGATGGGGGCACGGCCCGCGCCGTGCCCCCTCGAGTCGAAAGGCTCCGGCTACTTCTTGCCCGCCTTGGCGTCGATCGCCGCCTGGACCTGGCTGACCACGTTCTGCGCGGAAGCCTTGGCCGCGTCGGCCTTCGCCTTGGCGTCCTTGTACTTCTCGGCCGCCATCGCCGCGTTCGCGTCGCTGATCGTCGTCTCGGCGGCGGCGAGATCGGACTTCATCGCCTCGAGATCCGCGGCCGTTCCCTTGCCCTTGGGCGCCTTATCGAGCATCGCCTTGGCATCCGTGACCGCCGTCGTCGCGTCGTTGATCGCGGTGGTCGCGTCGTTCTTCGCCTGCTCCTTGCCGGCGGCCGCGTCGGAAGCGGCTTTCTCGGCCTTCGCTTTCAGGTCGGCGGCCAGCTCGTCCGTCTTCTTGTAGGAGCGGAAGAGCGCGAACTTGTCCTGCTGGGCCTTCAGCTCGGCGTCGAGCGCGGCCTTCGCGTCCTCGGCGGCCTGGAGCGAGCTCGCGGCGTACTCGGACGCCGACGCCTTCGCGGAATCGAGGGCCGACATAGCGGCGTTGATGTTGTCCTGGGGCGGCTTGGAGCAGCCGACGACGAGAGCCAGCGCGAACACGAGCGGCAACACGGCCATCATCTTGCGCATACGTTCCAATCTCCTTTTTCTGTTCTTTCCGAGCGCCCTCGACCGGGAGGGCGGAGCCACATCCTCTCCGTGCCGGGCGCGGCCTGGTGTTGCCTAGCCCAAGCGTTCTCAACGCTACTACGGCTCAACGAAAAATGAAAGTGCCCCTACTCCAACCGGGTTTGTGGGTGGTTTTGTCAGGTTCTTCGTCGTACCCTCCTCGGATGCTCCCGGCGCTTCTTCTCCTCGGCGCAGCCGCAGTTTCCGCGCCTCCGACGACGGCGAGCGGCCGCGTGACCGATCCCGACGGCTCCCCGATCGCCGGGGCCCAGGTCTGCGTCGTCTCCGACGGGACGAGCCGGGACTGCGTGCGCACCGCCGCCGATGGCGGCTACCGGATCGACGTTCCGAGGGGCCTGAAGGTCTTCGTTCGGGCCTCGGGGTTCGTGGGGTCCGAGGTCGAGGCCGGGCCTCGCGCGACGCCGCTTGCGCTCAAGCGCGCGGCGGCGCTGCTCGTCCGCGTCGTGGATGCGCAGACCCGGGAGCCGCTCTCCTCGGGGAAGGTGCTGATCTACGCCCCGTCCGGGCGGCGCTTCGGGGAGGCCGTCCCGTTCAATCGGGCCGGGGTCCGCGTCTCGACGCTGGAGCCGGGGCAGGTTCTCGTGCGGGCGGAAGCCTCAGGCTTCGACCCGGGAGGGCCGTTCCCCGTCGATCTCGTTGGGGGCCGCGAGGAATCGCTGACGATTCCGATGAAAAAGTCCGGGAAGCCGCCCCGCTAGCGAGCCGCCGGCGCCGGCGCCCGGCTCAGGGGGATCCGGAACAGGGTCACCGAGCCCGATGGGTCCTTGGCGTTGATGTAGACGGCCGGCGCCGCGCCGGTCTGCCAGCTGTCGTACACGTCCCGCGGGATCGTCACGGAATCCGAGATCGTGACGCTCTGGCCCGCCTGGATCGTGGTCTCCGGGAACCGCGCCCAGACCTTGGAGGTCGTGTTCGGGTGGCGGAGGAGGATCGGCCCGCTGACCGGTAGCTGGCCGTTGTTGGTGATGGTCGCGCTGAACGTCATCGATGCAAATCCTTCGTCCACGCGCGGCGACTCGATCGTGTAGGTCCCGTTGAGCTGGAGCGCCAGGGCAGCGAGGAGAACGATCATGCAGCCTCCTTCTCCGCCGGCGATCCCGGCGAGATTTCGGACAACTTATGGCAGGGAAAGCCGCTCCGCCACCGGTGCGCGATAATCGGGCCCATGGACGAAATCCTGCGGCGATGGGTGCGCGAGAGGCTGTCGCGCAAGGCGGGCGCCCATCTGATCGAGGGACATTTGGAGCGCATGGGCGATCGGTTCGCCCGGCGGGTCGCCGACGAGCTGGACGCCGTTCTCGACGATGCGATCCGGCGGGCCGCGGCCTTCCGTCCCGGCCACGCCTTCTGCCACCGCTGCGGGAAGAGCCCCTGCGAGCACTCCTCCCCGCCGTCGCACCGCCATGTTTTCGTCGGCTACGCTGCGAACGGCCTCCCGCGCTGGGAGGATTTCGCGCAGCTCTGCCTGTCCCTCCGGCATCCGGAGGTCGATCGCCTCTACGACGACCCCCCGGCTTTCGTCACCCTCGTCGCGGGGGAAGCCGAGCTCAACGGCGAGCTTCTCCCCTCGTTCCGCGGCACGTCGGGGTATGCGCTCCTGGGACAGGTCGCGGCCGGGTTCTTCCCGGCCCGTTCCCGGGACGGAGAGGGGAGGGGGGTGCTCGCGGTGACCCTCCAGGCCGCCGCCTCCCGGGGAGCCTCCGGCACACGCTACGGGCTCAACGTCCTGGGGCGCACGCCGCAGGGGGAGCCGCTCGACCTTCTCTGGGAGCGTCACGACCGCATACCCTGGAGGAGCGCCGTGCGCTGGGCGCAAGGGGCGCTCGCGACGCTCGAGCGGCGTCCGGCCGCGTGCGCGGACTCCTCCGAGCGCCGCGTCGCCGGGATCCTCGAGGGTCTCGCGCGGCGGCTGCTCCGGGAGCGGCGCGCCCGCGACCGGCGGACCGTCCATGCGGAGGAGCGCCACCGGGGCGGCGAGCGCCCGACCCGGCAGGCGCACGAGGACGCGAGGGTCGCGCGGCCGGATGCGGTGATGATCGACGAGCGCCACGGCACGCTCGTCGTCCCCGGCCTCCACGGGAGGATGCATTTCTACGCCGCGGACGGGCGCCTGGTCTCCAGCGCCCGCTACACGCGTGAGGCGATCGCGCGGAAGCGAAAGCTCGGGATCTGGCGCGAGGCCAGCCCCTCGGAGAGCGCGGGGCTCATGACCCGCTTCGCGGATCGCTCCGGCCGCGAAGGAACCGGCCGATCCGGCGCGTGAGGCGGCCCCGGCGGCGCGCGCGCGCCTCGAGCAGCTCGCCGATCCGCGCGTAGTTCGCGGGGTGGATCCGCGTCAGCCGAGCGGGGTCGGTCGCGGCGACCGCCTCGCGAAGGCGGGGCCTCGCGGCGGCCGCCCCCTCGCCGACGTAGAGGATCGCGTTCTGCGCGTACCACCAGGTGACGGAGGGGTCGTCCCAGACCCGCGGGCGGAGGGCGTCCGCGGCGCGGTACCGCCTCGCGGCGAACTTCTCGGCCCAGTACTCCGGCCACTGCTCGTTGACGTGCCCGACACCGGTCTGGAAGGGGACTGCGGCGGAGAAGAGCACGACGGGGGCGTGCGCGGTCAACGAGGCGACGAACGCGTCCGCCCGGTCCGGCGGCAGGTGCTCGCCGACCTCGAGCGAGATCGCGAGATCGAAGGTCCGCCCGAGCGCGATCGTGCTCGCGAGGTCCCGGACGATCAGCCGCTCGCGCGGGATCGCGAGCGGGACACCCTCCGGATCGACGCCGTCCACGCCGAGATAGTCGCGGACGCCGGCGCCGTCGAAGGCGGCGAGCCACGTTCCGTCGCCGCAGCCCACGTCGAGCACGGAGCGCGGCTCGACGAGCTCCATCACGAGCGGGACCAGCCGCGCGGCGGAGCGCCGTGCGCCCTCGCGGACCGCCTCGAAGAAAGACGCGTCGTACCGGCTCATCGCAGCCACGCCCGCGCGCCGAGCAGGTAGGGCTTCGCGCGCCAGGGATCGAGCGCGACCGCCCTCGCCGCGTGCTCGCGCGCGGGGGCGCGATGGGCGGGGTCCCCCGAACGCAGGCACCAGCGCGCGATCCGCTCGTGGTTCTTCGCCTGCGCGCGCCGCAGGAGACGCGCGTGCCCGGCCGCCCACGCGGGGTGCTCGGCCGCGAACCGCTCGACCGACGCGATCTTCGCGGGGAGCATCCGCAGCGCCTCGTTGGACAGGTTCGTCGCGTGCGCGCGCTTGCGGAGCAGCGGCTCGTCGATCACCACGATCCGCCAGCTCATCGAGACGCGGAGCCACATCTCGTAGTCCACGGTGTAGCGCGTGGCCTCGGGGAACGGCCCGACCGCCTCGAGCGTCTCACGGCGATAGAGGCACCCGGGGACGTCGGCGTCGGTCAGCAGGAGGCTCTCCGTCGACACGGGGCGCCGGGGCGCGCGGCGACGGTAAGGCGTCCCGACCGCGCGCCCCTCTTCGTCGACGGTGACGTAGGTGCTCGCCGCGAGCCCCGTCCGCGGATCGTCCTCGAGCGCGCGCTCCAGACGCGCGATCGCTCCGGGCTCCCAGACGTCGTCGGCGTCGAGGAAGCCGATGAGGGCCCCCCGCGCGGCCCGCGCCCCGGTGTTGCGCGCGGCGCCGAAACCACGATTCTCCTGACGGATGGCGCGCAGCCGGTCGCCGTACGGCGCGAGCAGCGCCGCCGTGCCGTCGGTCGAGCCGTCGTCCACGACGATCAGCTCGCTTCCCGGCACCCCCTGGGCGAGCACGCTGTCCACCGCCTCGCGGATGAAGCGACCGTGGTTGTACGTGGCGATGACGACGCTGATCACTTCACGTAGCCGAGGGAGCGGAGCTGCTTCTCGATCTCCTCGCCGAGCGCCGCCGGCGGGGCGACCGAGGGGACGTAGCGCTCCGAGGTCTCGTAGCTCGCGACCGTCGGAATCGAGCCCGGATCGCAGACGCCGGGGAGGAACGCCGCGGTCATCGGGCGGCCGGGAAGGTCCGCCGCCAGGGGGAGCGAGAGCGTCGCGGCGAGGGTCGGGAAGACGTCGTACAGGGTCGCGCCCGAGAGGCGCGCGCCCTGCCGGACCCCCGGCCCCGCGAGGACGACGATCCCCGGGGGCGCCTCCTCGTGCCCTCCCGGGCGATGACAGTTCGCGACGGCGCCGAAACCATGGTCCGAGACGACCATGACGGCGGTGTCCGCGGGGAGCCCGGCGACGAGCGTCCCCAGCCATTCGTCGAGGTAGACGTGGAACGCCTCGACGGTCCTGCGGAAGCGCGGCGCCTCGACATCCAGCTCGACGCGGCAGTTGCCCGGGAAGACGAGGCCGGCGAACAGCTCCGGGCGGTGGAAGTAGAGATCGTAGTGGGAGACCAGATCGATCGCCTGGAAGTGGACCATCGTCAGCTCGGGATCGACGCGCTCACGGAACCGCCGCACGATCTCCGCGTCGAAGGTATCGAAGAGGTACGCCTGCCGCAGGAAGAAGAGGCGATGGTTGCGCTCGGGATCGAGCCCGGCCCCCGAGACGACCGATCGCGCCTGCGCCTCGTCGAGATCGGCGAAGCGGGGAAGCGCGGCCGCGAGCCCTCTGCGCACCTCCGCCTCGACCTCGAGGACCGCGGGAAGGTCCTCCGCGGGGTGGACCAGCGCCTCGGCGAGCTCGGGGTCGATCCCCCCCGAAGCGTGCATCCACGCGCTCATCAGGTCCTGCATGAGGTAGTTCGAGACCATCAGCCCGCGCACGTCCTCGGCGGGATAGGTGTTGTGGTAGCCGACGACGAGGACGCGGCGCCCCGCGTCGGACAGGAGGTTCCACAGCGCGCGCGAGCGGCGGTCGGTGTTGTCGAACAGCTTCCGGCGGAGCTTCCCCCGGTGGGTCAGGCGCCAAAGCCGCTTCTGCACCTTCGTCCTCGGGACGTCGAACCCCCGGATCCCGTGTGTCTCGGGGGTCATGCCCGTGGCGACCGTCGTCCAGAGCACGGGGGAGAGGGTCGGGCGGAAGCTCGCGATCGGTCCGTACGCTCCGCGGCGCATCAGCGCCGCGAGGTGGGGAAGCTTCCCCTGCTCGAGCATCGGCAGGATGAGGTCCCAGCTCGCCCCGTCCCATCCGACGACGAGCCAGCGGCGGGGACGCGCGCCCGGAAGCGACGCTTCCGCCGGAGACGCCGGCCAGGGCGGGGTCCAGCGATCGATTGCGGATGCGCGCCGCACCGGCTCGGAGCCGATCGGCCGCGGCTCGCGCAGCGCGTCCACCGCCAGGACGAGGGCGAGGAGGGCGGCGAGCGAGAGGAGCGTCCCCGCGATCCACGCGAGCGCGCGTCTCATCGGTGGCGCAGCTCGATGCGGCGCCACGCGCCGTACCCCCGCGGCGCCAGCACGCTCCACGCGAGGTAGAGCCAGGCCCGCGGCACGAGCGGAGTGGTCGCGATGCTGCGACGGAGGGCGGCGCGCGCCTCACGCAGCGATTCGGGGCGGCCGTCCCACGACGCGAGCCTCTCGCGGCCGAGGCGGAGCAGCTCCTTCCCGACCGCCCGCCGGAAGGGGCGCGGGTTGCGGGCGATCCAGTCGGGGTGCTCGGCGCCGAGCTTGTCGAGGATGCGGAGCCACATCCGCGCGTTCTCCCCTCGGTCGCTGCTCATGCTCCCCTCGTGGGCGCGGCACAGGAGCAGGGGCTCGGGGACGCCGATCATTACCGTCGCGAACGAGAGCCGGAGCCACATGTCGCAGTCGGTGGCCGATGTCAGCGACTCGTCGAACCCCCCGGCTCCGAGAAGCAGGTCCCTCCGGACCATCGGCATCAGCACGCCCCCCGCGTCCCCCATGAGCAGCGAGCGCGTGGTGAAGAGAGGCCCCGGAGATCTCTTCCCGTGGATCCGTCCGGTGGGAGCGCCGGACGGTGCGATCGCGCGTGCCTTCATCGCGACGAGCCCCGCTTCGGGACGGGCGCGCGCCGCCGCGACGAGGGTGGCGAGGGCGGCCGGCTCCCACCGATCGTCCGAATCGAGGAACGCGATCCAGGTCCCGCGCGCCTCGCGAACGCCGGCGTTCCGGGCGGAGGCCTCGCCTCCGTTCGGCTTGCGGACGACGCGGATCCGCTCGCGGTAGCGCGCGAGGGTCGCCTCGGTGGCGTCGGTCGATCCGTCGTCCACCACGACGATCTCCCGGTCGGCGAACGTCTGGGCCAGCGCGCTGTCGATCGCCTCCGCGACGAGCCGGGCCCGGTTGTAGGTGGGGATGACGACGCTGATCTCCGGCACGCGCCCTAGCTCCGTCCCTTCAGACGCGACCGCGCCACGCGCCATGCCTCGATCCTCCGGGCGAGGGCGTCCTCGAGCCCCCGGTCGGTCGGATGATAGAAGCGCCGGCCGGCCAGACGGTCGGGGAGGCAGTCCATCCCGGTCACCGCCCCCTCGTGGTCGTGAGCGTACTCGTATCCGGCTCCGTGCCCTTCCGCCTTCATCAACCCCGTCGGCGCGTTGCGGATCGCCATGGGCACGGGATCGGTGAACCCTTCGCCGATCGCGGCGGCGATCTCCTTCCACGCGGCGTAGAGGGCGTTGGACTTCGGGGCCAGCGCGCAGTAGGCGGCGGCTTGCGCGAGGGCGAGCTCCGCCTCGGGAAGCCCGACGAAGTGCACGGCCTCCTTGGCGGCGAGCGCGAGGGCGAGGGCCTGCGGATCGGCGAGCCCGACGTCCTCGCTCGCGAAGCGGACGATCCGTCGGGCGACGTAGAGCGGATCGTCCCCCGCCTCGAGCATCCGCGCGAGCCAGTAAAGGGACGCGTCCACGTCGCCGTTCCGCATCGACTTGTGGAGCGCGCTGATCAGGTTGAAGTGCTCCTCACCGGCGCGGTCGTGGTAGAGCGCGGCACGCTGGAGCGCGCGACGGAGGTGGTCGCGATCGACGACCGGCCGTCCGTCAGGCCCCGACAGCGCGGTCTCCACCGCGAACTCGAGCGCCGCGAGCGCGGCGCGCGCATCCCCCTGCGATTGCGCCGCGAGGTCGTCCAGCACGTCGTCCGGCACCACCGCGCGGAGCGCGCCGAGCCCGCGCTCCTCGTCGGCGAGGGCCCGCCGCGCGAGGCCGACCAGGTCCTCGTCGCCGAGGCGCTCGAAGCGGTGGACCCGCGACCGGGAGAGCAGCGCGGCGTTCACCTCGAACGAGGGGTTCTCCGTCGTCGCGCCGATCAGCACGATCGTCCCATCCTCGACGTAGGGGAGGAAGGCGTCCTGCTGCGCCTTGTTGAACCGGTGGATCTCGTCGACGAAGACGATCGTCCTGCGGCCGGTCGCGCGCCGGGCGGCCGCCGCTTTCTGCATGACCTCGCGCACCTCCTTGATCCCCGAGAGCACCGCCGAGAAGGGGAGGAACGCGGCGCGGGTGCGCCCGGCGATCAGGCGCGCGAGCGTGGTCTTCCCCGACCCCGGGGGACCCCAGAGGATCAGCGAGCGGAGGGCGTCGCTCTCGATCGCGGCGCGCAGCGGCGCGCCCGGGCCGACGAGGGCGTCCTGTCCGACGATCTCGTCGAGGGAGCGGGGACGCATCCGGTCCGCCAGCGGCGGGCGCGAGCTCGGATCGGTGGGCGGGTCTTGCGGCGGGGCGTCGTCGAAGAGGCCCAAGGGACTCCTAGAACTGCGACGCCTCGTTGTTGTCGCTCGTCACGGCGTCGACGACGATGGCGGCGCCGATGACGATGCCGCCCGCGATCACCCACTTCTCCCAGGTCGGGAGCCCGCTCTTCGCGGGGGCGGTGCCGGTGGGAGGCGGGGTCGGCGCGGGTGGCGCCCCTTGCTTTCCCGGCCGCAGGGAGAGGGAGACCGGCCGATGGACTCCCGGGGCGAGCGTCACCTCGCTCGAGGCGAGGAACGCCCCCTCCTGTGTCTCGACCAGGACGGCATAGCGCCCCGCCGGTGCGGTGTCGACGGTGAACGCGCCCTTCGCGTCGGTGGGACGGGACGTGTAGGTGCGGTCGCTGGCGCGATCCGCCAGCGTGACGACGACGCCCGCGCGCGGGTCGGCGCCGCCGGGTCCGAGGACACGCCCCGAGAACGACGTTGCTTCCGCCGCGACGGAGCCGGGAGAGGCCAGTGCGAGGAAGCCGGCAATCAACAGAAGCGCCGTCGCGCGGCGCGGCAGGGGCGATACCATGTAGGGGTCCTCCGACCGTGAAAAAAAAGGGATTCTCCGACGGCAGCCGGTTGTCGTCAAGAACAACCGGGTAACGATGCGGTGCCTTTACGGCGCGGTGTAGCCGCGCCCCCCCGCGGCGATGAGGCCCAGGGCGACCAAAGCCGCGCTCGCGAGGATCGCGATTCCGGCGGGGCTCTTCCAGTATTCGACACCCGTGAGGCGCTGCGAGGATTGGGCGAGCCCGGCGAGTTGCGCGGTCTCGACCCCGGCCGGCCGCTCGATCCGCCGGTCCGCCCACCAGGACTCGGGCTTGTCGGCGGTCGGCACGAGCGTGAACGTCACCTCGACCTTCTTCCCGGGTGAAAAGGCCATCGCCTGATCGCCGAGGAACTCGCCCTGTGCGGTCGCGATCACGATGTCCCCCCAACCGTAGGCGAGCCCCTCCATCCGGAAGCGCCCTTTTCCGTCGGAGGGCGCGCTCACCCAGGACTTTCCCCCGTCCAGGGCCCGGACGGTGACGACCGCGTCACGGACCGGCTTCCCGTCGCCCCCGAGGATTTTTCCCTCGATCGCGCTTCCGGGCGCGGGCTTCGGGGCCTTCTCCTTGTGCGCGGCTCCTGCCGGTAGGGCCAGGCTCGCGGACAAAGTGGCTGCAAGGATCCGCGAGAAAACGCGCCCGCGCGAAAAGGCAGTTGACCCTCGCGGCGTGGGTTCGTAATGTCTCGTCATCGAGCGAGGACCCCCCGGATGACCCCCCAAGACAGCCCGAGTGGACCGCGCGAGTATAACGAACCCGCCTCGCGCCGCCACGCGGCGCCGACGACCTCGAACCGGTCCCGGCGATCGATCTACTTCGTCCTCTCCGCCGGCTGGGGGTTCGTGGTCGGGGTCGCCGGGCTGCTCGCGGCGCTGAGCTTGGCCGGCCAAACCGCGGAGCCGGCTCCGGGGCTGGTCGTCGGCCTGGTCCCGCCGCTGATCGTCGCGCTCGTCGGGGGGCTCGTCGTCGCTCGCGCCTATCAGGAAGCCAAGCGCGGGCGTCGCTAGAAGCCGTACTTGAAGATGCACCAGAGCGCGCGGACACCGTCGCGCCAGCCGATCTTCTTCCCCTCCTCGTACGTCCGGCCCGCGTAGCTGATCCCGACCTCGTAGACGCGCACGCCGAGCCGGGCGACCTTCGCCGTGACCTCCGGCTCGAACCCGAACCGGTCCTCCTCGATGCGGATCCGGCGGAGCACCTCGATGCGGAAGAGCTTGTAGCAGGTCTCCATGTCGGTGAGGTTGAGGTTCGTCGTCATGTTCGAGATCAGCGTCAGGAGGCGATTCCCGACCATGTGCCAGAAGAAGAGCACGCGGCGGGCGCCGCTCCCGGAGAAACGGGAGCCGAACACGACGTCCGCCTTGCCGTCGAGGATCGGCGCGAGGAGCTTCGAGTACTCGATCGGGTCGTACTCGAGGTCGGCGTCCTGCACGATCGCGAAGTCTCCGCTCGCCTCGGCGAACCCACGGCGCAGGGCGGCCCCCTTTCCGCGGTTGACGCTCTGCGCGAGGACCCGCACCCGCGGGTCGCCGTCGAACGCCGCGAGCTTCTCGCGCGTTCCGTCGGTGGAGGCGTCGTCCACCACGATCACCTCCCGCTCGATCCCGTCCGGGAGCGGCGTGGCCAGCACGGCGTGGAGGAGGGTCACGACGGTGCGCTCCTCGTTGTAGACGGGGACGATGATGCTCAGCCGCTTCATCGTGCGCTCTCTCCTGTCAGCTCCGCGATCCGGCGCCGTGCCTCGTCGCTGTCCGGGCGCGCGGCGAGGATGCTACGCCATCGGCGGAGCGCGTCGGCGGCGCGTCCCTCCCGCTCGTCCAGCCGCGCGAGACGCAGGTGGACCCAGGTGAGCGCGTCCCCCCCGCGCGGCTCCAGCGCGTAGGCCGCGCGGGTCCAGAGGTCCCGCGCCGTCGCCGGGTCCGCCGCGACGAGGGCGTCCCCCGCCAGCACGAGGACCCAGGGATCGGAGCGGGACAGCGCGACCGCATGGAGGGCATCGGCGCGCGCCCCGGCGGCGTCCCCGCGAACGGACCGCGTGCGCGCGCGGAAGGCGAAGAGCGGGGCGTTCGCCGCGACGTCGGCGAGCGGAAGGTCGGCGGGGACGAGCCGCGCGATCGTCTCGGGGCGCTCGCGCCCCGCGGCCACCCCCGCGGCCACCCGCAGCGCGTCGAGGTCGCCGGGCCAGCGCGCGAGCAGCGCGTCGA